>JAGKVE010000042.1 GCA_021152555.1 Bacteroidia bacterium | reverse complement strand
ACTTCTACGAGCTGTTGAAATTTGTAATATAATGTAACATAATTATAAAAATTTAGTTAAAAAATAACGAAGTATTGAAGACTGCTATCATCTGAATCCGTCTAACTCTACCGCCAATAGTGCCCGCAGCAATTATCCGTTAGGAGTGCCGGTCAAGGAATTCAAATCCAATACCGGCTCATTGAAAGTAGGCAAGATTCACCACGATTCTCTCAATGTGGATTTCTATGTGTTTGAGCCGAAAGACGAGTACAAAGGCGATTTTGCACGCGCGTATTTCTATATGGCTACATGCTACGGAAAAGATATCAACGGCAATTATGACGCCACTATCTGCTCGCAATACAAAGGCTGGCGTTTGGATAACAAAGACGTGGGTTCGCGGTTTGCGATGCAGAATGACAACTATCTGGAGTTCCAGCCGTGGGAACAGGCAGTACTGATTGCATGGCACCGCATGGACCCTGTTTCGGAGAAAGAAGTGAAGCGTGCCGACGCGGTGTCGAATTTCCAGCACAACCGAAATCCGTTTATCGATTATCCCTATTTAGCGGAATATATATGGGGCGAGAAAGCCGGTCAGGCGGTAGAGATGAACCATTTGGTAGCATCGTTTGACCCGGAGTTTATATTGGGCGTTAGCAACGGATGGAGCGAAGAAGCTATTGATGATACCGATACTCCAGACGATACCGAAGGTATAGATAGTTTTATGTGCACACCTTCGGCCACTAAGATACTGCGCAACGGACAGATTTATATCCTCATCGACCACACGCTCTACAACATAATGGGTCAACGGGTTGAGTAACACAAGGAAGGACATCTGAATATCACAAAAAAGAGCATTTCAATGCTCTTTTTTGTGGGTGCAGAACGCTCAAAGTAAGTCCCGTGAGGAGAGCGTAGCCGTTAGCCTGCTCGAACAGGGAACTTTGTTTGATTTTCTTACGGCACAATTATTCTCTGTCCTGTTATGGAGTAAGCGTTCTCGCCGCGTAGTATGACGATTGTGCCGTTGATGAGTATTTTTGTCCATTGTACTTTGTCACCTCGTACATTGTCAACAGGCGATGCGCCTTTGGGCGGGAGGATATAATGAGCGTCAGACCTCACATCGCGCACTCCGGGTTTTCCGAGGTAGTACGGATTGGCTTTGTCATTGAGTAACAGTCCGTTGACGCTGATTTGTCTGCCGATGAGCTCGGGGTTATCCACCACGTTGAGTGCAGCACGTGCATTATCGCTAATCTGCACGGTAACGTACTTATTTTCGTCTTTCTCGTCGGGGGCGGCGGCAATCACCAATGCCAGTTTGTCTGTCATGCTGATGCCGTCGTAGTTGCCGGACTCCTGGTTGTTATAGCGTTTGACGCCGCCAATGACAAATCCCGTGACCCAATAGCGTGTGCCGGTCCAGACGGTGCCTTCGTTGTCAGCGAGTATGATAACATCGGCGCAGGTATAAGGGGCGGTTTTCGTGCCGGCTCCTTCCAAGTCTATATTTGCCACTTCCATCATAACCGTAATACGTTTCTCCACATCGTCGTTGGTCTTGGCGTCCTTGCCACGGAG
Source organism: Bacteroidia bacterium (assembly GCA_021152555.1). Taxonomy (GTDB): domain Bacteria; phylum Bacteroidota; class Bacteroidia; order Bacteroidales; family Paludibacteraceae; genus Colicola. The sequence goes on along the minus strand of JAGKVE010000042.1, from coordinate 17,183 downwards.
GTAGAGAAAGCAGCCGTGTGTCCCTGCAGCGGCACCCTGCAGGCAGGTGACGGTCAGTTCGCCGCCATTGGCCGGCAGCGAAGAGGAAGAGAGTTGGAAGAGGTTGTTTTCGCCATCTTCCAACGAGGCGGTAATTCCGTTTTTGAGGTTTGCTCCTTCGATATTTAAGGTGCGCGCCGAGGCGGAATAATATCGTCCGAGAAGCCCGAAATCAATGCTTGCGCCTTCTTGTGTCCGTATGGCTCCAATGGTCGGGTCCACAGGACGGACATAGACTTCATCAAGGAAGAAGCGGTGTTTGTTGGTCGAGGTGAAGGTGACGCGGATCTTACCGGAAGTGATATCCGTGATGTGGATAATGATATCCGTCCATTGATGTTTTTTGAGTTCATAGACGGTCTTGTCAGCGGTGACGCCGCCTTGGATAGAGAGGTAAAAGAGCGAATCGCCTTCCCACGGCGCGACGCGGAAAGAGAGTACCGCCTCGCCTTCGCATGCAATCTCCGGCGTGGTAGCTGAACCCTGTTTTTGGGCTGTACCGACTTTAAGACACTGATAGCCGGCATTGCAATAGGTGAAGTCCCATTCGGGCGCGTCCTGATAGATGGCTATCGCTGTAGCGATGTCTCCGCCCCATAGGCCGTCGTTGCCGCCGGTGTAGCCGTAGTACTCATCTTCTTCGTCGTAGCAACGGGAGAAACCTTCGTAAAAAACATGTGACATCTGCGCCATCATCTGCATGGTCGTCAGCATACAAATAATCAGCGCGGTTATATGCGCTGCCGAATGAAAAGGAATAAAGAGATTTCTTAGCCTTATGGCACGATTTCTTTTCATGGTATAACTAATTTTATATATTTTTATTAAAATGTGTGTAAATCCGGAAGAGGAGTGGCGGAATGGTAGTCGCCATGATGAGCACGACGGTCATTCCTATAAGCGTGATGGCACCGAGGGAGTGCATCGCAGGGTGAACTGCGATAACCAAGATACCTATGCCGATGAGCATGATGAGTGACGAAAGGATGATAGACTGGCGGAACTGCGGCAAGATAGTTTTGCCGGTCCTATGTTCGTACAATAAGCCCTCTACGATGAAAATAGTATAGTCGTCTCCTTGCCCGAATATAAATGTAGCAAGGATGATATTGACGATATTGAACTGCAGTCCGCAAAGCTGCATGATAGCAAAAATCCATACCCAACTGAGTAACATAGGCACGAATGCGATGAGCGCCAACCATAGATTGCGGAAACTGAGCCATAAGAATACAAACACAATAATTGAGCAAACCAAGCCGATATAATCGAAATCATCACTCAGACGTTGGGCGATGGAGGAGAAGTTGAATGATGATTTGTGATTGGTGATTGATGATTGGTGGATGTGTTCAAAGAAGGGGTCAAACGAGCCGGAACGGAAACCGAGCGCTTCCGCTTCGCGCTGCACACAGGCAACGAGACTGTCCGCGTCGTGCGTCTGCCAATAGTGTTCCCAACGCGTGGCATCCCCTTTTGTTATATCTAACGCTGCCATGTCCTCGCGTTGCTGAGGGGTCATATAATTGATATGAGAGAGGTTGGAATCGAACAGGCTTGCTGTTGGGTGCTGTATATTGAATACTAAAAGATATATGCCGACAAGGATAGTTAGGAAAAAAATTATGGATTGATGGATTGATGAATTATGGATTGATGGAATGATGGAGTGAGGGAGTTTTATTTCTCGTACTGGCGTTGGTTCGGCAGACATGAGATGCGGCATAACAAAAACGCAAAACACAATCGTTCCTCCGAGCATCGCGGCGGCAAAGATTCCCAGATGTTTCAGCGCGGTCGCCTCTAATGGAATAAGTGCCATGAAAGCCCCGACGGTGGTGATGTTTCCGACCACGAGTGGCGATAGCACTTCGTCCAACGTTTGCCGTATTGATGAGGTATAACGCCGGTGAACCAATAAGTGTAGCGGATAATTGACGGCAATGCCGATAAGAACACTTCCTATCCCAAGAACGACGGCACTGACGAGAGGTGTGACTATCCTTAAAACCGCCATTCCAAACAACCATCCGAAGGAAACCGCCAACAGGATAAGCCATAGATCCCGTTTGCACGGGAAAGCATACGCAAGCAGGATAATAATCAATACTAATGACAAGGAAATGCACATCAGCGTGTCCATCTTTATGCGCCTTGCGTTACCTACGGCAATGACTGGCGAACCGGTCCAGTGAGTTGATGAATGATGGATTGTTGAAAGTATGTTATTGAGCGAGTCAAGGAGTGCGGCATTATGTTGTGTTTCTGTAGCTCCGTATGGTGATGTGCAGAACGCATAGGTGCGGTCTGATGATTGTTTGCTGCGTAATGTAGAAGGTTGAACGAGTTGCAACGGGTCATGGCGTATAGCGGCAGAAAAAGCCCCCGTTCCGGGTGTCGCAAGAATCTGTTTATCGCGCAGCAACGCTTCGTGTATTGCTTGGGGTGTGAAGACAGAATCGAAACGGTCATAGACACTGTCAGCAATAAGATAGGGCATGTTGGCGTAGAGTTCATCAATTTGCTCGTTGATGTCAGGTTCGTTCAGTTCGTATCCAAACTCCGCAATACGTCCAGCAATCTCATCCAACGCATCATATCGTTGTTCTTCACTGCCACCCTCAATAACCAAAATAAAACGTGCAGCTGACTGCTGTGTACGATATTCATCCAATGCTTCCCGCTCATTTTCTGAAACGGGTAGGAAGTCCATTATATCCTCATCGTAACGGAGCGTGAAGGCAAGTATCACCAACGGAACAATTAGTGCCGCCAGTCCCGTCCACAGCCAGGCACGATGTGACAAGAAAAAATCATATATACGCAGCAACCATTCTCTCATCGCTCGTCAATGAACTTAACAGGTTTCCTGCTTTTCGCCGGGAAATTGATTCGCTGAATGACCTCAGCCGGCAGCACTTCCACAATCGGAGCTACACGCAGGCGGCTACGAAAATGCTCCTTGAGTTGCGCGACCGCCTCCTGTTCACTAATGGTGTTCCCACTTAAACTGATACGTACAACAACCTCATCTGTACCTGCGTCTGACGGGCGTACTACTACCACGTAACTGCTTACAAAAAGGGTATGGTCCAGCACATCATTGATAGCCGGTGGATAGATAGTAGTCCCTTTGAGTTTAATCATATTATGCTTTCTTCCGATGAGTGGAGTGAGACGGTACGAATTACGTCCGCAAGCACATGGTTGGGCTATCTTCGCGGCGATGTCTCCCGTGCGGAAACGCAATAAAGGCATCCCTTGTACGCCAAGCGTCGTGATTACAATTTCACCGGATTCTCCGTCAGGAACAGGCTTGTCATCTTCGCCAATAATTTCCACGATAATAAGTTCGGGATGTACGTGTCCTCCGCAGGCATGTTCACATTCGGAGAAAGTGGCGGACATCTCTGTTGAAGAGTAGGTGGCGTATAGTTCCACTTCGGGCCATTTTTCATGAATCCGCTGGCCGAGCAGATTGAGGTTGAACTGCTGATCGCGCAGTCCTTCGCCGATTCCGATAATTTTACGGATAGAGGAGTGACGATAATCAATATTGTTTTGCTCGGCGTAGTCGATAAGTCGCAGTATAAATGACGGCACGCACATGATTGCCGTAGGGTGTAGACGCTGGATAGTATCCCATTGCAGTTCGGGAATACCGTTTCCAACCCGGATGATACTTGCCCCCATCCGGCGTATTCCCAACCAATAAGCAAGTCCCGCCATAAAGCGTTTGTCAATGGTTGTCATAAGTTGCAGAATATCGCCTTTATGCAAACCCGCGCATGCAAACGATTTATGCTCATTATACGCAAGCCGCTCCAAATCGGACTCCGTACAACCGAAAAGGACAGGGTCTCCCAGCGTACCGGAGGTGGTAATGTAATCGATGATGTCTTCTTTCGGAACACATAAGAAATCGTCATTAAAACGTTGCAGATCAGACTTCTCTGTAAATGGGACATGCTGCAAATCCTCTATCGTACGGATAGAAGCGGGATTGATGGCATGCTTGGCGAAAAGACGCTGATAAAACGGAGAATGCTCTGCAAGGTAGGCAATCTGCTTGCGCAACAAATCTTCCTGATAGGTGCGGATACGTTCTATCGCTCCAAACTCAATATCCATTGTAAAAATGCTTTTTTCCATTGTCTGCTTTCCGTTGTGCCTTTAGACTCAGACGCACCGAAACCGTGGCCGCCTGTTTGGTATTGAATATATGTATGCGGCACATTGTTTGCCGTGAGTGCCGAGTCCAATAGCTCAGAGTTCTGATATTTAACGACAGGGTCATCGACACAATTAACGAGGAAGACGGGCGGGCAATCTGTGGTTATATGGTGCTCAATAGAGAGACTGTCGCGCATGGGTTGTTTCCATTGTCCCCAAACACCCAGTGCGCCACGCCTCGAACGTTTATGCACGTAGCGCTCGTCTGTAAATGTGACTACGGGGTACATCGGGCAAAGGAACCGGGGTTTGTAAGCCGTGCGGTTGTGCGTGAATGACATCATGGTCAGGTGTCCTCCCGCAGAGAAACCCATGACGCCGATACGCGCCGTATCAATATGAAGCGAATCTGCCGCATCATAGACCTGTTTCAGGGCAAACTCCACATCATTGAGCATCTTGGGATACCTATTCCCGATACCGAGTACGCGGTATCCGAACATATACGCCGATACGTTTGCTACATGGTACTCAAGTACAAAAGCATTGATTCCGTTTGATTGTAACCACTGCGCAACGCCGATTCCTTCCGTTTTTATATCAAGCCACGAGTAACTTCCGCCCGGACAGACAACAATAGCCATACCCGAATTCGCCGAACTGTCAGCAAGGAAAGGTGTCAAGCGCGGTTTCTTCGCCATGCCGGACATGGCGATGCAGAGACATATAAGGATAATCGTTATTCTTCGCATACGGCATCAACAGTTAATAAAGAAGTCATCACCACGCCGCACAGACCATGAAGGAACACATTCTGTCCTGTGAGATAGAGCCCTTTAACGCGCGTACGAACCGAACCTACAGACTCACTCATACCGAACATAGCCCCTTCCGGCGACAGATAGTCATCGCGGAAAGTAAGCGAAGTGGAAGAGAATATATCAATCATCTGTTTGCGGATGTTCGGATAGATTGTCTCGATAAGTGACAAGACTTCTTGCTCCTTGCGTTGTTTAAACTCCTCGTAATCAGCATAATGTGCTTTGCGGTCTTCCTGCCAAGGTGCTAACTCACAATAATCCAAAGGCATGACGGTCTCTATTGTACGGGCAAAACGCTGTCCGCGCTCAATGCAAGGCGTCATTACAAGTAAATTATGCGCAGGAATAAAATGAGTGACTTCATCGTAAGGCAGTGCATCGGGTTTCAGTCTGATATAGGTCTTAAACGAGCCGACCGTCTCCGAAGTTGACAGGATACGTTTGACAGTAGCCGGGCGGTATAGCGGAAGAGATGTGATAGCAAGTAATTGCTTCGGATGAAGACTGCTGACCACCTTGTCGAACCGCATAGTTGCACGCTCTGTAGTGACAATGAATTGTCCGTCGTCTTGTGTGAGATGCGTGACTCGCTGTGAAGTCAATATGCGACCTCCATGACGTGTGATGAACAATGCCAGATCATCTGCCAGTTTCTGACTACCTCCGATAAACCGAAAAACACCGTTCCCGCTCTTCTCCCATTCTGCTTTTCCGATGAGTTCCTCAGGCGAATGGTCCAATGTAGTTCTCACGCAATCTGCTTGAATACCAAGCGATTCTAGTACTTTTGTTACAGCCCCTTCAGGTTCGAGGCCTGTCAGTATATGCATGCCGGTTGCCCATATTTCGCCGTTCCGTTCATACGAATATAATCCTCCGCAGTAGAGGGGCAGTTGCTCCAAAAGCGTCACCTGATAGCCTCTCTGCGCAAGCAAAGCGCCTGTGAAAAGGCCTCCGACGCCCGCACCGAGAATACCGACATGGATACGGTTGGAATGGAGCAGGGCGCTATAATGGCACTCAAGCGATTTGGTACGGCGCTTATAATCAGGTCCAAACGAGCGGTCATCCGGCATAATCTCCGGCAGTAGATGTACCGTGACGTGATTGGGTTTGAGCGCAAACTGGCGTCGGCTGATATAATCGCACAAGCCTTCTATGAAAAGCGGGCGGATAGGCAGATTAAGTGTTTGGGCATAATATGTTGCACCGCGATGGAAACGCCCAATCTCGCCGGTTGTGGTGCGCGTGCCTTCCGGGAAAAGCATAATCGAATAGCCTTCCTCCGTAACGCGCTTGAAGAGCGCTTCTTTATGCTCATCGTCCATCGAGAGCGGGAAACAATCCAACTTATCGGCAACGGTATGGAAAACAGGATTCTTCCAGATATAATCTTTCACCATCACCACCATCTTCGGCGTGAGAGAAAGGAAAATCATAATGTCAATAAGGGACTGGTGATTAGAAATGATAACCGACGGTCCGTCATCGAGCTGCACCTTGTACGGATTATCAATTGTATAATGCAATCCGCCGAGCATGAAACAATAATGCTTCGCCAGTCGCTGCATTTGCTTATGGTAACGTAGCCTGCTCTCGGGAGTATTACCTAAAACAGCAAAGAAAAGGAGCGAATAGGGACTGATGAAAAGGGGCATCGTTAGCCCGAAATAACCGAAACAGAGGACAGTCCGCCAATACATATTCACATATCCGAAAAGGAGTGCTCCCAAGCAAAGGAAACAGTTGAGAATACTGATGCGCGTGAAATCATATACAGGTCTAAAATGACTGACTCGTAGTTCTTTTGGTGGATAGTAAACGCGTACAGGAACAGGAATGAGTTGCACATTATGCCATGCGGCAAAGACAAGCAGTTCGAGTTCCGCTTCATATCGGTTGGTGAGAATGTTGAGTCCGTATAGCTTATTAAGTGGATATATACGGAATCCAGTCTGTGTATCCGGCAAGTTGACAGTGGTTTGCAGGCGGAACCAGAAATTAGAGAACTTGTTGGCAAATTTACTTTTGCTTGGCATATTCTTGTCTGTGAACTGCCGTGAACCGACAATGAGCATACCAGGATGTACATCCAGTGCACGCAGCAAAAGAGGTATATCCTCGGGATAGTGCTGTCCGTCCGCGTCAATTGTGAGTGCGTAGTCAAAGCCCATTTGTATGGCCTTATGGAAACCTGCGACGAGTGCGCCGCCTTTTCCTTTGTTCTTGGGGTAAGTAACGATAGTGACCGGAAAATCCAACGTAGCGAGCAACTCGAGCGTATTATCCGTACACCCGTCCGCTACGACGATGATATCGCGTAGTTGGCGATGGGTACGACGCACCACATCAAGTATTGTTCCGGCGTTGTTATACGTCGGAATAAGGGCACATATTGATTTATTTCTTAATGACATTACTAAATTCAATGATAGTGGTATCTCCGTTTTTCTCAATCAGTTCGACACGTTTGGCGGTGCCTTGTTTTTCATCCATTGTGATGTTGACCGCTTTAAAGAGCCGTTTGGACTCCCGCAACATCCTGGTGTCTTCCTGCGTGTTTCCTGCGATAGACGACATAATCATGCGCAGCAGTTTCTGAATCTGTGGATTGACGTTACTTTTGTCTCCATCCACTTCCCAGACAATCGTTTCGGGTTTTTGATATTCCCACCGCATAAAGTCCGGCGCACGATAAGTCATGTGACCGGAAGAAACTTGCGGTTCGTTCATTAGTGCGACTTGTTTGGTTTGCATAAAGTCCGCTTCAAGGCTTATTATAGCAGCAATAATCAATGCAAGCATGAGAAATAGTATTCAGTTTTAGTTGGCGACAAGGTAACATCCCGCCATAATAAATAGTATTCCAACCCATTGTGTCCATGCAATATGTTCATGGAAGACTAACATGGCAGCAATCATTCCAAAAATATAAGCGAGACTGCTGAGCGGGTAAGCCTGTGAGAAGGACCAATGCTTGAGTATGTACATCCACAAAATACCCGCCGTGGTAAATGACACGCCGCATGCGAGCCACCACCAATTGGTCAGTTGGGCAAGTACAAAGGACCATGTCCACGAGAAAGAACCAGAGGCTTTAAGTGCCAGTTTCATGAACATCTGTCCTCCGCAAAGGAACAGGCTCTGTATCAATGCCAAAAGGATAAGTCTCATGTATTCCTAAATTAGTTCGTGTACACGTACGCGCGTGCGATAGCTTTTGTTCGGTCACCGATGAGAGCCAAGACTTCATCCCATTTTTCTACTTCTTCGTCAAACTCCAACACAAGTGCAGAGTGTATAAGTCCGAGACTCATCTGTGTTTCAACATCAGTTATAGCGCAATCAATAGAGCGCTCTCCTTGTGAATACGTGGCATTATATCCATGGTTTCCGGTGAGGATGGCGATGAGCGATGCGATGGTATTATGTGTTGATTGTATGAATGGTGTGGGTTTGAGTTGTTGTTCATTATAATCCATCATGTCCTGCAAGAAGCGCATTGATTGTAACATACATCCCCATTGTGTCGCGCAGATAATGGCATCCGGTTTCTCGATGCCGCACTCATCCAAAGCACGCTTTGCCACTGCCACCAGGCGTCGTGTCTGTAACGTCATTCGCCTTCCTTCTGCAGGAGAGACGTAGCGACTGACTGAGCCATCTTCGGCAGGTAACTGTTCTATGGCGAGTTTCGGATGTAGGGGCGTGGGTACGGTCTCGCTCAGTTCACGCCCCTTGGCGCATATAACAAGCGAAGACTCATTGCCTCCAAAACCAAACGCGTTGCATAGTATATTATGTATTGGCCGGTGTAGGGTTTGTGCCACAGGTACGATTAGTCCTTCGGAAGTATTCTTCCAATTCAAGTTCGCCGGAATGAAAGCATGCTGCATGGCAAGGACGCAGATTACTGCTTCAAGCCCTCCACTAGCTGAGGTTGTATGGCCTGTAAAGGCTTTAGTGCTACTGACTGCCGGCATATTTTCTCCAAAAATACGTAATAAAGCAGCAGACTCACTCAGGTCGTTATTCGGAGTGGCAGTGCCGTGCGCATTAACATAATCAATCTCAGCCGGCAACAGGTTCGCCATAGATAATGCGCCTTTCATGGCTCGATACGCTCCTTCACCGTTATCGGATGATGCGGTCTGATGGAAGGCATCGCATGTGTTGGCGTACCCTCCTATATATCCGAGAATATGCGTTCCTCGTGCAAGGGCGTCTTCTTCACGCTCGATAACGAGATATCCGGCCCCTTCACCAAGGTTCAGTCCGTTACGATCTGCATCGAACGGGCGGCATGGCTGTCTGTCCAAGATCATGAGGGTGTTGAAACCGTTGAGATGGAACTTGCTCAAACTCTCCGCGCCTCCTACCAATGCTGCTTTCGCTTTGCCGGAACGTATGAGGTTGGCACCAAGCATAACTGCATTGAGTGCCGAAGAGCAGGCAGTAGAAGGTGTGGCAACAAAGGTGAACGGTTGGTGTAGTGCATGCGCGATGAGATTTGTTGACTCACCGGCTTCGTGCAAACGAATATTCTCTACCGCTTTGCTTTGCGCGTAGTCGTACCAATGTTGCTCGGTCAAATCCATTCCTCCGACCGTAGTGCCCGAAATGAAAACATCGCATTGTGTGCCGGCCATTCTGAGTGCTTCCTGTGCCGCTATGATGCCAAGCAGCGAAGTACGTGGTGCAGGTTCATCTGTAATGCCTGCCATCTGTTTGAGTTCGGCATCGCTATATGGCACCTCTCCCACGGGAATGTCCGTGTGTGTACTGCCGAGAAAACGCATTTTTCCGATACCGGAACGTCCGGCTTGCAGTGCTTCCAGCATCTCGGCACAGTTACTGCCGATGGCACTGATGGCTCCTATTCCTGTGATGGCTATTTTCACTTGGTCCTGTTAGCTTGGATGTATTCTGCCATTATGCGAACGGATTTGAAGATGGCTTTGCCTGCTTTAGGGTCAGCCAATTTGATGCCGTACTCGCGGTCCAGAAGCATGATTAACTCAAGCGCATCGATGGAGTCGAGGCCCAGTCCTTCGCCGAACAAAGGGGCGTCGGCATCTATGTCCGCAGGAGTCATGTCCTCAAAATTGAGGGATTCGATGATTTGTTGTTTCAGTTGTTCAATTAGTTGTTCCATATAATTTGTAATTTTGCATAAAATCTGTTTGGCTTGCTGCACTCACACCATCCGGTGAGTGCTGCTTCGAAAGGAGTAGAATGGATAATAGGGGCTAATTCTTCCTCTTTATCCAGAATGTAGAACGCCGTTTCTCCCTGTATGTGATGGCGTATGGCAATTTCTCCGGTTACAATATTCGGCAGGGTATAAACGAATAACGCAGGGGAAGGGTAGTATTTGCCATCCGAGATAGTTGCCTGGTAATCTGTGTCGTTCTTAATGCTGGCACTACGGTTCGCAAGGATAACAGTCTGTACTTGTGGTTGTCCTTGGTCAGCGGGCTGGCCAAGAAGGATTTCCGCGGCAATAAATCCTAAACGTGACAACGTGTCCATCTTGAAGAACTTAGGATAGTTACCTGCATACCGACGGTATAACTCAACAAGCATTTTATCGCCTGTCTCCTGTACGGTAACCGGTTCGCCGTTCAGCATAACCGATGTCGGGGTAATTTCTATTTGTTGTATTATTCGCATCGTAATTGTATAGCCGCATTGACGCCTCCGAATCCGGAGAGCATTTTTATGAATGTACCTTTCTGTACCAATTGCATTCCAATGATTGTCTCCAATACTCCTGCGGCACCCATTGTATGGCCGTAAAAAGGTTTGAGAGCCGAGATAGGTACGTTTTGCAGTCCCGCTCGCTCAAGGGCGACTGTCTCCATCGCATCATTGTAGGACGTAGCCGTACCATGTACGCCGAGCAGGCTGATGGAATGCGGCTGTATGCCCTCCGTAACGTCCTGTAGGCATCGGAAAGCGCCTTCTCCAGTACGGCTCGGGGCGGACAGATGGTTGGCATCGTTATGAATAGAACCGGCCTCCAGTCTCCACCCTTCATGCGGTTCTGCAGTATAAACGATTGTGGCTGCGGCTTCGCCGAGATTCAGTCCTTTCCTTTCCGGACTGAAGGGCAGGCATGGTTCGGGCGACAGGGCCTTGAATGCCTGAAATCCGCTGACAATGAAACGTGTTTGTATGTCACATCCTATCACTACAGCATGTTTGTACAAACCGGCCTCCAACAACCGTTTGGCAGTTATTTGCGCGCACACACCCGAAGTGCAAGCATTGCTGACGACTATCGGGCTATTCGGATTGCCAAAATGCCGTGCTATGGACAGTGCCGGAGTCAGCAAGTCGAGGTTATCGCCTTTTGTGGTTGACAGGATGAAGATAACGTCATTGCTGTCTCCTTGAATGCCGGATTGACGGATTGCCGTTTCCGCACACCGTGTACACAGGGGAACGAACTGTTGAGGGGTGGCGAAGAGCGACGCGCAGAAAGGTTCCACGTCTGCAAAGCGGTCGGTATAAATCTTCAGCCCGCTATGTCCGGACTGAACAGCTTTCACGTTGCTCTGCGTATCTTCGCCAAGCGGCGAAATAATATTATGTCCAATGCAATATACCATTTATTTGACCGCCTTGTGCGGTTGATTCCAAAAATCAAAGAAGTTAAACCATTCGTATGGATGTTCGAGCGCCATCTGTTCCAATCGTGACGCATACTGTTGCGCAAGGTCCGCTGCCTGTTTGGCACGAGGAAGGGTGGTGTTGATATGCAGTTCCTCCATATAAATATGATATTTGTTTTTCGGCTCTTTGAGCACAAAAGTCAGCAGAATAGGGCAGCGGATAGCCGCGCATAACTGGAACACCCCTGCGGGCAGCGGAGCCGTACCGCCCATAAACGTGCAGTCAATCGTTTTGTCTCCCATTCGCCGGTCGCCTGCTACCGCCAGCACTTCTCCGCGGTTCAGCGATTCGTTTATCTCAAAAATATGACTTATATCACCCGGATTAACAACAATCATGCCGATATTGTTTTTCTCCAGCACTTTCGCCCTCTCTTCCATCACCACCGGTGTCTCTCCGCCGAACGCGAGGATATTCATTCGCTTGCCGGGAGTTGCCATTGAGTACGCCGCCATTTCGCTATTTCCCAGATGCGAGAAGAGCAGTATAAAACCTGCGTGGCTGTTCATTTTGTCATAGTAACGCTCTGTATGTTCCGCCACGATGTCAAACCTATAGCCGGAATAGACGGCAAAACGGTCAATAATTACCTTTCCGAAATGATAGTAACTTCTATACACATCAATTGCTGCCAGAAAACGGTTACGGCCGCGACGGCGGTGAAAGATATACGCACCGCGTGTGACATCCGGACGCGCGAAGACATACCAAACCAGCCATAAGTGCATAATCCCATAGACGGCTTGTATCCCGACGCAGCGGATGAGACCCACCAATGTACGTTGCATCCAATGTGTTCCGCCTGTTTGACCGTTCCACGCTTGTTCTGCCATCAGACGTGCTCTCCAATATAATTGTAAAAGTCCTGCAAAGTCTTCACACTCTTCAGGTCTTCTGTTTGCGGTTTGAAGCCGAACTCTTGGTTAATGAGTACGACGATGTCAACAAAATCAAGTGAGTCGATTTCCAAATCATCTTTGAGAGACGCCTCCGGAGTGAGTAGTTCCGAAGCTATCTCAAATTCCTCCGTCAGGAGGGTATTTACTTTCTCTGCAATTTCTGTTTTTGTCATATAATATGGTTATGAATATTGTGTGTGGTTCGATTTTACAGTTTCCGTTTGACTACAAGAATGGAGTGGCCGCCATTACCTATGCGGTCATGTATCGTTTCCACTTCCAAGCCCGCTTGGTGAATGAGGCGCACCATGTCATCGGTGTTGTACATTTTGCTGTTTCCGTTCGCGAGCGCGGTGAAATAGAGGCTTGTCATTGTGAGACTCATGGCTGCGGGCACGTAATCCTGACGGTCCCATAATGTCTCCATAATATAAATACGGTTGTCGTCATCCATTATTGCTGCCGCGCGGCGCAGGATTGACACGATTTGCGCTTCACTGAAACAATCGAGGAACTGCGACATCCATATCACATCATACCGTTTATCGCTTGGGAAAGCGTTGGACTCATCCAGTATGTTCATTCCCACGCCGTGAATACGATCTGCGCCTTCTTGCCCTTCCGTGGCTTTGTGCATCAGGACGATTTGCTGCGGCAGGTCGCATATAGTGACTTCGATAGAAGGATTGTAACGCACGCAACGCATCGCGAAGCGTCCGGTATTACCGCCAACATCCAGCAGATGGCGCGTCTTATTGGCACTTATAATCTTAAGTGCCTCGTCAAAACTATGGTCTGAGTAGTAATGGTCAAATCCAAACCAACTCTTCTGTACTCCGGACGGAAGAGAACTGAGCCCTTCGTAGATAGTGGGCCACTCTCCGAAATGTCTCAAACCGGCAGGCTTGCCTTCTTCCAATGCTTTGTCCAGCAAATACCACCCCTCATAGTTGACGTCATGGTTAAAATCAATATCCGCACGTATCATGGCGTCGCGCAGTAAGAACCAGCCTGTTTTGGCCAGACGGTATCTGTCCGTTGTGGGGTCTATAAGAATGATGTGAGTTGTCAATGACGCCTCCAACAGACATTTGGCGGCATAGTCGCTTAGTCCCGTGGCGTTTACTATCTCTTCCTCAGTCAAACCGTCTTGGTGGTCGTGAAGTAATTCCAGTATGCCGTACTTGAGCATCAAACGGCATACCTGGAAGATGACGGGACCCAGGAATAGAGGTGCGCCATTTCTTGGGCTTGACGGGCATTATACGGTTCCTTACTGAACGATTTTTTCAGATTGTCGAATAAGTGCATATCTGTACTCGTAATCGTGCGGGGGGATTAGCCCATTCCGCCGGCAATGTTAATTACTTGTCCCGTGATGTATGCCGCTTCGTCGGAACAGAGGAATCCGACCAACGCCGCCACTTCTTCGGGCTGCCCGAAACGGCCTGCAGGTATGGTCTTTTTCAGTTCCGCTTCGTCCAAGTCGGCGGTCATGTCGGTGGCTATGAAACCCGGGGCTACGGCGTTTACAGTCACTTTGCGGGCTGCCACTTCCTTGCTCAGTGCTTTAGTGGCACCGATGAGAGCCGCTTTAGCCGCAGAGTAGTTGGCTTGCCCGGGAAGACCCGTTACGCCGGAAATCGAGGTGATGTTGACAATGCGCCCTTTGCGAGCGCGTATCATCCCACCGATGAGGTGATGGGTGATGTAGTAAAAACCTTCCGTGGTCGTGCGAAGCACGTCGTGCCAGTCCTCTTCGCTCATAAAAACCATCAGTCCGTCACGGCGGATTCCGGCGTTATTGACCAGCACACTGATGTGCTCGCCAGGATGAGCCTCTTCCCATGACGTCAGGGCGGTTTCTATCGCCTTCCCGTCACTTACGTCGAAGGGAAGCAACTCGGCTTTGCCGCCTGAGACCTCTATCGCCTCTTTAGTCGCTTCTGCTGCCGACGTGTTGCTCTGATAATTGATAAGCACCGTGTAGCCGTCTCGAGCCAAACGCTCTGCTATAGCGCGACCTATTCCGCGGCTCGCGCCTGTTACTAATGCGTAATCCATATAGTTTATATTTTCAAGTTTCTCAAATATTGTTCGACAGCAGCGATGTCCTCATAGAACGGCGTGTCGTCTATGATGGTCGGAGTGATAGCGCGGATGGCGTCATACTGCTTACGTGTCGAGGGAGCAAGGGCGTCCTTGATATCAAGACAGTCTACCGCCTGAGCCATCGACATATAGAGGATGGACATCACTTGGTAGCAGTTATCAATCACCTGCGTGCATAGTTCCGCACTGTTGGTGCCCATGGAGACGATATCCTGGTTGTCGTTGTTGTTCGGGATGGAGTGGACGTAGTTCGGCATCGCCAAGGTCTGGCACTCCGCGGTGGTACTTGTCGCGGTGAACTGACACGCCTGAATACCGTAGTTCAGTCCGAGCGTACCCATATTCAGGAACGGCGGGAGAATCCCGTTGATGCGGTCGTGGCACAGGTAATTCAACTGGCGTTCGCTTACCATCGCCAGACGTACCATCGCTATCTTCATCTTGTCCGCTTCAAGCGAGATGTAATCGCCGTGGAAATTGCCGCCGTGATAGACGTTCTCCGTTACGGGATCAACAATAGGGTTGTCGCTCGCCGCATTCAGTTCTTCTTCAATAACCTGACGGCTGTAAGACAGCGTGTCGGCTATCGGACCTAAAATCTGAGGAGCGCAACGCAATGAGTAATACGCCTGCACTTTGTCTTTGAAGATTTGCACGTCTTTGTGCGAGTCGTTGTATAACTTGTTCTCGCGTTTTTGCAGACGACGGCTGCCTCTGCTCAGTTCACGCATCTGTGCGGCTATCCTGATCTGTCCGGCGTGACGGCGGTATTCGTTCAGCGGGGCGGCCATCAGGTCGTCATAACTGCCCGCTATCTCATTCATCCATACCGCCGCAAGAGTCGCCAGACGCAGCAGGTTCTCCGCCTCTAACTGGTTAACCGCACTGATACCCGTCATCACACTCGTGCCGTTGGTACAACTCAACCCCTCGCGGATATGAATTCCTATCGGACGAAGACCGCACTCGTTGAGCACTTCGCACGTCGGACGCCATGCGCCGCGGTAATGAACCTTCCCCTCGCCGATGAGACATAATGCTATATGCGCCAACTGAACCAAATCACCGCTCGCACCTACACTGCCGTGCTTCGGAATGAACGGATAGATACCGCGGTTGATGAACTCCGTCAGAAGCACTACCAACTCCGGGTGTATCCCACTCTTGCATTGGGCAAACGAACCTACACGCGCTAACATCGCTGCACATACATAACGGTCTTCCAATGCTGGTCCCGCACCCGTAGCGTGAGAGCGGATGATGTTGTATTGTAACTCACGCAAGTGACCGTCATCAACACGCCATTGAGCCATCGGACCGAAACCCGTGTTGATGCCGTAGATCACTTTCTCGTTCGAAAAACGCTCAAGGAACGCATAACTCTCGGCTATTCCTTGCATAGACGCATCATCCCATGCTAATCGACCATCCTTGTACAGGATGTCATGAATCAACTGTAAATCTATCTTCATATTTATTTCTCAATTCTCAATTCTCCTATAGTCCTCCATCAGTTCCGGCGTCAGAATCGTACGACCGAAACCTCCATCGCAGTATATCGTCTGCATCGTCACCTTCCGCATCAGGTCGCTGAACAACGCTACGCAGGTGTCCGCGCAGTCGTCCGCGTCCGCGTTGCCCAAGGGCGAGAGATGGTCGGAATAACGGTAGAAGAACTCTAACTCCTTCCAACTGCTGCCCGCTTTCGTCGGGGTAGGTGACTGGCTCACTATGTTCACCCGTACTCCCTTCTTACGTCCGTACAAACCGCCCATCTGTCGGGCGATGGACTCCAACATCGCTTTCGCGTCCGACATGTCGTTGTATCCGTAGAAATAACGCTCTGACGCAATATAAGACAACGCTACTACACTGCCGCCTTCCGATATGGCGTCTGTCTTCATCGCTGTCTGCAGTATCTTATGCAGACTCAACGCCGAGACGTCTAACGTCTGCTGAAAATAACTGTAACTCACATCGTCGTAACTACGATGACGACGCAGGTTGGTGCTCTGAGCCACCGCGTGCAATATGAAATCTATCTGACCTCCTAATAACTCTTTCGCGCGCGTAAACAAAGCCGATATCTCTTCCGGTTTCGTCGCATCACACGCTATCAACGGCAGACCGTGCGCTTCCGACAACTCCGCTATCGTTCCCAATGTAATCGCGGACTCCGTGTTCGTCAATACAATCCGAGCTCCTTCTGACACACACCTGAGCGCAACGTGCCACGCAAGTGAACGCTCGTCAAGGGCACCAAAAATGATGCCCCTTTTTCCTTTCAATATATTCCCCATGATACTCCTTTTCTCAAAACGGGCGCAAAGGTACAACTTTTTTTTTACATACACAAGTATTTTTATAAAAAATACGACAGATTAACTTTTTTGTGAATTAACAATGGCATTTTAGAAAAGTGGAAGGATGCGCCAAAAGTGACAAGACATTGTGCTTATTT
>JAGKVE010000041.1 GCA_021152555.1 Bacteroidia bacterium | reverse complement strand
ATCGTAAGTGCGACCATTGCCTCCGCTCTTCCCACAGATTAGAAATCTGCGGGAGCCCTATTAGCGGACTTTTCGTCCGTCTATGGTATAAACTTTCTCACCGCGGAGGATGTAGATTTGTCCGTTGCGGAGGAGTTTGAGAGCCTCTCCCCGACCCTCCCCTGAAGGGAAGGGAGTGTTGTCAATGGCAGTTGGTGTGTCAGCCGTAGTGAAAGAGCCGTTTTGGGTATCTAAGGGCGTGCCGTTTTCGTCTTTGCTGACGATGGTGTAGTCATAAGCGGTTCCCTCCTCCAAGCCTGTTACGGTGAACTGGAAGCCTGCCGCTTGCTTTTGTTGCGGAGCATTATTACGCGCCGGCGCATTGAAAGCCAAGGCGGTTAGTTGGCCCTGCGCATTGAAGGTAAGTGTGCAGATAACATTGCCGTCTTTGTCTTTGATAACCAGTTCGTATGAAGCGGCACCGGAAACTTGCGGCCATGCAATATCAACCGTTGTGACAGAAGGGGTTATTTGGACTTCCGTCACATCTGCTTCCGAAGCCTGGATGGGTACTATGTTTTTAAACTCTTTCCAGCCATTTGCTGTTTTATACAAATTGACAGATTGTGCCGGTACATATAGTTTACATAGGGATTGATCTACTGGTCCATATTTTACACCATCTTGTTCAAACTCTTCTCCTCCAAATACCTCGCTATCAATTACCTGCGGCGAAGTGGCATAATTATAAATAGAAGACAGACTTTTGCAGAAATAGAAAGCATAATTTCCAATGCTTGTGACGCTATTGGGAATCGTAATAGAGGTCAAACCGGTGCAACCAGAGAAAGCCCACTCTCCAATGCTTGTGACGCTATTGGGAATCGTTATAGAGGTCAAACCGCTGCAACCTGAGAAAGCATAATTTCCAATGCTTGTGACGCTATTGGGAATCGTTATAAAGGTCAAATCGGTGCATTCAGCGAAAGCACCCTCTCCAATGCTTGTGACGCTATTGGGAATCGTCACAGAGGTCAAACCGCTGCAACCAACGAAAGCATACTCTCTAATGCTTGTGACGCTATTGGGAATCGTCACAGACGTCAAACCGCTGCAACGATAGAAAGCCCAACCTCCAATGCTTGTGACGCTATTGGGAATAGTTATGTCTCCTGTTGCAGCAGAAGAACATGCAAGTAAGTTAGTTTTTGTTTCATCACTATACACCAAATATCCATCAACATATCCGTTTATACTTCTTGCACCCCATGGTGAGCCGGTTGCAGAACCACTATAAACAATGTTAGCTACTAAAGAGAAAGCCTTATCTCCAATGCTTGTAACGCTATTGGGAATCGTCACAGAGGTCAAACCGCTGCAATCAAAGAAAGCCTGAACTCCAATGCTTGTGACACTATAGGTTACAGAATTGTAGGTCACAGAGGATGGAATGACGAGGTCTCCGCTTACGGAACTACTTTGGACTACCTCTGCAGTATTCTCTGTCTCATCGAAGTAGTAGTTCAGTCCATTGATGGTAACAGAGGCAAACATGGTTCCTGCGCAGGCTGCTACAACGAGCAATAGGGTAAAAAGTTTTCTCATGATAAATTCCCTAATATGTGTCGGGCGCAACTTT
Source organism: Bacteroidia bacterium (assembly GCA_021152555.1). Classification (GTDB taxonomy): domain Bacteria; phylum Bacteroidota; class Bacteroidia; order Bacteroidales; family Paludibacteraceae; genus Colicola. The sequence continues at coordinate 17,406 of JAGKVE010000041.1, read as the reverse complement.
AAAGGGTTGATATTATTGTTGATTTATAGATTTCCGGATTACTGGATTTCCGGGTTTCCGGATTACCGGAAAGCGACAGACATACAAAAAGCGTGCGCTGTCGGTGCCAGCGTTGCATTTTGCGCTGCAAAATTACGCAAAAAAAATGACACTTGCAAGAGGAATGTGTGATTTCTCAAAAAAAACAGTAAATCAAATGTTTTTCTCAAGAAAATGCAAAAATTGATGTTTTTTAAAGATTTTTCTTGCGAGTGTCAGAAAAATGTTGTACCTTTGCTGCAAGAAAAAATAAAAAAGAGGAGGTACGCCAAGTACGGTCATGACCATGGTTGCACTGTGTACCGACGGTGCTGTAACAGGATTCATATGGTCTAGGTATAGTCTAGGTATGGTCTAGGTCACTATGCATCCGAGTAGAAAAAGACCGCTGCGCTCAAAGTAGAAAGACCGTGGCGAAGCCACTCAAAGAAAAAAGTCGAAAGACGAAAGAATAAAGACAAACATTTTTATGGGAAAAGTAAAGTATCATGTAGTTGTAGATCAACTGACGGGGGCTCTGGACAGCAAGAAATACGGTGAGATCCACGGCATGCGGATGGTATCGCGTTACCGCAAAGGGAGCGGCGATGAGCACCAGATTTATTTCTTGCGCAAACATGAGGGAGCGTGGTCCGAGGGTGCGACGCGGAACAGGGAGCTGATCAAGGCCGCCCAGAAACGCGCGCACGCCATCGAGAAAGCCGCCCGCAAGCCGGAGGAGTGTTCCGCGGAGGCGGTATCCGAAGCGGCGGAATGGCAGGCACGGTTCCAAGCGTACCGCGCCGGGTTACAAGAAGGCGAGAAAGGGTACGGGAGTCTGTACACGTACACGTATGTGCAGATATATAAAGAATTAAAAATTAAAAATTAAAAATTACGAATTAATGACGGCGGAGCCGTGTCCGGATAATATCCGGACGCAATGAACAAAGGCGGAGGAAACCCCACCCGGCCTCCCCTCAAGGGAGGAGAAAGGGAGGAGAAAAGGAGAGAAGCGGGAGAAAAGGAGAAGGGCCCCCCCCCCAGGGAGTTCTACGGACGGCCACCGGCAGTCCGATCGAGCAGAGCTCTTCACCCGCTCAAGGGAGGAGAAAAGGAGAAAGGCGAAGGGCGGAAGGAAGGAAACAAATAAGGAAGGAAACAAATAAAGAACGCGCGTACACACGTACGCGCGTTCTTTAATTATATAGGGCTACCTAGAACAACCTAGGTTGACCTAGGATTTTATAATCCGAGGCTCTTCTTGATTGCCGGCACGCGGGCTTCCGCCTCAGCGGTGCAACGCTCGTAGTCGGCGCCGGTGAACGGTTTGCCGGATTTAACCGGAATCTCGAAATAGAACTTAATCTTCGGCTCGGTACCAGACGGACGAACAGAGACTTTCAAGCCGCCCTCCGTGAAGTACTGGAGCACATTGGAGGTAGCATTAAGAGGCATTTCTATTTTCTCATTTACCCATTTACCATTTTCCAATTTTTGCTGCTCCAAGAGTTTGAAGTCTTTGATTTTGACCACTTTCTCGCCTGCAATCTCTTTGGGTGCGTTGGCACGGTAGTCCTTCATCATCTGCTGTATTTCCTCGGCGCCGGTCTTTCCCGGACGAACGACGTTGATAGTGGTCTCGCGCTGGAAGCCGTAGTCCTCGTAAATCTTGAGGAGGTAGTCATAGAGGGTCATTCCGTTATCCTTGGCATACGCTGCAATCTCGCAGATGAGGCAGATAGCCGAAGGCGAACATTTATCGCGTACAGCGTCATACGGGAGGAAGCCGAAGGACTCTTCGCCGCCGCCGATATACTTACGCTTGCCTTCCCACATACGGATACGATTGGCAATCCACTTGAAGCCTGTGTATTCGTCGGTGAGGGTAACGCCCTGCGCGTCAGCAATCTTGCGGATGAGCTCGGAGGTGACGATGGTCTTGACGATATACATGTCGTCGCGCATCTTGCCCAGACGCTTCATGTTGTTGATGATGTAGTAGTGGTACATGATGTTGGTCTGGTTACCGTTGATGATGACCCACTCGCCTTTGTCGTTTCGGCAGACGATAGCGATACGGTCAGCGTCGGGGTCGGACGCAATCACCAGGTCGGCACCAAGCTTGGTACCTAACTTCATACCGAGTGTCATCGCCTCAGCGTTCTCGGGGTTCGGGGATACAACGGTCGGGAAGTTACCGTCGATGACCATCTGCTCGGGTACTACGTGGATATTCTGGAATCCCCATGAGCGGAGGCACATCGGCACGATCTGACGTCCGGCACCGTGCATCGGTGTATATACGATGTTGAGGTCTTTCTGACGGAGAATAGAATCCTGGTCAATCATGACGGACTTGACCGCCATCATGTAGTCGTAGTCCATCTCGCCGCCGATAATCTCGATGAGGTCTTTGTCCGCCTCCCATTTGACATCCGCGAGGGTCACTTTGTTCACCTCTTCGATGATACCCTGGTCATGCGGCTGGAGCACCTGCGAGCCGTCCTCCCAGTATGCTTTGTAGCCGTTGTACTCTTTGGGGTTGTGTGAAGCCGTGACGTTGACACCGCCCTGGCATTTGAGATGACGGATAGCGAAAGAGCACTCAGGCGTCGGGCGCAGGGACTCGAAGAGATAGACCTTGATTCCGTTGGCGGAGAAGATATTCGCTACCGTCTCTGCGAACATACGTCCGTTATTACGGCAGTCGTGACCTACAACAACCGCTACGCGACCGTTCTGTACATTCTGGAAGCCACCCTGTTTCTGCACTTTGAGCAGATAGTTGGCATAGCCCTGAGTAGCCATGGCAACAATGTATTTGTTCATCCGGTTGGTACCCGGTCCCATGATACCACGGAGTCCGCCGGTACCGAACTCGAGGGTACGATAGAAAGCATCGATGAGTTCGGTCTTGTCCTCCGCCTCCATCATCGCTTTCACTTGTGCGCGTGTCTCCGCATCAAAAGGTTCCTTGGTCCATACCCCGGCAACCTCCATTACTTTTTTCAATTCTTCATTCATGGCAAATTAATGTTAAATTGTTAATATGTTAAGCTGTTAAATTGTTATTTTTGACTTTGTAGATGGCGTCCAGGTTACGGTGGAAGCCGTCAAAATCGAGGCCATACCCGATGACGAACTCGTCGCTTATCTCGTGACCTATATAGTCAGGCTTTGCGTCGTCGTACTCCAGTTTGTTAGGTTTGAAGAGCATTGACGCCACGGTCACGGAAGCCGCCCCGAGGCCGCGCAGATGCGCCTTGAGCTGATGAACAGTAAGTCCGGAATCGACGATATCTTCGACGATGACTACATCGCGGTTCTCCACCACCTGTTGGAGCGGAACGATGAAATTGAGCTGTCCCGTTGAAGACATGCCCCAATAGGAGCTGACGCGAATGAACGTCACCTCGCATCGTATATTATTGAGCGCCCTTATGAGGTCTGCAGCGAAGACAAACGCTCCGTTGAGGACAACGACGAAAAGCGGCTCTTTGTCCTTATAATCGTCCCGTATGCGTTCGGCAACCTGCTCTACATCCCGAGCTATCTCTTGAGGTGTCAGCCATTCCTCAAAATGGTAATCATGTTCGTCAATGCTACGCATAAAAACATTTACAATTTTAAAATTTACTATTTACTATTTATTTACTTTCTTATTCCTCGTAATTCTGGAAGAGGAAGTCGTTATATGGGTAACGCTTGATATGAATTGCCTTGATGCGGTCGTACAAGAGCGCCCTCAACGCGTCAATATTCTCTTTGTTCCGCGCGGAGATGAATATACAGTCCTCTCCGAGGCGCGCCATCCATGTTTTCCGCAGGTCAGCCAACGAGAGGTTCTCACGCAGCACCGGCGTCAGGTCGTCTTCCTCCTTCGGGACGTACGAGAAGTTATCAATCTTGTTAAACACCACTATCTCCGGGATGGAAACCCCTCCCGACCTCCCCTCAAGGGAGGAGATGCGTTCCCAAGGATTGCGGTCCTTCTTGCTCTCCCTCTCTTGTGGAGAGGGGCGGGGTGAGGTTATTTCCCTAATCGTCTGCTCGACGACTTCGTACTGCTCCTCAAAATTCGGATGACTGATGTCCACGACATGCACGAGGAGGTCAGCTTCGCGCACTTCGTCGAGGGTTGATTTGAAGGACTCCACGAGGTGGTGCGGCAGTTTGCGGATGAAGCCGACGGTATCGGAAAGAAGGAACGGCAGGTTCTCAATCGTGACCTTGCGTACCGTAGTGTCCAGAGTTGCGAAGAGTTTGTTTTCGGCAAAGACCTCCGATTTGGAGAGGAGGTTCATGAGTGTCGATTTGCCGACATTGGTGTAGCCGACGAGCGCTACGCGCACCATTTTGCCGCGATGCTGGCGCTGGGTAGCCATCTGCTTGTCAATGGTCTTGAGCTGCTCACGAAGGAGGGCAATACGCTGCCCGATGACACGTTTGTCGGCCTCTATCTGCGTCTCACCCATACCACGGTTAGTACCACCGCCGCCACGCTGTCTATCCAAGTGGCTCCACATACGTGTCAGACGGGGCAATATATACTGGAGGTGCGCCATCTCGACTTGCGTCTTGGCGTAGGATGTTTGCGCGCGCTGCAGGAAAATCTCGAGGATGAGGATTGTACGGTCAATGACACGTACGGGGGAAGAAGCCCCACCCGTCCTCCCCTCAGGGGAGGGGACTTTTTTGTTCAGCTCTTTCTCCAGATTGCGAATCTGGCGAGGACTCAACTCGTCATCAAAGATGACCACGTCGATAGGGTCAACAGACCCTGACCGCTCCGCTGTAAGACCGCTGTCGCTGCAAGACCGCTCACTATCGTTCGCTGTAGGACCGCTTCGCTGTATGATATACTGGCGGATTTCTTCCAGTTTGCCTTCCCCCACATAGGTAGAGGTGTTGGGCTGGTCGAGACGCTGTGTAAACCGTTTGACAGGCACAATGCCGTGCGTGTCAGCCAAAAACGCCAACTCATCCAGATATTCTTTGGTCCGGTCCTCGGGCTGATTGGGTGTAATAAGTCCAACCAAGACCGCATGCTCTATGTACGGTTTGATTTCAATCATAACTTTTGCGCTGCAAAAGTACTAAAAAAAAATGATATATGCAAATAAATCTGCGAAAAATTATCCGATAGAGCCTTCGAGGGACACCTGCAGAAGTTTTTGCGCCTCAACGGCGAACTCCATCGGCAGTTTGTCCATGACCTCTTTTGCATAGCCGTTGACGATGAGTCCAATGGCGTCCTCAACACCAATTCCCCGTTGCCGGCAATAGAAAAGCTGTTCCTCGTTGATTTTGGATGTTGTAGCCTCATGCTCGACGGTGGCAGTCGGATTGCTGATAATCATATCCGGGAAAGTGTGGGCGCCACATTGGTCTCCCAAAAGGAGACTGTCACATTGGCTGTAATTACGTGCGTTTTCAGCATGCAGCCCCATCTTGACCAGTCCTCGGTAGGCATTCTGGCTATGTCCGGCAGAGATACCTTTGGAGATGATACGCGACCGTGTGTTGCGCCCGATATGAATCATCTTGGTTCCGGTATCCGCCTGCTGGTAGTTATTGGTAACAGCGACCGAGTAGAACTCCGCAGAGGAGTTATCCCCGCGCAAGATACACGACGGGTATTTCCACGTAATCGCCGAGCCGGTCTCCACTTGAGTCCAGCTGAGACGTGCGTTCTCGTAGGTGATACCGCGTTTGGTAACGAAGTTATAGATTCCCCCCTTTCCGTTTTTGTCCCCCGGATACCAGTTCTGCACAGTCGAGTACTTGACTTCCGCGTTTTTATGCACCACAATCTCTACGATAGCGGCATGCAACTGGTTCTCATCTCTCATCGGCGCAGTACATCCCTCCAGATAAGACAGGTAGGCGCCTTCGTCGGCAATAAGCAGCGTCCGCTCGAACTGTCCTGTTTTGCCTGCATTAATACGGAAATAGGTACTCAGTTCCATCGGGCACCGCACTCCCTTCGGCACATAGACGAAAGACCCGTCCGAGAAGACGGCAGAGTTCAGCGCCGCATAGAAATTATCAGCCGGCGGGACAACCGAGCCAAGGTATTGTCTGACCAAATCGGGGTATTCGCGCACCGCCTCAGAGATAGAGCAGAAGATAATCCCTTTCTCCGCCAAGGTCTGCCGGAACGTTGTTTTCACGCTCGTGGAATCCATGACAGCGTCCACCGCCATATTGCCCGCCAAAATCTCGCGTTCCTCCAGAGGGATACCGAGTTTGTCGAAGGTCTTCATAATCTCGGGATCAATATCATTTACCATTTGGCCATTTGTCGAAGGATCGGGAGATTTGGTTCTCGTTTTCGGCGCGGCATAATAGGATATAGCCTGGAAATCTATCTCCGGGATATCCAGATGCGCCCATGTAGGGACTTTCATCGTCAGCCATTTGCGGAACGCTTTGAGCCGGAACTCAAGCAGCCACTCGGGTTCGCCTTTTTTTGCGGAAATGAGCCGGACTATATCTTCATTCAGTCCTGGCGGAACGATATCGGTCTCCACGTTTGTCGTGAAGCCGTATTTATAGTCCTGCGAGGTAATATCGTGGATTAGTGAATCCAAATTAAAAATCAATAGTTAAAAATTAAAAATCAAGAGCCACCCAAGGTTGGGCGGCTCTCTGAGGCCGGTAGCGGAGTCAAACCGCTCTAAACGGTTTTGCAGACCGCTGACTAAGTCGCTCATCCAACCGGCCCGTCGCGCGAGCGATGGCTCAATACGATTCGTTACTACGTAACTCATATGAATTTTCGCCGTGCTCTCGCTCTCCCCAAAAATTAAAATTTTCGGGCTCCCCGAGGATTCTAACTTTTGAAAAGCGGGTGCAAAGGTACTACATTTTTTTGACATGTGCAAATATTTGCGCATTTTTTTTGCCAAAAGGTCTAAAAAAGGCTCAAATCGGCGTCCGTAATGATTCCTTTGGGGCGTTTTTTCCCACGTGAAGGAGTCAAGGCGCCAGAGCTTGCCGCACCGGAACCGGTTGAGGCAAAAGGAGAGGTATAGCGCCCTATGTATGGTCCAATGATATTACGCGTCTGGTCATCTGTCCATTTGCATTTATCAACGATCCACTCCAGATAACTTTTGTCGATACGCACCATCGACTCGATGCTCTCCCCCTTATGGGCACCCTGCGTAAGGTAATAATACTCCCCCTTTTTCATCAGCCACCGGTCGAAACATATGAATCCGAATTCATCGCGCTGCGCCCATTGCCAGCCATGCGCCGCAACTTGTGCTTTAAAGACCTCAATGGTAGCCATCACGTCATCCAGCGAGTTATGAGCGCCCTCAAACGGGTGACCATAATAACGCGTATATGCGGCGGTGAGATTATTCGGTAATTTCTCACCGTTCTCATCAAGTTGTCCGGCCGTATGAATACGCTCAAGGAGCAAGGCGTCATACCACGTACGTCCGTCAAAATCAAACGGCATCCCCAGACGCGCGAGGTTGTAATGAAGGATTGGCGCATCGTACCCGTTACCGTTATAACTCAAGATATCGCAGCCATCCGTAAAGGCAACCAGGTCGTCATACACACTCCGCAGGCTCACACCGTTCTCAAGCAAAAAGGCCTTGCTTATATGATGTACCGCCTCCGCCTCTGCCGGAATTGCAAACTCCCCTTCGGGCAAGACATACCAATCCCGCTGATCCACAACAGACCAGTCGGACGTATCCACTTTTACCAACGACAATTGGATGATGTAATCTTTCTGAACATCCAGACCTGTGGTCTCCGTGTCAAAACAAACGAGTTGCATAAATAAACGTTAAACAGTTAATTAAAATAGTCGCTACGCGACGTTAAGTTGTTATTCGACGTACAGGACGAGGCCTTTGAGGTACTCGCCTTCAGGATGGTAGATATTGATGGGATGATCCTGCGGTTGATGCAACTGATGAAGAATCCGCACATTTCTTCCCACTTGTGCAGCCGCGGAAAAGACCGCCAGCCGGAAGGCCTCTTTATCCACAGCCTGAGAACAAGAAAACGTGAACAATATACCTCCCGGTCGAATCATCTCAATCGCTTTGGCGTTAATGCGCTGATAACCTCGCAGCGCGTTTCTGACCGCATCCCGGTGCTTGGCAAATGCCGGCGGATCAAGGACAATCAAATCAAACGTACGTCCCATCGTCTTTTGCGCGCCCAGGTACTCAAAGGCGTCAGCAGTAACCGCAGTATGATTAGTTGCATTCGGGAAATTACGCGCCACGTTGACATTCACAAGATCAATCGCTTTTTGGCTTACATCGACCGAATCGACGCTTCTCGCGCCACCACGCAGCGCATAGAGCGAGAAACCTCCGGTATAACAAAACATATTGAGCACATCCTTGCCCTTTGCATACCGTTCTACCAGCGCCCTGTTCTCCCGCTGGTCGATAAAAAAGCCTGTTTTTTGTCCTCTGAGCCAGTCTATGCGGAATGCGAGTCCGTTCTCCAGCGACCAGAACTCGTCCGCCCCTTCCTGTCCTTCCCCTAAAGGGGCAGGAAATTGGTAATCAGAGATTAAATAGCCTATCTTATCGCCTTCTATAGGGGCCTTGAAAGGCAGTGTATCTTCCGATTTATAATAGATATTCTTTACCTGCGGCACGTTGCGCGCAAGCGCTTCCGCAATCCGGTGACGGCAAAGGTGCATACCCACCGAGTGCGCCTGAATGACCGCTGTTTCAGCATATACATCTACGATCAACCCGGGTAATAAATCTCCCTCGCCGTGAACGAGACGGAAAGTGTTGTTTGGCAACCGGTTATCCGAGCTTTGCGATTGGCAGCCGGCAACCAGTCCCAACGCCTCGCGCATCTTATATGCGGCACGGATCCGCTCGTCCCAGAAATTTTCAGGCAATCTGTCCGCTCCGAACACTAACATACGTACGGCTATCGACCCCACCTGCCAGTGACCGACGCCCAATGTCTCCCCTGCATGCGATTTCACGCATACCAATTCACCTTCTTCCGGACTGTCACTCTCATGCGCAGCGTCCAATACCACGCGTGCGACTGCACCGCTAAACACCCACGGATGGAAACGTTTCAGCGATTCCTCTTTATGCTGTTTTAGATAAATAGTTGTCATTCAACACCTTGCGTTAATTCGTGATATGCATGCAGCGACAAGTTATCACTTACATATTTGAGGCTATGCAGATGTTTGAAACCCAATGCCGCAATAAACGCCAGCTCCATATCGAACACACACTCCCGATAATCCGACGCCAGCACAAAATCCGTATTCGTATAACACACAGCCCTGACAGGTTTCTTTGTGCCGCTCAAAGACAAGGTTTCAAGAGGTAACTCCGGTTCCGCATATTTCACGTTCGGATGATTCAAGCGCGCCTCTGTCACCTCGATCCATGAGTTCAGATTGAAGTTCGCACTTCCGGCGTACCCTATATTATACACCTCCGCCTCGCGGTCGAGCTCCTGCAAACTCCTTATTATATTTATAGCGCCTACGCCTGTATATACGAGCGTAGCGTCACTCCAATCCAAACCAAACTCCTTTTGCGCCTTGTCGAGCAACTCGCGTTCGCCCTCCTCCGCCATTACAATGTATCTTTCCATAAATTCCGAATTTGCCTGCAAAGGTACAAAAATATTTGCATATATCAAAATTTTTCCGTAATTTTGGAAATGATTTATGGATACATACGCGTAAGTTCCGACAAGCAGACTGTTGAGAACCAGCGTTTTGAGATTGAGGAGTTCTGCAGAGTGAATAACATTATCATCGACGGCTGGATTGAAGAAACGATCAGTGGTACGCAGTCGTACGGCACGCGTCGTTTGGGGCGTCTTCTCCGGCGTGTGAAGACCGGAGATACCATCATCTGCTCGGAACTGTCACGCCTTGGAAGGTCCCTTTTCATGATCATGGAGATACTAAGTATCTGCATGAAAAAAGAATGTATCGTCTGGACTATCAAAGACGGCTACCATCTTGGCGAAGACATCCAAAGCAAAGTGCTGGCATTCGCTTTCGGTCTATCCGCAGAGATAGAGAGAAATCTCATTTCCCAGCGCACGAAAGAAGCGTTGGCGCGCCTACGCGCCGGCGGGAAGGTATTAGGACGTCCGAAAGGGGCACAGAGCCGCCGGACAGCACACAAACTTTACAGCAAAGAGCGTGTCATCCAGAAGATGAAGAAAGACGGCTGTACACTCACCGAAATAAGCGAAAGATTACACGTTAGCAGAAGCACCGTCAGCCATTATTACACGCAGTATATGCTGGACCAAAAACACATTTTACAGTAAAAAACACAATTTTTTGCATTTTTTTGCGTAAAAATTTGCATATTTACAAAAAAAGCAGTACCTTTGCAGTCCCGTTTGAAAAATAACGAGGTTGCATCGCGGAGTAGAGCAGTGGTAGCTCGTCAGGCTCATAACCTGAAGGTCGGTGGTTCGATCCCATCCTCCGCAACAACTATGAAGAAGCACTTATTATTCTTATTATTGCTTATTAACGCGCTCTCCGTTTTTGCGGTTGAGCGTGTTTCTTTTTCCCAGCTCCGTGCAGACTGGAGCAAGTATCAGAACCATGCCATACAACTGACCGACCCGATGGTAGTGTGCGGTAGTTTCTACGACTCGCTCATCCTCGCTCCGCAACGTCTTTTTTGCCCCGAGGAGTGCGCAGAAGGTCTGGCAGACGGAGACAGCGCAATGTATTTCCAACGGGCAGAACAAAACCGCGCAGAGAGTATCGTACTGCATTGCCGTAACGCCTATTACAAAGTACGTACCGGTGATATTGTATGCGGGCTCAAGGCACGTGTCACATCCGAGCGCCACCTACTGACCGGCAAATCGATAACAACGCGGCATACAGCCAAAGACAGGCTTCCCCGCCCCAAGAAGGGAGCACTGCGGGTAGTAGGAGCGAACATAGAGAATTATTTTGCCGACCTCGGCGGATATGCCCATAAACGAACAACACCAGTCCAACAGACTCTCAAAACGCGCAAAGTAGTCAAAGCTCTTCGCGCAATGCACGCTGACATATTCTCTTTTTGCGAGATGCAGGTAGGTGACAAAGCGCCGCAGATGCTACTTGACGCCCTTGACAAAAAAGGCAGTACATATGATTATGTTTCACTGGGTCTAAGCGACAAAGACCGCATCGGCGGATCATTTATCTATAATAAGAAACGCGTACGCCCGTATGCGGAATGGCTCTCCGCGCTTAGCGATACAACGAGCCACTATTATTCGCGTATTCTGTTTCAGGGATTTGAAGAATTAGACAAGCACGGTAACGGCACAGGCAGGAAATTTATCATCAGCCTCAGCCATTTCAAATCCAAGCGTCCGGGACGCGGAGGTTATGACACGAACGCGCGTCGCGTGGAAAATGCGGACTCGATGCTCGCCGCCATCCCGCAGGCTGTTATACTATACGGCGACTCAGATATTCTTCTCCTTGGCGACTACAACTGCTACACGCAAGAAGCCCCCATCCAAAAAGTTGTGCGTGCCGGTTATGCCGATTTGTTGCCGCATGGTTCAGCAAACGACTATTCCTATAACTACAAAGGGGAGTCCGGGTATCTGGACCGCTGCTTTGGCAACCCGTCTATGGCATCACAGGTCCTCCGCGTGCGGCCTTGGCACGTCAACACCGACTGGTACTACCAGCACGGCGCCTATAAGATGAAGGACAAAAGCCTTCATCGCTATGCGGACCACGACCCGATTATAGTGGACATCAGACTACAATAACAAAAGGCAGCCGGACCGGCTGCCTTTTGTGACCCCGCTGGACAAATTGACTAATTTGCACCTGCAGTGCGAGCTTCGCTTTGTGACCCCGCTGGACAAATTGACTAATTTGCACCTGCGGTGCGAGCTTCGCTTTGTGACCCTGCTGGACAAATTGACTAATTTGCACCTGCAGTGCGAGCTTCGCTTTGTGACCCTGCTGGACAAATTGACTAATTTGCACCTGCGGTGCGAGCTTCGCTTTGTGACCCCGCTGGGGCTCAAACCCAGAACCTTCAGAACCGGAATCTGACACTCTATTCAATTGAGCTACAGGGCCGTATGACACTCATCTCCGGGAACTTCCCAAGAGAACCAAAATATAATATACCAACGTTGCGAGCGCAGACAGGGCTGCTACCACATAGGTGTATGCTGCGCTATGGAGGGCATCGCTTGCCATCTCGGTTGTCTGATTATCAGTGATTCCCGCTTCGCGAAGCCAGTTGACAGCGCGCTGGCTGGCATTCACTTCTACCGGCAGTGTGATGAACGAGAATAGCGTTATCATGGCGTACAGACAAATACCGACCAGCAGCAATGTAGTCCCTGCGTTTGTTCCGATGAAGAACAGCCCCGCCAGTATGACCCATGATACCCATTTGCTGCTGATAGACACTACCGGTACTAACGCCGAACGCATCTTCAGCGGCGCGTAAGCCTCTTGGTGCTGTACGGCATGACCGCATTCATGCGCTGCCACAGCCGCAGCAGCGACATTAGCACCATTATACACATCCTCCGACAGATTGACTGTTTTCGTAGAGGGGTTATAATGGTCTGTCAACTGCCCCTTGATACACGTCACCTGCACATCGTAAATCCCATGGTCATGCAGCATACGTTGCGCCACCTCGCATCCGGTCATGCCCAACGGCTCATTCGAATAGCGGCGGAACTTACGGTTCAGCGAGGCGGATACAATCCAGCTCGCTAACATCGTGCCGATAAATATTATCCAATACAAGGATGTCATTGTCATTCGTTTTTATTTCTTTATTCCTCTTTCCTAATCCTTCTGCGGCATACTTTGCACTCGCCATAGACGCAGAGAGACACATGAGACACATTAAAATTCGAATACCTGCGTTCCTGTATCAAACGCCCGATTGCTTTGTCATGGAACTCCGTTCTGCGGCCGCATTTGGTACATATGACGACCATTCTCATCCCGCTTCCCGCGATCAACTCATATTCGGTTGCCGCCTTGCCGCGCTGCCTTTCCGTAGCCCGCAGCAACTGCGCATTGATAAACAAGTTGAGCGAGTTATAAACTGTCCCTATTGATATGCGTTCCGGCCGGCATACCGTTATCAGTTCCTCCGCGGTGAATGGTTGAGGCAACTGGCAGACCTGTTCTAATACCAAGTTGCGCACTGCCGACGGACGCATGCCGTTCTCGCGCAGATAACGACCGAGAACCGTTAATGCGCTGCTATACGACCTCGTCTTTGCCATCCTATATATCTTTTATGTACGCGCGGTGACGCTTATGTATCTTATGGTCGAACTGTATAAAGTTCGCAAGGTTCTTGGAGTTGGTTTCCAAGATATTGGTCGTTTCCAGCACTTTGATACCGTATTTGATGATATAGGGTATCTGGTCCTGGAAGAAAAGTGCGTTGATTCCTTTATCCTGATAATCCGGGCGGATGGCGATAAGCAGGAAACTAAACGTGTCCATTTTCTTTGCTTTCAGCGCTTTAAGCAGATGATACCATCCGAACGGGAACAGTTTTCCGCCACATTTACGGAGCGCGGGAGCTATATCCGGCATTCCCAACCCCACACCTACCAACTCGTTTTTCTCGTTTGCTACCAGCGTAACAAAATCAAAGTTGAGAAGCGGGAAATACATGTTTTTGTAGTAGTTCTTCTGCTTGACGGTCATCGGCTGGAAGTTATACAGTTTCTGGTACGCCTCGTCAATAACATCCATGTATGAAATCCCGTATTTGCGCACAAGCTCGCGTGAGTTCTTCACTTTATCCACATGCACATGCGAGCGCTGTTTGACGATCTCAGCGATTCGCTCCAGGCGTTCGGGGCACGCCTTGGGAGGATACACCTGTATCTCTACCCAGTCAGCTTCTTTTTTCAGTCCGTAGGCGTCGATATGTTTCACATAATATGGATAGTTGTACAGCGAAGCCATCACCGCCGGATAGTCATATCCCTCCAGCAACAATCCCTCGTGGTCAAAATCCGTAAAGCCGACAGGCCCGTTGAGCGCATCCATCCCTTGTCCCTTTCCCCATGCGGCAACGGTATCCAACAGCGCGCGGCTCACTTCTTCGTCATCTATAAAATCAAACCATCCGAAACGGACATGCCTGAATCCCCATTTCTCATTTGCGCGGCGGTTGATGATGCCGGCGATGCGGCCGACCGCCTTGCCATCGCGGTACGCCATCCATAAACGGTAATCGCATACCTCCAAAGCGGGATTATGCTCCGGCTCGAAACAATGCATCTCGTCAAAGAACAACGGCGGGCAATAATACGGGCAATCGGCATACAAATCATTCGCAAACTGAATGAATGCACGCAGTTCGTTTTTGGTATGTATTTCCCGTATTTCGACCGACATGAGAGGCTTTTTTCAAAAAAACCGTGCAAAAGTACAAAAAAATTTTGATATGTGCAAATTTTATTGTAATTTTGCAGCCGATTTCCGTGAAAATACGGGGCTATCTGGTTTTGACAGCAGGTAGAATGGTTGTGTAAGCACGCCGAGCAATGAGGCAACGCTCGTTAATCTCGCTTCAAAAGATAACTGGCAACACTTCTTATGCTCTCGCTGCCTAATCGAAGTACAGTAGATTAGCTATTTCGGGTGCAAGGCACCTGAACGAGACGTCACTCCAAGCCGAGTCTGTGGGCTGAATGGGCATAGTGGCGCAGGAATACACAGAATAGGAGCCGCATGCTGCGATACGACTCCGATAATTTAGCAGATAAGCCGGTAGTTGGTGGCTTGGGTCTTGCTGCCGGACGAAAACGAAGGCCAAGATAAGCGCGTAGAAAGCATAAGTATTCCTTGTTTGGACGCGGGTTCGACTCCCGCTAGCTCCACAAAAGTGTAACATACGGGAAGTACTCGCCCGCGGGTTCTTAGCCCTAAAGGGCACGATTATTGCAGTTGATAATCGTCTTAGCCCTAAAGGGCACGATTATTGCAAAGCAATTTTCGACTCCCGCTAGCTCCACGGGGCACTAGCTCATCTGGTAGAGCGTAACGTTCGCAATGTTAAGGTAAGGGGTTCGAGTCCCCTGTGCTCCACACAGTAAACTCTCACCGGGGGTCTTAGCCCTAAAGGGCACGATTATTGCATTTAGCAATCGTCTTAGCCCTAAAGGGCACGATTTTAGAAGAAACACCCTTTCTCGGGTTCTCTGAGGATAGTACGACGGTGGACGAATCACCCTGTAATCACCCCCTAATCACCCCGTAATCACCCCCTTTTGATAGCATGGAGGGTCGAGAATTGAGAATTGAGAATTGAGAATTGAGAAGAAAAACGCCACCCTTTCGGATGGCGTTTTGCGTTTTAGAGTTCAATGTTACTTAATCCGTAAGGGATGACGCTCTAATTTGCCTTGCAGTTTAAAGCCGTTCTTCTTTTGGAGAACCGGTTTTGTGAGTGATGTTTTACGCGTAACAGCTTTTGCTTTTGGCGAAGCTTTTGCTTCAGGTGCCGGAGCGAGTTGCAAGTTATAGTAACCATCAAGATAAGTTCCGACAGCATCACTATACAAAAGATATCCAAATGCAGGAGATTCATCAACAAGTGAAATTAAGCCATCCAGTCCATAAGAGAATATTAACGGCTCAGTAGTACTCGGTGCACCTTCTGCAAATGTCTGGAAGAGTACATCCAAAGTATCTCCTTCGTCAATTAAATCGCCCAAGTATTGCGGAAGAATAGCCATTGTACCGGCATCTGCGTCAAAGTTCACATGAATGGTATCTGCTAATTCAACACCGACGATAAACATATCATTACCTTCTTTTGCAATCCGAACAGGCATTTCTGCGTCAGGATATCCATCAAACAGGCTTTTACCTGTTAAGATAAAGTTGCCCAAGTAATCCTCTTCAGTCCAAACTACCTCATTTGGTCCGAGATAGAAGACCTCTTCAAATTCGCCCAAGTTACCACCATCTTTAGTTTGCACTTGCAAGAAGAAGTGGAACACTGTTACTTTGTCTCCTTTGAGATCAATTTCCTCGACATAACTTTCATTCTCGGCAGAAGGTCCCAAGAAAATCTTTTTGCTTGCAAATGTTTTACCCATCGGTTGCAATCCCACCGGCAGAGAGATTTTACCTTTGATGGAATCCCAATAGAAAGCCAATCCATATCCTTTCGCATATACATCAGCCAGTTGGAACAGGTTGTAGAAGTCGCTTCCCGGTCCTTGTTTTTCCTTTACGTTAGGGTCAATGGCAGTTCCTAACGCCACATCAAAGGAGGATGATTCTATTTCCGAAACAAGTGTTTTTAATTTACCTGCAACGGGTTGCCATTGGATAGACGCATCATTAAAGCCGTCATCCAAGGAAGCGATAGTAATAGCAGAGTGTTCATCCTGCCATAAAGCGCTATCAAGGAAGACAACCATATCCTCATTGCCGGAATAGAATGCACCAGCGTTGTAAGCAGCCATGGCACAGAATACCGATCCAGCGGGGAATGTTATACTTTGCGCATCGCTGTCATATTTGCCCTGTCCGGCAGATGGAGAATGCGCGCCAAAGAAGGCACCATCGGACCAAGCCATTCCCAGTTGGAACTTGTCAAAGGTAGCAGAGCCGTTTTTAGCGACATGTATTACCATATTATATGTACCTTTGGAATCCACATCCTCAGGATAATTATACGGATATCCGCGATACAGGCCGAACTTATCAGCAATAGGAGCATCGTAATCTGGTTTACCGTCCTCCCCTTCTTCATATTCGGGAAGAATTGTGTACGGATTGAGCAAACGGATATCAAACGATCCATCGGAGTTATCCTTACGTTGATACGGGACATACCATCCCGGAACACCGACGCCATAGAAAATGTTTGTAATACCATCAAAGACGATTGCCTTCTTATCGGTGACATCATTCCATTTCGCTATAGTAATGACGAGTGAGAAGGTCGGTTTATTGGTACTATAAGGATTGCTTACTTCGGGGTCCAGTTCGATAACCAGATTATAGGTAGAATCAATCTGTGCACCGGGGAATTTAATCAGCAGTTCCGCATTCGATTGTCCGGCGGGGAAAGTGATAGTAGCAGGAAGTTCAAACACCTTGCTTGTATTCTTCACCACATTCAATTTAACCGCCAACTCACTTGCTTTATTAGCGCTGTCACGACAAATGACAACCTTCTGCTCGTAAACCTCTTTCGGATCTACTTCCCTTTTCAGTTCACTAACGGGGAAATACACCGCTTTTGCGCCATCGAACGCAGGCGAGGGCTCGCGTTGGATATCCTTCTCGCATGCCGTGAGAGTGAACACGGCAGTTGCGAGTAAGATTAAATATTTATTTACCTTTTTCATAACAAT
>JAGKVE010000040.1 GCA_021152555.1 Bacteroidia bacterium | reverse complement strand
GGAGGGCTGGGGTGGGGTTATTTTTCTTATACAGCCAGACTGTTCCCGCCCAGAGCGTGAAGACTGCAAGCATCTGGTTCGTCCATGCGAAATAACGCCACACAACATTGAAATCGACGAATACCATTCCGAACACGCAGAGGAACAGCGGCATGGCGATAACCAGTCGTTTCGGAATAGGACGCTGATCGAGGTGGAAATAGTCAGCAACGATAAGTCGCGCGCTGCGCAGCGCGGTGTCTCCGGAGGTGATGGGCGCTGCAATAACGCCGATGATTGCTAGTACGCCACCTACCGTGCCCAGCCAACTGCGGCTCACTGTGTCAATGACGAGTGCGGCGATGTTTTCCCCGGGGTGCTGCGCAGCAAACGCCTGCAGACCCTCGATACCGTACAGCCCTTTTTCCGGATCGGCAAAGAACGTACCGGCAGCTGCAGCCCAGATAAGCGCTAAGATACCTTCCGCCACCATCGCACCGTAGAAGATCCAGCGTCCTTGACGCTCGTTGGTCATGCAACGCGCCATGATAGGGCTCTGCGTGCCGTGGAAACCTGAAATAGCACCGCAGGCGATGGAAACGAACATCATCGGGAAGAGCGGCAGACCGTTGGTCTGACGGTTATGCAGTCCGTCAAAGACCTCCGGCATCTCACTGCCATGCCAACCAAGCATGACCACCATGATGCCCAACCCCATGAACAACAATATACCCCCGAAAATAGGGTAGAAACGACCAATCAGTTTATCTACCGGAAGCACTGTCGCCAAGGTATAGTAACCGAAAATAATGAGCACCCAGACAATAGGGATAGCTGTAAACTTAAAGTTTATAGTTGATAGAGGCGCAAGCCCTTGGAGCAGGGTAGCCGGGCCACTCAGAAAAGTGGTGGTCAGCAATATCAATAGTACGAGCGAGAGGAGACGCATGAAGAGTTTGGTCTTTTCCCCTAACTCATCGCCGATAATATCCGGCAACGACACACCTCCTTTGCGGATAGACAGCATGCCGCTCAGATAGTCATGAACGCCGCCGGCGAAGATGGTACCGAATACAATCCACAGGAATGCTGCAGGACCGTAGAAAATACCCATGATAGCACCGAAAATAGGTCCTAATCCTGCGATGTTAAGGAACTGCACCAAGAAGATACGCCACGGAGCCATCGGTACGAAGTCCACACCGTCCGTCTTGCTCAATGCCGGTGTTTTGCGTTCCGGCTCAATGCCGAAAATGCGCTCTACCAACTTGCCGTAGGTGAAAAATCCTACGACAAGAACAACTAATGCAATACAAAAAGTAATCATCGTTTATCGTTCAAAAATCTTAAATTGCCAAGGGGCGAGAGTGAAGGCCTGTATTGGTTCTAACACCGTTTTCTTACCACACATACAACGGTATTTGCCTTCGTAGCCGGTCAAATCAAGGGTCACATTCTGCTCCTCGCCCGACATATTCATAACGGCAATGACTGTATTGTCACGCCATTTGTCTTCTTTATGTCGCACGCACGCGAAGATATGCCCGTTGTCGGCAGGCACACGCTGCATCGGTGCACCGCACTCAGGACTGAACAATGCCTTGTTGCGCGCGCGGAGAGCATTCAGCTCCTTGTAGAGCTCTCTCTGGGAATACTGCTCGTCTATGTCAATCAGGTCTTTCTCAAAGAACTCCAGCCGGTGATGATTGCCGCTCAGCTGGCCCGTGTAAATCAACGGCATTCCCGGAACGACATAGCAGAATGCTTGGAATAATGGCACTGCCTCACCCATACGTTCCTGTTCGGTACCGTTCCAACTGTTCTCGTCATGATTGGTGATGAAGTTCATACGTATCGCCTCGGGGCGGATTGTGGAGTCCGCTTTGGCGAAATTAGCCCATAGGTCTTCCACGCCTTTCTTGCCCTGCGCGACCTCGTTCATCACATGGTGCAGGCTCCAACCGTAATACATATCGAATGCTGTCTCGCTCAGTTCCTGCGCCTTGTCCTCATCCTCGGCAAGAGTGAACATATACGGATAGGTCTTTCGCAGATCGCTCATAGCCCAATTCCAAAAATCGGTCGGCACTTCTCCTGCCACGTCACAGCGGAAACCGTCAATGCCGATAGAGTCCATCCACCAGTGCATGGCTTTCAGCATCTCATTACGCATATCTTGGTTGCCGTAGTTGAGCTTGGATATGTCCGTCCAGTCGTACTGCACCATGAGCTTACCGAGACTGTCCCGGTAGTGCCAACCCTCGTTCTTGGTCCATTCGCTATCCGGCGCAGTGTGATTGGCAACCCAGTCGAGAATCACTTTGAAACCCTGTTTATGCGCGGCGGCAACAAAATGTTCGAAGTCCGCCCGTGTGCCGAACTCTGGATTAATAGCGCAGTAATCGATAATGGAGTAATAACTGCCCAATGTCCCCTTACGGGTAATCTTACCGATGGGTTGGCACGGCATGACCCATATGATGTCAATACCGTTCTCACGTAGTTGCGGCAACAAAGCCTCCGCGGCTTGGAACGTACCTTCCGCTGTCGCCTGACGGGTGTTCAACTCATAGATAGTGGCATCGTATGCCCAATCGGGGTGACGCAATGCCGTTTGCTCTGCGCAACTTGCCAACATAAAAGCAGCCAGCGCCAAAAGAAAAGACTTTTTCATTGTTAATCGTGTGTTATTTTGTAGGTTAGATTGTTTCTGTTGATTTCAACCGTCACTTTTTTGCCAAGGTAGATACGCTGATAGATGATTTCGTCCGGTCTGTCAATGAGCGGTATGAAATCGCCGTAGAGTAACGGCATCGAATGGCGTCGCATGTGAATCAGTTCCGCCACTTTGTTGCGAATATCGCGTTCCTGCCCGTTCAGGTTCTCAAACCGCATCATATGTCGGTTATCGGGGTCGTTTCCTCCCACCTCTCCATACTCGTCTCCCTGATAGATACACGGCACGCCCGGAAGGGTCATATTAAGCACTTCTAACAGCAGCGCCCGTTTGTACGCCTTCTCGGCATCACCTATTCCCACTTCTTCTGTCCAACCTTCTTCCTTGCCCTGCGAATGAATGTCAATCGCTCCGCCGGCAATAGACGCAAAGCGGATCTGGTCATGGTTACCGCTAATATTGCCCATTGTATGATGTGCACCGTAGGTGCGCAGCGAAGTCAGTACGTTTTGCATGATTTGGTCCATGCCGGTGAGCCCGCATAACGCCTCGCGTGCTGTGAAATAAACATTGAAATCGAACTGCGCATTGAGCATGCCCGATTTGACATATGAACCAATCAGTTCGGGGCTGCCGTACGTCTCGCCAATCATCCAGATAGGTCTTTCCGGCCAACGCATGGCAATCTTCTGCCCTAACATGCGCCAATAACTCTCGGGAATATGCTTGCAGGCGTCATGACGGTAACCATCCAGGTCATAATTAGCAAGCCAATAGAGCGCACTATCAGTCATCGCCTCGCAAACTTCCTCGCGCTCCAAATCAAGGGTAGGGATATGTTTGTCGAACCATGTAGTAAGGCGCGCATCATCCCATAGCTCGAAATTACGCCGTCCGTCAGGCAGAATTGAGTCTGTGTGCCAATCGGGGTGCGTCTGAAGGGTAGGGGAGTTGATGTGCATGTGGTTCGCCACATAGTCCAGCACTACATTCATGCCATGGGCATGCGCCGTATCAAGCAGGGCGCGCAATTCATCCGGCGTACCGAACCGGTCGTCCAACTTGGTGGCGAAAATAGGCCAGTAACCGTGGTATCCGCTGAATTTAGTATAGGTCTTTGTGCTGTCGTACTTATTGCCATTCGGGAAGGGATAGAGCCCCCACGCGTCCCACGGGTTCTGTGTAATCGGACTGATCCACAGCGTATTGATACCTAATTTGTCAAAATAACCTTCGGTAATTTTCGCAGTCACACCCGCCAGGTCTCCACCTTGATAATCAACAATATCCAAAACCTCCGGCGAGTTCATTTTCCAATCATTCGCCGTATTTCCGTTATAAAAGCGGTCTATCAGCACCGAATAGAGAATCTGGGCCTGTTGGTCATGACGGTTTAATTGTGCGGCGTCGGTTATTATTTTTCCGTTCTGCATAGGCAATAGCAGGTCGTTGAAAAGGAATTGGTCGTCCTCCGCAAAAATACGCAAATACGCTCTCCCCTTGAAACGAGTGTCTATGTTCGGAATTGCTGATAAATCCAATGTCCAGGTGCCTTCTTCCGTTTCATGCCAATGACTATGGTCGATGAGTGTATTCTGAATATACGCCTCAAAACTCGGGTTAGTCACTTTGTCATAAAAACCCACACGCAGTTTGTCATTCTCATAACCGAGCGAAATGAGAGCCTGCCGTACAGGTTTGTTCGGTAGTACAGGAATGGCAAAGCAGCCTTGGCTGCTGCAAAAAGTAAGGGCGTGCATAGTGCGATTCCTATTGATGATGTCCATCTCGCGCACTACAGGTTGCGTACCTGCCATATTGATACATTCCAACGACTCGCCCGCCGTCCATTGTAATCCGTCCCAAAGAGATGTGTCTCCGTACAACGCAGGTATATAGTCGGTCAATACTATATGCATCGTGTCTCCGCTCATACGTATGGGCATTATCGGATTCGCACGGGACAGGTCATCCGCGATGGTATTAACGCGGTGGCAACCAGCCAAAGCGCCGAAAAGGGAAAGAACTAAAAAAATCTTTTTCATGGTTAACAGAATTTTGCGTGCAAAATTACAAATAAAATCTCATATATGCAAGCAAAAACCGAAAAAACTCGGCAAACAAAAATGAAGGACACCTGCTATAGTGTCCTCTTCATGTGGGCGTTTACGGATTCGAAAATTGCAGTAATCAGCAATAATCGTTCGAGCGCAGCGAGATAAGAACCCAGACCGGACTGCGGAGAGAAGGCCATGACGCACAAAAAAAGACTGATTTCTCAGTCTTTTTGTGGGCGTTTACGGATTCGAACCGCAGACCCTCTGCTTGTAAGGCAGATGCTCTAAACCAGCTGAGCTAAACGCCCTTTTTTTCAAAAGCGGATGCAAAGGTACGGCTTTTTTTTGATATGACCAAATTTTTTTTAAAAAAAATGCACTTTACCCCTCATTTTTTTGCTTTTTTGCTACTTTTTCGCCCTAATAAGCGGTAATTATACCATTTTTTGTCTTGGAAACGGCAGAATACAGCATAGCATACAATCGTTATTCCGATACCCACAACGATACCGCCAAAGACATCCGCAGCAAAGTGCTGGCTGAGATAAATACGGCTGTAAGCACCGGTAGTTGCCGCAATGAATAATAGCAACTGAACCGCTGCGCTGTAGGACCGTTGCATTGTATGATAGCCGGTATAAATGATGCAGAGTGTAAAGAAAAGCGCAAAGAAAGAAGTTGTATGTCCAGAAGGAAAGGAGCACCAATGGCTCATCTGCACACCATCCACTAACGGCAGCTGTACGTCCGGCATGTTGGCGGCAAACCATGTGACTGGCCGAGGCGCGTTGATAAGATGTTTTACAGATTGCGTTGTAAGCGCAGAAAGTACTAGTCCGGAGGTGGCAAAACAGCCGTCTCCGACACGTCCGAAAAGGAGCAATGCGATACATAGAGCATACGGAAACCACTCTGCTACTTGCGTGTAATACCTATAAAATATATCGCGCGCGGGCGTGTGACGCGTGCAAAGCAATAAATGCAACTCGCCTTTGGGAATACAAAGAAGGGCTAAGCCCAATACTGCGATGAGTATCAGGCTTAGACCGATAAATACTGCGTTATTCTTAATGAATGATTTCAATTCGATTATTGTATTCGTTGCCCGTATAGGTTGTAAATTCTATTGCCGTGCTGAATCACCATCTGTTGGTTGACGAGTCTTTTTTGTACTGCAGCCTGTGAATTGAAGTCAGGCACGGTCTCAATGGTAATCGGGCATGAGGGGAGTTGCATACCCTCGTTATCCGTCAGCACGACATATACTTCGTCATTGACAGCAAATATGCCGTCAAGGTGATAGACAGATTCAGTGGCACCGGTGATAGGTTCTCCGTTGCGGTACCATTGGTAAGCGTTGAAGTTCCATCCTTTGTTGCCGCCTTTCCCCGGTTTATATACAGCGAGCACATTGTTGAACTTGTATGCAAAGACATCAGACGGATAATAGACGGTGATGTCGAAGTTGTACGTCAGCGGGTCGCACCAAGCGTCTTCCACCTGCAGTTGTGCAACGTATTTGCCGGGCTTTGTGATGATGTTTGTCGGCACTTCGAGTGTTCCGCTCTCCGTATTGGCGTTGTCCATTTCCACCTCTTCGTCCAGAACGCCTGGTATGACGAACCGCACCTTGCCGATATCGCCTTTTGTCTTGACGTAAGGCAGTGCGAGACTCTCTCCGTAACAAGCATGCTGGTTGGCGGAATCATTGTTGAACGAGAGCCCGAGGCACGTGATAACTTTCAGATGGCAGGTGATGATAGAGTCACAACCTTTCTTGTTCGGGATGGTGTGTTGTACATCCTGGGATGAGTAATACCATTGTCCGTTGACGAGCGCACTGTCCCGTCCTTCAGCGTCGTATTCATACTCGGTGTCGATGCCATAGACAACGCGCTGAATCTTCACGGTGTCGTAGCAGTTGACTCTTTGGTCCCAAAGCGTATCGTTCTTGCCTTCCGCAATAAGTTTGTCGCATCCTGCTTTGTCTGCGGCGTACTCTTCCGGCGAGAAACAATAGTGTCCGGGATCCACAATCACTGTATCAGCGCGCACTACGCGGAAAGAGAATGAGACAGAACCGAGGAACTGTTCACTCTCATCGGTACAGACTTGGTGACCATACAGATTAGCCGTCACATCGTACCAGCCCGGACTGGTGTATTTATGAGTGGTCAACGGTTCTCCGTTTGTTTGTGTTATTCCGTCACCGAAGTTCCAATCCACGCGGGAAACTTCGTCAGTACCTACTCCATTGGCATTGAACTCGATATCCTGATTGAAACAGAACTTGTTATCGTAGTCCTTAAATCCGTTCACGAAAGTGATTTCGTTAACATTGATACCTTGCTCCACTGCGGCTGATCCGGCAGAGTAAGCATAAGACTCATCCTCTCCGTTACCATAAACAGTTGCGATAAATCCTTTAGGGTTCTCCAAGCGGAAGACACTATAATCCTTAGTTCCCGCATCGCCAATTTTGGCTCGAGCATACGAATATTTCGGGTTTCCATCTACGGGAATCCAAGTTAGCAAATCAGTT
Organism: Bacteroidia bacterium; assembly: GCA_021152555.1. Lineage (GTDB taxonomy): Bacteria > Bacteroidota > Bacteroidia > Bacteroidales > Paludibacteraceae > Colicola. Next base: position 11,962 of record JAGKVE010000040.1, on the reverse strand, counting down.
TTGTCTTTTGCGTTAATTCCGAAGAGTGCCGTTAATTTTGTTTCTTGGCAAGTTGCCGTTTCGGTTACAATATTCAAGAAATGGTCTTTTGTCTTATCTGTATAGCAAGTACCGAAAGTAATTCTATTGATTTTTTGTTGAACAGGAGATACCCAGACGGAAGATGGGTCTCCTTTTCCTCCAACTACCTCATCCGTATCTTTTCCCTTGTAGGAGTTACCGGTGTCATAATTAAACACAGCGCACGGGCAACTGGTCTCTACGTACATGGCATCCGCAGTAACTACAAGGTCAATCGGACTCTCTCCCGGTGCTTTTCCGTTCGGGTCACTTGCGCCTTGCAACATGATATAGTATGTTTCTCCTGCATTAATAATCGCCTGTGCATAGCCGTCCACTTTGATTTCCGTCCCATTAGTGGTTGCAGTTATGCCAATGAGGTTACCGTTCTTTTCCAACGAACGCGTAGCAATAAACTGTGTACCCCAATATTCGATAGGCATAGGCTGTTCAAACAGACAGTCACGCGCTGCGATTCCGGTAGGCACATTGGTAATAGGGACACCGCAGTAAACAGCAATCTTTTTTCCTCCCCGTGACAAAATATGCGTACCGGCCAGCCGGTCGGCTTTCTTGGTAACGAGGTAGTAAGTCTGACCTTTATTCAGTGTGATTTGGTGCGTAGAACCACTTGTCCATCCGTCGAAGGTATCACCGTTTGGCGTGATATCAATGGTCGTGTTGTCCTCTGTTCCGAGAATAGTAGTCAAACCAACAGCATTGTCGAATCCGCTCTTTACTTTTGACCAATAATCCTGCGTATAATATTCGTAGCCTAAGGCATTTATGGGCAGAATATTACTTGCATCCATGGAATGCGTAGAACTAAGGATGACATAAACAGAGATTTTCTCTGTGGCAGTGATATGCAATCCGTACATGTTCTTCTTTCCGGCTAATGAAGACACATTATTTGCATCGGATATGTTGGTTGGGTACCATTTTGATGCATCCATCGGAACCTTGACAGGCCCGACAGACGGATCCAACTGTGAAGCCGTACCATTACCGAACTCTGTCCATGATCCGGCTCCTACTTGCTGTGTGATATTGATAGCATTTCCAGTACCTCCTTGTATCTTAACGGTACACGCTTTTTCTGCGGAAACAGCTATATATGGCGCCGGAGTTGCCTTGTCTGGCGAGCAGACGAGGGATGAACTTACCCAGAACTCCTTACCCTGCGTGGAGGCTTGGCTCCATGCGGGAAGGGTAGTGCACGCGAAAAACGCTACAAGCAATAGTGCTTTTAATTGTTTTTTCATATATGTAGTATTTATATTCTCTCGAAATCCTCTCGAGATCCTCCCGGTCCGGTAGTCTCTCGTTAGTGTCTCGCTAGTCTGATTTGGCTATGTGTTATAGTATCTCGATCTCTACACGACGGTTATTCTGACGTCCTTCGTCGGTGTCGTTGGTGTCAATCGGCTGCGTTTCTCCGCGTCCTTCGGCTTCGATACGTTCTGCCGATATACCACGCTCGATAAGGTCTTTCATGACAGCGTTGGCACGTCCGTCAGATAGTTTCTGGTTAGCCTCGTCTTTACCTACGTTATCAGTGTGACCGATAATCTTGATGCGAACCTGCGGGTTGCGGTCAAGATACATATAGAGGTCGTTCAATGCTTCCTCCGAGCGAGAGAGGATACGCGTCTTGTTGGTAGCGAAGAAGAGGTTCTTGACGATGAAGACCTCACCTTTCTTAATCGGCGTCAGCATCACGTTCATCGAGTCGCCAACGTAAGCGATAGCCATCTCCAGCGAGTCGTAACCCATCTGCGCGATGCGCAATTTATATTGCGGTCCTTCTTCCAACATTTCTCTTGCCGAGCCGTTGACGGAGTCGGTAGCGAGTGTGTACTTCGGCTCTGAAGCGCCGTCAGGAATAATCTGTACGTTAGTCGGCACCACTTGTCCCGTCTCCTTATTAACTACGCGCACGCGGAAGACAGGACGCGGTTGCAGGGCGATGGTGACGTATTGAGTGCTACCCACCTGCTCGATTTGGAATACCTGTGTAGCGGTTTTGTAACCTTCCGCCGAAACCTCTGCGGTAAAGGAACCCAGCGCATGACGCTGTCTGAAACCCTTTGGCCCGATCTGTTTGGAGCGCATGGCAATCTTGCCGGACTCCGTGCCGCGTGTCTCCACGAAAGCAACCTTCAGCGGTTCGTTCGTGCGTTCGTCCACAACGCTGTAAATAGCATATGCAGGTGGCGGCGGAACAGGACGCTCTTTCTTTCCCGGAACCTCGAACTGAACGGTGAACTTGGCACCCACAAAGAGATTGTTCAGTTTTGTATCACCGTTCATTGCCAGCATTGTGTTGGTGTTTTGAACCTCTACATTGGCAGGATTGAACTCAACCGGGTTGGCTGCCGGCGTAGCGTTGGTGTTCAGTACACCGTACTCAGCGAACAGACCTACGCGGTAGTGGATATGCTCGCGACCGAACGGCAGACGCTGACCGGGTTTGATCTTGTTGGTTTTCTTCTTCTTGTCCGGTTGTGCTTGCAGCCACTCATCAAGGTCAATACCTACTTCTGCTGCCAGACTCACTTCCGGAATGGCGAACTTGATGGCTTGGTTGGTCTGACCGTTGATATCATGAATGCCCATACCGTAGGGCTCTAACAATTCAGGGTCGCTGACGGTAATGTCGTATTTGCCTTTCTGACTGTATCCCATAGGCAGCGCATAGTGTACTTTAGCTCCTAAAAGGAAGTAATAACGGCTGAACTGTGCACCGAACATAACGGGAACGCCGATGCCTAACATATTACGGGATTCCTTCAGATTATCAAACATATAGGTATATGTGGCGCCGTATGTCTGGTCAACACGGGTTGCCTGGAAACCATAGTTCGATGTTGAGTTGAGGAACCGGAAATCCAGACCTGTAACGAAGAGGAAATGTCCGTATTCGAGGTTGTATGTGAGGTCTAATCCGGCACCGCCGCCACCCTTGAGTTGCTGCAGCGCGTTCTTCTGGTTGAGCGTTCCGGCTCCCCAGAGCGAACCGTCTGCATTTGGCTGAATCTTATCCATCATAGCCGAATAGCCTGCGCGCAAACCGAGGTTGAAATAAGAGATTACTTCGGTTTTCGGGTTAGCCAGACTCTCTTGGTATTTCTCGTAATCACGGATGGCTTTTTCCTCTTTGGCTTTGGCTTCCGCCTCCTTCTGAGCCTTGGCTTCTTCGCGTTTCTGTGCCTCCTTTGCGCGTTCTTCCGCAGCTTTCTGTTTCTCCTTGTTTACTTTTTCTTTCTCTTTTTCCTTGGCGGCTTTTTCTTTTTCCTTGGCCGCCTTGGCTTTCTCTACTTCTTTCGCCTTTGCTGCTTTTGCTTTTTCTTGCTCTTTTGCTTTGGCCGCCTTGGCCTTTTCCTGTTCTTTAGCCTTTTGGGCTTTTGCTTTCTCTTGTTCTTTTTTCTTCTTTTCCGCCTCTTTAGCCTTGGCAGCTGCGGCTTTCTGTTTGTCCGTCTGGGTAGCAGGAACCGGCATAGGCATTGCGTAAGTTGCAGTGGTTGCACCGCATAGCGTGAAGATAAGACTCAAAACGAGAATATTACGAAACATATTTTTCTTTGCCGTGAGGGCACGCATAATTGTATTTTTCATTGTTGTGTCCTCCTCGTTTTATTGGTTAATGATAAATTTGAAACTGCGGTTACCTTTGCCCGTCACAACGCGCAGGAGGTACAGACCTTTCTCCGTAGGCGCAGGTATAGTGCAACCTCCGTCAGGGATATCGAACTTGAGGTCGCCATACACCCGACCGCTGGCGGTAATCCATTGTGCGTAGCACTCTAAGTCGGTCTTTCCTTCCCAGTTGGCATTGACAAATACTTTGCCGCCTGCTACAACCGAGTAGGTCGCATTGATGGTCAGGCTCGTGGAGTCATTGCCGAAGTTCTGTTTGTCGGCGTTGGTGTTGAATGCCTTGGCGCAAGCGCACGTACGTGTCTCGCTGCTTGTGCCTTTCCCGATTGTGAAACATACGTAATAGGCATCGTTGATATTACCGCCGTAAGGCAGATCGTAGAAATTGAGGTTCGCGGATACCTGACCTTCAATCGCAGTGCTGTCTGATACGCGGTACCATTGATAATCAGTCAGCTCTTTCCCCTCAAATGTACTGGCAAGCAAACCGAGCACATTGTCATAGCGCTGGGTGATGATATCTTTGTCATAATTGAGCATAAAGTGCAGAATAGTATCCGCGCCGCCGCAATCAGACTCGATAACAAGGTGAATACCATATGTTGTTTCCGGCTTGGCGGTATTCGGTATGTTGATTTGGAAGTAACTGTCTTCAACTTTGAGCATTGACTCGTCGAATCCGTCCGCTTTGGCAACGGCGTCAAACTCAATCGTCACATTATCTCCGTGCAGGTTCACTTTGCCTGCGTTAGTGTACGGAATCCGGCCTACATATTCCCTGCCGTCCTCCGGGCACGGGATGTCCGGGTCGCCGATTCCGAACTCATAGCGTCCGATGGTCACAGTGATTGGAATACTATCTACTGCATTTTGTCCTACGCAGACATTACTGCTCTTGCGGTAAATAAGCACGTACGCATTGTAATTGCCTGACTCGGCATAGTAGTGCGGTACAGAGTCTTTATTGGTCTTGTCGCTTGCTCCGTCACCGAAATACCATTCGATTTTCTCATATTCGTAATCGGGGTGGCAGGCGAACTTAATCGTATCCTCGCCGCAAAGTGTATTCTCCGTATCCGGCGTGAAGATTTGTCCGTTGATGGTGATATACTGCGTCAACGGCTTGGTCGCACCACCGGCGGAATAACCATAGGATTCATTAGATGTAAAACCATACACGTGAGCGATAAAATGACTCTTCGTGCTCTTCAAAGTGTGCGATGCGGCAACACTTCCTAAGTCGATTTGTGCATAATAGTATGTTGAAGAACCGCTTACCGGCTTGAACTGCTCTTGGATTGAAGCATTGTCAAGAAACATATTCTCCGGTTTGTCGGTTACCACATTGACATTGTGTGCTGTTGTTCCGTTCTTACTCGAATACGTAGCAAAAGTCACTTGGTCAATCTGTTGCTCAATCGGGTTGATCCACAGCATTGCCGGGTCACCGCTGCTGTTCTTATCGCCGTGATATTGCTGCGAAACGATGAAGAGGTGTACAGCACACGGGCAGGAGGTAGTTACCACACAACTGCCATTTTGCGCATATGCACCGTTAGTTCCAATCTCAAACTCCCAATAGTGTTTGGGGTTGGTCGCAAAATCGAAGGTGTGTACCAAATTACCGTTGATACGCACTTCCGTGCCGTCATTCAGCGCCAAGATACGAATCGCATCGCAGGGGCGGCTTGCCGAAGCGGTCAGTACAAACGTGTTACCCCAATACTGCGTAGGCATGGCTTGCGAGAAGATATGATCGCGTTGCTTCACCTGATACGGAATATTGGTATGCGGACAGCCCTGGAAAACAGCAATCTTCTTACCGCCTTGTGCACGGACGTAGGTTCCGGAAAGGTCACCTGGGTCTTTGTCTTTCATGCCGGTCCATACGTAATAAACCTGACCTTTCATTAATACCGGTGAATGCAAGGTGTCTTTGCCGTACTGATAATTAGCCAGCGCGATTTCTTCTTCCGTCATGCCCTCGCCTCCGGAGAAAGCGTATTTGGATTTGGCTTGCTCAATAAGTGCTGTCGGCTCGGACGGACAATAGTCAATAATGGTGTTGTCCTCCGCAGCGATAACGCAGAAGTGTGAACCTTGAGTCTTTTCAACACCTCCGTGGTCAGACGGGGTGTATGTCTGAATAATATACTCGTCCAACAACGAAGCCGTCGGCAGCACGTTGGTGGCATCAAAAGTTGCACGCTTGTAGTTCGTCGCAAAAAGTGAGATGTTTTCTGTTGCCGTAACGTGAAGGGCACAGGTATCGACTTTCTCGGAATTGACAGCATAACATACTTTACCGCTTGTTTCCATCGCTGAACGCGCATTGTCGCGCAGCACATTACCGGTGTACAACTCTACCAGTTTCATCTCATTGGCTGCTACGTCAACCGTCTCTGTGTAATTAGTAAACGGGTTGGAAATAGTTACTTGACATTTCTTCCGTGCAGAAATAGAAAGTGAGAGGGTTAACTCATTGTTCGGGTCTTGGTCAGCCTGCATGAACGTAACCCAAAAGTCCTTGCCTTCTGTGGACTGACCATCCACTACCGTGCTCTGCGCTTTGACTAGCATCGACGAGGCCAGCAGCAGGCCGCAAAGCAGGGTGTTCATAAGTGTTTTTTTCATATCAAATTTCAAATTAAATGTAGGCTATTAAAATCGACTGCAAAATTACACAATTTCTCTCACGCGCGCGTGCACTAAATCGCGATAAATGTGGAAAAATTGACACACTTATTGAATCGTTTGGCCTAAAATGGTATAAATTGACGCATTCCGTAAAATGACAATTCGACCGTCACGCAGTTCCTTATGCGCAGTCTTCTCCGACGATGGATTGTCCAAAGCCTGATCGTCCGGGTCTTTGGGGTCTGGATCTATAGGGTCCGGATCAGGCTTTACATAGTTCTCGTCGTACGCATCGCCGTAACTCTGAGTCAACTTGTTGAAATCGACCTCTTGACCTTGTTTGTCGCCCCATATATACTCCGCCAAGTCAGGGTAGTCGATGAACGGATTGCGGTTGCCCTGAATCTTATTGACTTGCACGGCGCGGTCCAACTCTTTCTTGCTCACTGGGTCTTTGCGGTGCCAGTCAAGCAGCAGATCCCGCAGCCAAGGCTGAAACTCCTGCCATCCTTCGTTCGTCATGGCAACACTGGGTTCGCCGCTCGTCAGCCATGTCAGCGAATCGCCGTAACACGTCGCAATATAGAAATATGCACGGGCAAAATCACCTTTGTACTTGTCCTCAGGGCAGAACACGCGCTGCAATCCGTATGTGCTGCCGCTGCCTGTCACAAAACTGCCGTTGTTGAATGTGCTGTCGGTCGGAATGCCCGGTGCATGATTGGACTTGCTGCGGTTGGCGGAGTAATCGCCAGGTACCAGATGGAACAAATCGCAGTAGGCAGGGTTGACATCGCCGCCCCACCAGCTTTTGGGCAGCATGTGTTCGATATCGAAATCTTTCACGCTGGCGGTCGGTTTCTCAGGGTCGAAATAGCGGTGGTTGTTGGAGTACATATCCAGTACTTCGTTGGTCATCGTGTCGCGGTCGGTGTAGAAGAATGCGTCCCATGAGTGCTTGGCACCACTGCCGTAACGGTAACGTTTTCCGCAACATATGATTGCACCGAGGTGGTTCTTGAGTGTCGAGTCAGCTGTGCCCTGTGCGTATTTGTAGTAATCTCCCGGCATCGAACCAACCGCCATACATGTCGTGTCAATTACAAACGCACTCGAGCCTCCGGAACTTGGCGGCACAACGGTCAACTCGATGGATAGTTCACGGCTCCGTTCAACGCCGTCTTTGCCTTTGGCTTTGGCAATAACGACATCGCTGAACGGGATGGCTTTGGTGACTTCGGGAAGGGTGATACTATAAGCAATATCTACTTCTCCGCCGCCACTGGGAAGTGTCTTTTGGGACAGCGTGAAGTATTTCCCTGTTTTCAAGGACAAGGTAATATCGCCTTCTACATGTCTGCTGGCGAGGTTGAAACTTAGAATATCTTCTAACGGCTCGTCTGCACTTTGCCATTTGACACCGCCGAAATTCATGGTCGGGTATTGCATCTCGATGACGGCTTGGTCTGGATGTGGATCCTCCGCCTCAAACTCAATCTTCTGTACATACCAGCGGTTGTATGATCCTATTTCGGCTGAAATGAAGATTGAATCTACATCATTATCAACGGTCAGTGTGTATGGACGGATTTCTGTACGGTGGTTTGCTTCCCATTTAAAAGTTTGGTCATATACGATGAATCCCCGTGTTGCTGCAGTATCTTTTGCATGTGGATATGTGGCCGCATAAACAGTCATTTCCGTGATATGGTACGTGGCGTCTAATCCAAGTGTCAATACTCCTTTTTCGGAAGCTGTGCCACCTTTGATGCCATAGCCTGGTTTGGCTCGCGCAACTTTTGATGCATATTGAATGCTTGCCACGCAGTTATTAGTTGCACTGAAAACTAGTGCCTCTAATTTATCGCTAGAGCTACCATCGCCATTTTCTGCACTATTGAAAACAATCGTGAAAGTCTCTGCGAAGATGCTCATGCTGAAAACCAGCATCATAGAGAACAATAAGAACTTTTTCATGGTAGATATGTAGTTGTAAATCTTAATAATCGTCAATTTTTCAGCCTTTCTTCCCGAACAGCAGAAGTATATTCAGCGCAACGTACCAAAGGATAACCGCTGTGCCGCTGAATAAGGCGAATTCCACATGTTTCGTAATAACGGCCTTGGCTACGCAAAAACCAATCAGTACTATGCAACCTACCAAAAACGATATGACTTCCACTTTCTGGTTCTTGAAATTCTTGAACCCGAAGAACGGAATCTCTGCGTTCAGCAGCCAGCAGCTGACAAATGACAATCCGATTAGTCCCCAGGCCATCCAGTCGTATGCCAGCATCGCGTAAGGCATGCAGCACAGTGCTCCCCAAAACAGCGCGTTGGCTGGTGTCGCCAAACCGATGAACGAGTCATGCTGACGCTCGTCTACATTGAACTTAGCCAGGCGAATTGCCGAGAATGCCGCCATCAGTAGTGCCAGTACTGCCCACCAGCCTAATATCGGTTTCAGCCAGCAGAAAAGCATCATCGACGGCGCCAGACCAAATGTAATATCATCGGCTAACGAGTCCAACTGAATACCTATCGGACTCGGCACTTTGAGCCAGCGGGCACTCAGACCGTCGAAGAAATCAAAGACGGCACCGGCTAAGATAAATACAAACGCCCAGATAAAAGCGCCCTGTGTCGCGAGAAAAACTGATATCCCGCCGCATAGTAAATTGCTGCAGGTCAGTGCGTTAGGAATAATTCGCTTCAGATTCATATAATTTTCAATTTTCAATTTTCAATTCTCAATTCTCAATTCTCAATTCTCAATTCTCAATTGTCTCCACACAAAATAGGTGATAATAAAAGTTGTAATACTGCATGCATTCGCTATCCAGAAGAAAGTCGAGTATCCGACCGCCAATTCCAGTGAGCCTGCTACAAATCCAGGTATCATCATGCTCAAAGCCATGAACGCCGTGCAGATTGCGTAGTGAGATGTCTTGTAGCGGCCTTCCGAGAAATGCATCATATATAGCATATACGCTGTAAATCCAAAGCCGTATCCGAATTGCTCGAAACTGACTGCGGCGCCGATGAGCCACAGTGATTCGGGTTGCGCCATGCTCAAAAAGCAATATACGAAACTCGGTAACGTCAATGCCGCCGCCATCAGCCATATGGACCGTTTCAGACCACGCCGCGAAATGTAAATACCGCCCAATATGCCGCCTACTAATAGACATATCACGCCTATTGTGCCGTATAGCAATCCTACGGTATCTGTCCCTAATGCCAAACCGCCGCCTATTATCTTCCCGTCGCGTATAAAGGTCTCACGCCCGTCTACCAGAAAAGGTTGGCTGAGTTTGACCAGAAACCCTTCGCTCAAACGGTACAGCAACATGAAAGCTATCGCTAATCCTACACCGGGTTTGGTGAAAAACGTAACGAACGATTCACGCAACTCCCGCATGGCACCGCTGTAGTCCTTCACTTCCCGCGGTTGGTCTTCTGCTGCGCAGGGAAGAAAGAAACAATGGTATAGTGTCACGCAAAGCATCAGCACGCTGGTCACGCCCAGTGTCACTTGCCAGGACATTGGTATGTCGCCGGTCCGGTTCTCTATCTGGCCGGCTATATACACCAGCACGCCTTGAGAGAACACTGACGCGATGCGGTAAAACGTGGAGCGGATTCCCACAAATGCTGCCTGGCTCTTGGAGTCGTGTGCCAGCATGTAGTAACCGTCGGCTGCGATGTCATGCGTAGCGGAGGCAAACGCTGCAATAATGAAAAAGACCAATGTCCATCGGAATAATCCGGCGGAAGTCGCCTTTGCGGCTATCGTCTCTGTGGCAGGATGGGGCAGGGTGATGGTCAGCAATATGCACAATACGGTCATTAGTGCCTGCATCGCGATGATCCACCATCGTTTGGTGCGAAGAACGTCCACAAACGGACTCCACAATCCCTTTAAAAACCACGGGAAATAGAGCAGCGTCGTGAAAAACGACAACTGATCATTGGGCACTCCCATTTTAGCAAACAGCATCACGGAGATGCTGTTTACAAGGAAATAAGGGATACCTTCTGTGAAGTACAAGGTCGGTACCCACACCCATGGTGATATGTTGGTATTATTCCTTATTATAATACTCTATATTAATATATCGCGCGCGCGAGGTTATTGGAAGTTGGCACGGTTGTCAACAATATCTGCCTTCTCCTCTGCCAACTGCATAGCTTGATACGGCAGGTAGGTATAACGGCTTGCCAACTGTGTTTTCTCAGCCTCGAGGTTGATCTCTTCTGCCAAGTCATTGGCTGCACCGGTTTTCACAACGAATACACCGGTGTTACCCTGAATAGGCTCGCTCAACGCGTTCTCGCCCATAGCAATGGTCTTGCCGATGACGGCAGGCTCCATACCCGCATTGCCGAAACGGCTGTCTGCCAGGCTCACGCGCTCTACGCTCTGTACGTGCTGACCCATCTTCTCGGCGGCGGCTTCAAGGTTCTCTACGCCTTTCAGTTGTTTCTTGATATACGCTGCTTTGGCATTGTTGGTAGCCTCGTATGTCAGCTCGGCGCGGACATCTTCCAACGAACGGTAATCGCCGTCGTTCACTTCGGTCAATGCTGCTACTACGAACTGCTGGCCGCACTCGAATACGTCACTCACTGCGCCCTCTTTGGACTCGAATGCCCAGCGTACAATAGGACGGCTGCTCTTCAACTGACCTACTTTGTCGGTCGTCTCCGTCAAGTTATACTGCGGAACAACGGTCAGGCCTTGCTCTTGGGCTGCGGCTTCCAGCGCCTCTGCGTTCTTGTTGGCTACAACGAACTGTTTGGCGTTGTTATAGATAGCTGAATAGGTCTTGCTTGAAGGGGTCACTTCGCGTGCCAGAATAGCCAGCTTTACTTTCGGGGTCGGTTTGCCTATCTCTAAAATCTCATAGGTCTGCTCGCCCATACCTTGTGCTACCGTGAATTTCTCGCCGCGTTTGCCTGCCAGAGCCGGCTCTGCGATGTTCTTCGGCAGATCAGTTGCCTTGAACCAACCTAACTCCTGATCCTCGCCGTCCTCAACAATCGCTTTCAGCTCAACCGAATCCGGCATCGAGTAACCGGCCTGCATGATACGAGCCATAGCATAGGTGTTGTTCTCAAAGAGAATATCCGTGCAATCGCCGGCTTTAGCACCCTTAGCGAACGCAAACTCCTTGAACTGAGCCGGAACACTCTCCTCCGAGTAGTCGCGGCCGTCGTACATGATATCCGAATTGGTGTTAACAACCAGGCTCACGTCCTCTGCGGTCTTGAATTCTTCGCGGAGGTTCTCCAGCAATTCCTGGGCGGCTTTGAAATCCTCCTCGCTCGGCACAATGTCAAACGCGATATATTTGATTGCGCGGTTCGGAGTCTGTTTGTATTGCTCTTTGTGTTGTTTGTATAGCTTCTTAACCTCGCTGTCGCTTACTTTTACGAGGCTGTCTGCTACCGTGAAATACGGCTGCATCACATACTCTGCGCTCAAACCGTGCTGACGGTTGTCAAACGCAAACTGGGCGTCTAACGAATTGGCTTTTAGCAGGTGTTGCAACAGAGCGGTGTATTTCTCCTGCATATAACTGATACGGACTGCTTTCTCCCA
>JAGKVE010000039.1 GCA_021152555.1 Bacteroidia bacterium | reverse complement strand
GTTGAAGATAACGTCGAGACAGAGTCCATCGAGGTTAACGCCGAAGATGACAAGGCCGAGGAAGTTGTTATCGCGGCACCTGTCGAGGCCCCTGAAGAGGAAGAGGAAGAAGAGGTCGTATTCGTTGTTGTAGAGAAGATGCCGGAGTTCCCGGGCGGGCAACAGGCATTGTTCAAATACCTCAGTGAGAACGTCAAATACCCGGTTATCGCGCAAGAGAACGGTATTCAAGGCCGTGTAATATGCCAGTTTGTGGTTAATAAAGACGGTTCGATTGTTGAGGTTGAGGTTGTTCGTTCAGGCGGTGACTCATCGCTGGATAAAGAGGCTGTACGCGTTATCAAGTCCATGCCGAAATGGAAACCCGGTCAGCAACGTGGCAAACCCGTGCGCGTGAAATACACAGTGCCGGTTAACTTTAAGCTCCAATAATTTAGTAGAAAGTCGAAAGACAAAAGATCGTCCTTCGGACTCAAAGACTCTTTCTACTTTGAGCAAAGCGGTCTTTCTACTTTGAACGAAGCGGTCTATAATGGAGTTATCCCAACGAAATATAACCTATTGCAAGAATGTCGGCGCTAAGCGTGCCGACATTCTTCGTAAAGAGTTGAAGGTTGATACCGCGATGGATATGTTGCGGCAATACCCCTATAAATACATTGACCGGAGCCGTTTCTATAAGATTGCGGAGATAGACGACGAGGACACATACGTGCAGATCATCGGCGAGGTGACCGAATGGCACACCATCGGAATAGGCAGGGCGCAGCGTCTCTCCGCTACCTTCTTTGACGGTACCCAACAGTGTGAGCTGGTATGGTTCAAGGGCGTGCAGTACGTCAAGTTGCAACGCGGTGTCAAGTACCTGCTCTTCGGCAAACCGAGCCGGTTCCAACATGTCTATAATTTTGTGCATCCCGAACTGACGCCGCTGGACAAAGTGACTCCGGAGATGACGCAGGGGTTGGAGCCATACTACAACACGACAGAGACGATGAAGCGCCACGGTCTCAACTCCAAAGCCATACGGGCCATCATTGCCGACCTGCTACCCGATTTGAAGATGGGAGTGCCGGATACCATAGGCGCGGATATCCTGCAGCAGTACCGTTTGATGTCGCTGACAGAGGCATTGGTGAACGTGCATTTTCCGAAAGACACGCTATCCATGCAGAACGCGCGTGCACGTCTCAAGTTCGAGGAACTCTTCTACGTCCAGTTGCAGATATTGAGGCAGATGAAACGGCGCGAGCAGAACCCCGGCTTTGCCATGCCTACCGTAGGCAGCCGTTTCCACGCGCTGTACAAGTCTTTGCCTTTCGATTTAACGGGTGCTCAGAAACGTGTCATCCATGAGATACACGACGATCTCAAGTCCGGCAGACAAATGAACCGTCTGCTGCAAGGCGATGTAGGGTCCGGCAAGACTCTCGTAGCGTTACTATGCTGCCTGCTGGCGGTGGATAACGGCTTTCAGACCTGCATCATGGCTCCGACGGAAATCCTCGCCAACCAGCATTATGAGACGCTCAAAGCGTTTCTTTCGCCGTTAGGCGATTCGGTGCATGTGGCGCTTCTCACCGGTTCTACCACCGCCAAACAGCGTGTGCCAATCCATAACGGGCTGCTCAACGGCTCTATACATATATTAATAGGAACGCACGCGCTGCTGGAGGATGACGTCCAATGGAAGAACTTAGGTTTCGTTGTTATTGACGAGCAGCACCGTTTCGGCGTGGCGCAGCGTGCGAAGCTCTGGACCAAAAACCAGACACCGCCGCATATTCTGGTCATGACCGCGACGCCTATCCCGCGCACACTGGCGATGACCGTCTATGGCGATTTGCAGGTCTCAGTCATTGACGAGCTGCCGCCCGGCAGAAAGCCTGTCCTGACCATCCATTACTCGCTCAAGAGGCGCGCACAGATCAATGCATTTCTCAAGAAACAGATTGAGGCAGGACGGCAGGTATATGTTGTCTATCCGCTTATCAAAGAGAACGAGAAACTGGACTTACAGGACCTGCAGAACGGATATAACGAGTTATGCGAGGCCTTTCCTGACTACCGCATCTCTATGGTTCACGGTCAGATGAAAGCGGCTGACAAAGACCTGCAGATGCAGCGTTTCATCAGCGGCGAGACGCAGCTTCTGGTTGCAACAACGGTGATAGAAGTGGGGGTGAACGTGCCGAATGCGACAGTGATGATAATCCAGAACGCTGAACGTTTCGGTCTCAGCCAGTTGCATCAGTTACGCGGTCGCGTGGGACGTGGCGCCGAGCAGAGTTACTGCGTGCTGCTTACAGAGCAGGAGATCAGTGCAGACACACGCAAACGTATGGATATCATGGTGGCAACGAACGACGGTTTCCGCATAGCAGAGGCGGACTTACAGTTACGCGGTCCTGGCGACATGCAAGGGACCCTGCAATCCGGCACACCGTTCGCCTTGCATATCGCGAACCTCGCTACCGACGGGCAGCTCGTCGCGCTTGCACGTCAAGCGGCACTCACCATCCTTGACCAAGACCCGCTCCTCGACGACGAGCGCAACCGCATATACAAACGCCAATTGGATATTTTGCGAATTTCACAGTCCTATAATTGGGGAGAAATAAGTTAAAATAAGTTAATTTGCCGTTTTTTTATAAAAAAGTGCAAAAATATTTGCGTATTTGAAAAAAAAGCAGTACTTTTGCACGCTTTTTTCACGAAAAGCGCGCCCAGGTGGCGGAATTGGTAGACGCGTTGGTCTCAAACACCAATGGGAAACCGTGCCGGTTCGATCCCGGCCCTGGGTACTCGCGCGAGCTATGGCTCAATATGATTCGCGACCATGTCGCTCATGTAAATTTTCGCCATGCTCTCGCTCTCAAAATCAAGCGCTAACGTAGCGCGCTTGATTTTGGTAAAAAGGGATTACTTAATACAAAATAAAAGTCAGGCGGGAGACTTAAACATCCGCTATCTGCTCAGAACAGGCTAACTGCCCGGAGAGTACCATAGAAGGAGGTGTATGCAATGATTATCGTTCCTGTTAAAGAAGGTGAAAACATCGAGCGCGCGATTAAGAAATTCAAACGCAAATTCGATAAGACGGGTGTCGTAAAAGAGCTCCGTCGCCGTCAGCAATTCGACAAACCGAGTGAGCTGAAGCGAATTAAGATGGCGCATGCGAAGTATGTGCAATCGTTGCACGCTCACGACGATATGTAATTATCATTACAGCAAAGGGCTCACGCTTGTGAGTCCTTTATTTTTACAACTATGGAAGATTATTTTAGCAGGTCCGAAGCGTTGCTGGGCATAGAGACGATGGAGGCGTTGCGCACCAAGCGCGTTATTCTATTCGGCGTCGGAGGTGTAGGTTCTTGGTGCGCCGAGGCACTCATCCGTACGGGTCTGACGCATCTCACGATTGTCGATGGCGATACCGTGCAGCCCTCTAATGTGAACCGCCAGTTGCCGGCGACCAGAGAGACATTGGGCAGGCCGAAAGTAGAGGTACTGAAAGAGCGGCTGCTGACCATCAACCCCAAAGCGGAGATAGTGGCTATACATAGAATGTATAACCCCATCCCAAAGGAGTTCTACGACCGTCCACAGGACGCTCGATCGAGCGGAGCTCTTCACCCCACAAGGGAGGGAGAAAAAGAGAAGGCATACGATTTTCGAATAGAGGAATATGACTATGTGATAGATGCAATCGACTCCGTGGCGGCTAAGACAGACCTTATTATAAACGCGACGCGCACAAAAGGGGTGAAGATTTTCTCCTCCATGGGTGCCGCCTTGCGGTTTGACCCGACGCAAGTGACGACGGGCGAACTGATGGCTATCAAGGGCGACGCGTTAGCCAAGGCTGTGCGAGCACGGATGAAGAGAATGGGCCTGAAACCGTACAGGAAAGTGAAGTGTGTCTATTCGATGGAGCAGGCAATGAGATTACAGAGTACAGACCGCTCTGCTGACGGAGTACAGACCGAGCAAGCTGTCAAAGGGAGCCTGATGCAAGTCACCGCCGTTTTCGGCTGCACGTTAGCAAGCATGGTTATAGAGGATCTGAGGAAAAAGTAAGCATAAAAAACTGCCAAGAAGAAACCAGCCTGCCCTAAAAAGGAACAGGCTGGAGGTGTATCTTGGTTCGCGGGAATAGCGAAAGGGGACCGGACAATCCGG
Organism: Bacteroidia bacterium; assembly: GCA_021152555.1. Taxonomy (GTDB): domain Bacteria; phylum Bacteroidota; class Bacteroidia; order Bacteroidales; family Paludibacteraceae; genus Colicola. Next base: position 15,045 of record JAGKVE010000039.1, on the reverse strand, counting down.
AGAGACCAGACCGCTACGCTAATCCGGGAAATCGCCCATGCATAGTCGATGCTATTTGAGTTCAATGCCCGTCAGGGTGTAAGTCTTGTCGCTGCGGAGGATATAAACATTACCATCGCGGAAGATAAGCCTACCTCTGTCTCCTCCCTGAAGGGAAGAGGAATCAATTTGGTCGATGGCAGTAGGTGTGTCGTCCGGCAGTTCGGGTTCTACAACTTCTGCATCAATCTCATCTCCGAGGTTAATATCATCGCCATTCTCGTCATACGCATATATTGCCATATTGCCTTTATAGCGATAGATTTTGCCATCCGATGCCCAAACGACAGCTAATATGTCGTACAAATCATCGCCCAGATTAGGATCGACTCCTGTGAATTTCAGCCAGAAGAAAGCCTTAGAAAGAGTTAATTTGGTGTTTTCGTCCAATGCCAAATAAGAAAATTCAAGATTAACTTCTTTTTGTCCCTGAATCTGAGTCTTTGAAGCGGCATTAACGTCCAAGTGGATTTCAGGATAATCAGTATCCCAGTTCATAATAGCAAAGGTATAATAACCTTTTGCCGGTTCACCGGTTACATAGTAATCTCCCTGCGCGTAATCAATGGCGTATGCCGCGTCAGATAACTCAACGGTATCGGGGTCTGTGAAATACGCAGCAGGTGCTCTGCGTTGCTGCAGTTCTGCAATCTCTGCCTGGGATAACTCCAAACGCAGATTGGTTAACTTCTTTGCCGGACGGCGCTCAGCAAAGACACACATTGTTGTCAGGCCTAACAAGAGGCATAAAATAGAAATCTTTTTCATGATTATAAAATGTTTTGTTATTGAATGATAAACTTCTCGGATTCTTCGTCTATATGTATGAAGTACAACCCGCTTGGCAGCGCATAGGTATTGTCCTCTGCAGATGTGATAATCAAATGTCCGGCACTGTCGTATATGCGGTAAGCGCTTTCACTTGTATTACTTACCGTCGCCATTTTTTCGCCCACTTCAATCACCGCCACGATGTCCGTTTCCGGGTGAGACATGGCGTGAGAAGCACCTTGCTGTTTGACAACAATGCGTTTCGGCGCACGCTTAAAGACGGCTTTGACTGTCAGGTTGCGCGTGAGTGTGAAGGTATAAGGATTCTCGAAGATTTCGATTCCTTCATCCGGATTCCACCAACGTGCAAAAACATACTTGCTGCTTGCAGGAACAGCCTCAATGGTGACCGTCTGACCATCATTATAGATGCCGGAACCAATAGCCGTACCATATGCCATTTGCGTTGAGTCAACTACTGCGCGCAGATTGAATGTTTTCTTCTTTACCACGCTTAGTTTCAGGGTAGATATGCTGTCACAACCGTTTGCGAGAACGATGGTGTCATAATAGACGCCACGTGTGCTATATAGTTTACCGCCGAACTCATATGACTCGCCTTTACCGATGACTATTTCCGTGAGAGTAATAATCTCCTCACACTTATGGAAAATCGGGTACACGTTTACATCGCCATCCACCACTACCTCACGCGGGTTATCGGTATTGCCGTCACTCCAGCCTTCGAAGACGTAGCCATCTTCCGGCACAGGAGTCAATGTCACGGTCTCGCCATAGTTCGTATCTCCATCTATGGTTACCGTCCCGCCTTCAGTACTGCCGCCTTCGGGAGTAACATGAATCTCATACTCGATGAGCGTGGAGTCGAATTGTGCCGTATAGGTTGCGTCTCCAGTTACAGCAATTATCGTAGGACTCCAAAGGTTGTTGAAGGAATATGTGTACTTCATCGTCGCCGTCTTTGTTGGCGTTGCTCCGCTATATGCAGGCGTTTGACCATAAGCAACCGAATCCGCCTTCAGTTCATTAGCATCGCCATCAAGCCATGTGATACGGTAACGATTAACGATACTATCAAACTGAGCAGTATAAGTAGCAGCGGCAACAACCGCAACAATCTCAGGACTCCAACCCTTGAAAATGTACGAATAAGCTACGGTTGTGGGTCTTGTTGGATTCTCCATGCCATTATAGGCAGGAACAACGCCGTAGTTTACCAAACCGCTTTGTAATTCAGTTCCATCATAATTAACAAAGGTAATGAGGTGCTGATCGATAGCGAATGTCGCATAATAAGTGGTATCTCCCGTTGCCGCCACCTTACGTGGGTTGTCGGTGTTACCATCTTGCCACTGAACGAAATGCCATCCCGGATCAGGCACAGCAATTACTTTGGCTGAATCTCCGCAATCAACGGAAAGTTCTGAAGCTTGTTGCGCGGAAATGTAAGTTGGCAACAAAGCGGCCAAGATAAGTAATAATTTTTTCATAATATTATAGTATTTGTTTGTTATTTTTCTATGGATTAACTACTTGTACACTACCACCGGTACTAGGGGTGTTTTGACCTCTGATGGTATAGTTGATTTTTGTAAATTCTGCGGTATATGTTGCATCGCCGGTGACGGTAATTCTACGTGGGTTCTGAGTGTTGCCATCGGACCAACGAGTAAAGGCGTAACAGTCGCTAGGAGTAGCGGTCAAGATTGTTTGTGCATTCATATCATACTTTCCCCCACCCGTGACTACTCCATTCGTGGCAGAAGTGGTTATCGTATATGTATTCGCATCATAGAAACTGCTATTCTGGACAAGGCGAACAGAACGACCTTGATAACGATATTTCTGATATTTATTAATGGAGGCAAGATCTGTTGTGTTCACATAAACCATATCTGCGGTGGGTTGTCCAGAAGATCCACTGGGCTCAGAATGCGTGCTAGACCAGTATTCACCATATGAGGTGTTATATCCACTATCCCCACTAACTTTAATTTTATTTTCATCATTTGAATCACAATATCTGTGACCACAAGCGGGAAGGAACACAGCACCTGCAGTTTCCATCAAAGCCCACTGTTCATTAGTATACACATTTGCAGTCCACGAACTTTGATTTGCAGTAAATGAGCATGAACCCGGTTTAGTCCAATTATCCGGCAATAAAATCAATCCCTTCACTCCATTCACTTTACCCAAAGATTTCTTTTGAGCTGCATTGGTTCGTGTGGAAAGAAGATACTTCCATTCCGCTGCTGTCAAAGTTCTCCATCTTCCAGCCACATTTCCTCCATTAGAAATTTTATTGTACTTTCCCCAATCATAGTTTGTTCCAGAGATATTTTTAGTTCTATCACCATCTACAAACCACGGAGTCCATGAGGATATGGCCCCAACATATTCATATGGTTTGAGTTTATACCCGCTACTACCCCATGAGAACAAGTCTATCCAACCAGTATATGAAGAACTAACACTCGTATTATTAGACACGCCTACTCTTGAATTCTGTTTCGTTGCAAACTTCCATGTTTTAGTGCTTGCCTGATATTGCAAATTGCCTTGAGAGAAATGCACTTTGAGCGATGAACTCACGGAGAACTCACCTACTAATGCTCCTTCCGATGCAAACATGTTTGTCGCTATCAGTAGCGATAGGATAAAGATAAAACTATGTTTCTTCATATCTATTATTTTTAAGGATTAACTACTTGTACACTACCACCGGTACTAGGGGTGTTTTGACCTCTGATGGTATAGTGTATCTTGTCAAAATCTGCCACAAAGGTTGTATCGCCAATGACCGTTACGACACGCATCGGAAGCGTAGAAGCATCTTCCCAGTGTGCAAACACATCGCATTCTGATGCTTCCGGTTGGGCGATTAACGTGAGTTGTGTACCTTGCGGATAACGTCCCTCGATAGTATTAGAACATCCTTCGGCCTGTACTGCAACCGTTCGCAATGCGGTCGTTGTAGCAAAGGGTTCAAATTCTGCATGTAATGTTACATCCGATGTGAGGCTCAGTGTTCGAGGATTGGTCGTATTGCCGTCTTCAGCCCAACGTTTGAACTTATATCCGGCCGTTGGAACGGCTACGATATTTATCGACGAACCTGTATCAAAAGTCCCGACGAACGGGTTAGGAGCGCCACCATACACCGTCACCGTATATTGTTGCGGCAGTTCCCCGCCGCCCTTAGCTTCGAACACGGCAGTATAGGTAGCATCACTGGTAGCAACCACTGAACGCGGGTTGGACGTATTGCCATCACTCCATCGTACGAATTGCGAGCCTGCATCCGCAGTCGCAAGCAGCACAACGGATGCTCCATCATCTACCTGATACACCATCGGTGTTCCGCAAATGGAGGAGATGACCGTTATTTGGTGTGCCTGCATGGCTTGTGCCAATAAGACACTAATTGTCAATAATAACAAATTGATATGTTTCATGGCACGCTATTATTCGATATAACTTGTACAATCTTGGTTCACATAGATAGTATAACTACTCTTGGTAAACTGAGCGGCATATGTCGCATTGCCAGAGACGGTGACAGAACGAGGATTGTCAGTATTACCATCACTCCACCCTACAAACGTGCAACCGTCTTTCGGAGTGGCTGTCAGCGTAGCCGAATAACCATTCGGATAGTCACCGCCGCCAGTCACCGTTCCGCGATTGGCATCGCAAGTAACTGCAACTTTATATCGCGTTCCTGCCTGCCATTTCAGAATCGGAAAACCATCGTTGACGCCTTCGTAGTCCATAACAAAATACTCATCTAACACATTAATTTGAGACAAGAACCACTCTGATTTCATTACCGATTCTTCAATTTGGTTACCAACAACCTTACTCCTTTTTTTTGCATAACAAGTACTTTCTCTCCATACAAGATCATTCGAAGAGCCACAAGAACTTGAGTTGCTAATGTTAAATGTACCGGCTACATAACAACAATATGTATTAATGGATCCATCAAGTTGGACATTCTCGCAACTCTCTATACTATAAGAATAAGTTCCCACAGAATAACATCCTCTAACGGTGTAATTTTTGTTATAAGTGCAGCCGCCTATAAAGAAAAACTTTGAAGAACCTTTACTATAGGATTTTTCTATCAGACAAGAGGGAGCGGTTGTTGCATCGCCTATAAAATCTCCGGCTGAATTTTTTCTTGTGCCATAAGAATTATAAATATATTGGCTGGATATTGCTCCTGCGTTATAACATTGCGTTATATAAGTTTCGCAAGTCGTTGCTCCAATAAGTCCACCGGCATAGGAATCTGTAGAAGCTGTGGATACGGTACAATTACCTGTGTTGCTACAATTAATAAACGAAATTTTTGTTCCTTCTGCATTATATACTAATCCGCCACAACTTTTAGATGCCACAGATAAGTTTACTTTATTATGGCAATTGGTAATAACACATGTTCCGTTTGTATTTGTCACCAGCGATGAAGAAACTGTCAAGTCTGCACCTTGAAGTGTCAGGTTCTTAATCTCAGCATTATTGATATAGCCGAAAATGGATTTATTCAAATTACTGATATACTTATTCCCGCCATCATACGTACCCTCGAACTTGTTAGTCGATGTTCCGATGGACGTCCAAGTCTTACTATTCAGATTGAAATCTTGTGTCTGCTTGAAATACACGCCGGAATACGTTGTGCCGGCATTAACCTGCGCTGCCAAGTATGCTAAATGGTTCGGAGAGGAAATAATGTACGGAGACGATTCCGTTCCGGCACCTTGTGTCCACGCAGTTGATGTTGTGCCGTCCCAAGTAACGATCGCAAACATGTTTGTCGCCACCAGTAGCGATAGGATAAAGATAAAACTATGTTTCTTCATTTGTTTTATTTTAAGGATTAACTACTTGAACGCTACCACCGACGGAAGATGCATTCTGACCTTTGATGGTATAGTTGATTTTTGTAAATTCTGCGGTATATGTTGCATCGCCGGTGACGGTAATCGTTCGCGGATTATCGGTATTGCCATCCGACCACTGTGAAAATTGGTGACATCCATCCGGCACAGGTGTCAATGTCATGGTCTCGCCATAGTTCGTATCTCCATCTATGGTTACCGTCCCGCCTTCAGTACTGCCGCCTTCGGGAGTAACATGAATCTCATATTCAATGAGCGTGGAGTCGAATTGAGCAATATAAGTTGCATCGCCCGTAACGGCTACAACATCCGGACTCCAACCTTGGAATGTATATGTGTATTTGGGAGTTGCGGGCTTGGAAGGAGTTTCAGCTTGGTAGATTGGGACTACTCCATTTTGCAAAGTGTCTAATTCTAATATTGATTCATCGTAATTTACCCATTTAATAATAGCAGAACAAGTGATTGTGTAATTAGAACAAGTTATATTTCGAGTGACAAGCAGTATGTCCTTAATATTAACACCATGTGTGATAAATTGGAGAGAAACAGCGGAGCCTTCCCAAATCGCTAACGTGTCATTAAGCACATTGAATACACCTTGACCAAATTTAGGACGTTCATAGTAATTAATCTGGTTAATGTCATCAGCAACAATTCTGGCACAAACGATAGAATCAGAACTATTTATCCTGATAGTGGAGCTTGCACTACTTAAGTAATGTATAGACACTCCATTTTTTTCAATAGGCATCATATAATTCATCGTCATTAACTCTTCATGACTGAAGTTCAAACTATCTACTCTTATTTTTTCTTCACAAAAAACAGCATGGTATTCAATAGTATCAGTTGCAATATCGGAGTAATGAGTGTCTACGATGTTGTGAGTGTCTAAAACGGCAACTGTGATTCCGTTAATGTATACGGAATTTTCTGCCGCAGAAACTTCTATGCGAAGTTGGCCTGTGTGCGTAACTTGGGATAAATCAAACTCTGCTTCTCTAATTGTGCTACCTCCTTCCGAGGTGACATTTACTACTTGTGTCCATTGCCCCAAAGAAATTTTAATCTGCCCTGAGCCACTTGAGGCATTGGTGCAGTAATGTACTTTTATCTTTGTTGGCCCGAAGTTATCTGCCGAAACAGCAACTGCACTATTTCCTCCAGTAACCTGAATACCCCTATCTCCCATAAAATCTTGCCCACCAGTCATAGGAATCCATAAATTGTGCAAACCACCCCAATTCGCATTTGTAAAAGTAGTGTTAATTGACTCAATATAATTACTATCACCTGATTGTGTCAATAAATTTCTATATATATTATCGCTGCAAATAATCACACTATTAATATAAATAGAATTTTTATTGCCAACCATTTCTATTTGAATTTGTCCAGATGGTTGAGAAGAAGAGAAGTCAAATTCTATTTCTCTCAAAGTTGCTCCGCCTGTTTTATCAATAGTTTTGGTAATAGATTCTCCATTGATATTTACTGTTATCGTTCCTTCGCCTGAAGAAGCATTAGTACAGCACCTAAGAGTTACGGAATGAACATGCGAAAAATAATTTGCGGAAATTGCACTTGCCGTATTGCCGCTAGCACTTTGAACTCCTTTTCCCTCAATATATCCTGTTGCCGTCCTCAACGGAATCCAAATATTAGCATCAGCCTCCCAATCTCTCGATGTAAAATGGGATATAGAGAAACACGTGTCATATATAGAAAGAACTTGTTCCGCAGGATTGAGGTTTTGCATCCCCTCAAATACATTTGGTGTCCATCCCACAAATTTTGTTCTAGTTGATCCACAGGCTATCGGCTCGGGACCTTCATACTTCACATTGTTTGTTTCACAAATGGACAATGGGGAGCTTTGCAGAACAGCTCCATCAATATTGACGAACTCAAGTGTTCTTCCATTACATGAGATGCTGTCAAATTGCGCTGTAAGTACTGCATCTCCAACAACGACGCTTACAGCAGGTTCCCATCCTGAAAAAATATACGTATAATCTTCTGTCTGAGCTAACGGAGCAGATGGAAGATCTCCATTGTACACAATTGATTTTCCATAAGCCAATGAGTCTATATGTAACACCGATCCATCATAGTTTTGGTATTTTATTGCATATCGGTTAACTACTTGATTAAACTGTGCTACATAGATGGTATCTTTTGTCGCTTCTGCAATATTTGGTTTCCAGCCTTTAAATATAAAAGAATACTTTGCCGTGCCAGACTTGACTGGTCTTTCTCCATTATATTCCGGCATTGTTCCTTCTTGGACACTATCAATTGCAAGGATTGTTCCATCATAGTTTTTCCATGTAATAGAAAATGTTTGGCAATCAAATCCCTCGTAAGCTTTAAACTCTTTCCAGACGTTCGCCGCCTTGTAGACCGGAATCGCACTGCAAGGTACATGTAGTGTTGCTTTTGTTAATGAAACATCTGAGAATACATAGGAAGATATTGACAAAGGCTCAATCCAACTCACATACACGTCCCTAAGCGAAGAACACATAGCGAAAGATCTATTCCCGATATTTGTAACACTATTGGGAATGATTACGGATTTTAATCTTGAGCACTCTTCAAAAGCACTCTCTCCAATATTGGTAACGCCATAAGGAATTTCAATAAAGGTCAAACCTATGCAATTAGCAAAAGCATTTCTTTCAATGCTTGTAACGCTGTTGGGAATCGTTATAGAGGTTAAACTGCTGCAATTATAGAAAGCAGCTCCTCCAATACTAATGACACTATTAGGAATAGTCACAGAAATAAGATTCGAACATTCTTGAAATGAGCATGAGCCAATATGAGTTATTCCGTTTTGGATTTTTACATGTTTAATTCGTTCATGTATAGGATACCAAGGAGCATTGTAGTCGCACATATCAGGCATAACTCCTTCTCCTGTAATTGTAAGTGTACTATCGTCACATGAATATATCCATGATAAGTCGCTTGTTGATGATAGCCGCTGAAAAGAGCCTCCTAAATCTTGATCGATTGAGCCAAACTCGTTCCATAATCTAGCATCACCTTCGCATCCAATATGAACAGTCACCAAAGATAAATCTACATCATAAAATATTTCAGTGTCAGGATCGTATCCATTTCCATTAGGGCTGTAGACATCTTTAAGTTTATTACAATTGGCAAATGCATAGGTTTCGAATGAATTGTTCATATAGGCTTTGAAGAAAACATCCAAAGATGGAAAGCCATATATCGCTTCTATATTCGTACAATTTTTAAACGCATAACTACCAATACTCTCTACACTCAACAAATCTACTTCACTCAAACCTGTACAATTATAAAAAGCATATTCTCCAATATGCCTCGTATTAGTAAGATTAATATTATGTAAATTAGAACAGTTATAAAAAGCCCAGTCTTCTATGGTATCACTAATAATCTCCATGGAGATGTTTTTACAATTATAAAATGCATAGTTCCCTATTTTAGAAGCCCCAACTGGTTCAGGAGTCATATTAATTAAATTAGAGCAGTTGTAAAAAGCTCTATCCCCAATTCGTATATTATAAGCATTTACAGACGTTAAGTTTTTTAAATTTGTACAATTATAAAAAGCCTCGTTACCAATTGCTTGAAGCACTCCTTCATGATCTTCATAACCGATTGTTGTCAACGAAGTGCATCCATAAAAAGCACTATTGCCAATGTGATCAACATAATCCGGAATAATTGAATTTTTGCAACCCGTTATTAGGGTATTTGTCGCAGTTTCTACAATAACATTGTGGTGTATGTTATTATCATTGGGAGCGTGTGGATATAACCCACCATTATCGTAAATAGTATTGCCACTTTCTACGTCAACACTTTCTAAATTGCTACAATTCGCGAAGGCCTTTGTCCCAATACTAGTGACACTCTTAGGTATCATAATGGAGAATAAAGAACTACAACCAAAGAAAGCGTTACTACCAATAGTAGAAATATAGCGAGGAAAAACCATGGATGCTAAATTTAAACAATTATAAAAAGCACTATTCCCGATTTTTGTAATACTATTAGGCATGGCTATCGAAGTCAGTGGGCAATTTCGAAACGCATAATTACCAATGGAGGTAACTCCGGTATTGATTACAATAGTCTTAATTGCTGCGCATTGCGAACTCCAGGGTGCAGCAGTTTTGCTAGAATAATTAGCCATAGCACCAGTGCCGGAAATTGTCAACACACTATCGCATGAAAGTTCCCATGTTAAGTTGTCTCCATTTTCACCACATGTTCCAGAAGCAATTACGCATTCTAATAATGCGCGCACATCAAATTCTTTCCATTGGTCTGCGGCTTTGTACAAATCTACACTGCCAGCAGGAACGTAAAGGGGAATGGATTTATCTACATTGTAGAAAACGTCACTACCTAATGTGGGCGGAGTAATAGCTTTGCATATAAGAGAGGTCAAACCGCTGCAATATGAGAAAGCATAATCTCCAATGCTTGTGACGCTATTGGGAATCGTTATAGAGGTCAAAGCGCTGCAACCTCCGAAAGCATAATTTCCAATGCTTGTGACGCTATTGGGAATCGTTACAGAGGTCAAACCGCTGCATTCCCGGAAAGCATCATCTCCAATGCTGGTGACGCTATTGGGAATCGTTACTGAGGTCAAGCCGGTGCAATATATGAAAGCACCACCTGCGATTGATTCAATACCATCGGGAATGGTGTATGCACCTGAATAAGAAGTCGGCATATACGCAAATACATGTGTATTATAAACGGGAGAGGTCAAAGCGCTGCAACCTCTGAAAGCATAATTTCCAATGCTTGTGACGCTATTGGGAATCGTCATAGAGGTCAAACTGCTGCATTCACCGAAAGCATATTCTCCAATGCTGGTGACGCTATTGGGAATCGTCACAGACGTCAAACTGACGCAATTATAGAAAGCATAATCTCCAATGCTTGTGACATTATTGCCTATTACAACATATTGGATAGAAGAATTATAAGAATACCATGGTCCTGAAGAAACATTACTATAATTTGCCATTTCTCCGGTACCGCTGATGGTCAATATGCTATCGCAGAAGAGTTCCCATGTTAAATTGTCGCCTTGTGCTCCACACGTGCCAGAAGCAAGAGGTAGATCTTCTAAGATAGTTCCGAAATCTTTCCAAACATTCGCAGTTTGATATGCGGAGGAGAATCCGCAAGGTACATGCAGAATTACATTTGATAAATCAACATCTTCGAATACATTGCTTAAGATGGATATCGGATCTTGCCATGCTACATGGACATGCTTCAAATCATAACATTTATTAAATGCATATTCTTCAATATTTGTAACACTACCAGGAATGGTTATTGATATTAATCTAGAGCACTCTTGGAAGGCAGACCACTTTATAGTCTCAACACCAGTAGGGATGGTAATGACTTTAAGATTGGAGCAACCCTCGAAACTACTTTCTCCTATACTGCGTAGACTTGTTGGAAATGCTACGGAATCAAAATTTGGTAGATACCAAAACGCCTCATTGGAAATGGTAGTAACTCCTTCTTCTATAATGATTTTTTTGATAAAAGAAGGATACTCGAGCCAGGCAACATTAGCACCTATATAATCCATTTCACCCGAGCCAGAAATTTTCAAAATTCCTTCACAACATAATTCCCAGATTAGATTATCAGAGTCCTTCCCACACACCCCAGATGACATTACACACTGAGAATAAGGAAGTACATTCTGAAAATCTTCCCATTGATCAGCGTTCTTATACGCAGTGATACTTTCACTGGGTACATATAGTGGTATCTGTGAGCAATCTACATCTCGAAACATTAAAGCTCCTGAGGTTGGAGGAGAAGTTGCTAAACAGCATACATATGTTAAATTATTGCATTGATAAAACGCTTGCGAAGCTATAGTTGTAACATTGGATGGAATAGTCAAATTTTCCAAACTAGAACAATCTTCAAATGCATATCCTGCAATATGTGTAATACTATTAGGAATAGTAATAAATCTTAGACTGCGACAGCTTGAAAAACAACACCAACTGATTGCTTGCAAATTTTCAGAAAGAGTTATCGATGTAAGAGCAGTACAGTAACAGAAAGCAAATTGACCTATTCTCAATATGCTATTCGGAAGAGTAACCCACCTCAAGCTCTTACAGCTACGAAAGGCATTGTCTCCTATCGATGTAACATTGTACACGATACCTTCATATGTTACTGTTTCCGGAATTCGAACGTTGGAGATATTCCAATCCTCATTATATGTAGCATAGACATAACTTTTATATGTAATTTCTGCTGTTTTGTTTTCTGCGTCAAGATTGTAGTACAAATTGCCGATTTGGATGCCATCGGCAAATATAATTCCACAGCCTGTTATTAAAGCGAGGAAAAGAGTAAAAAGTTTTGTTTTCATGGTTTTATAGAATCAATATTCTCAAATACGTATTTTAAAACAGAAATGAGATAAGGTACGTTTTTGTCATTCTTATATGTTTGTGCTAAAAACGTTGTTATATTCTCGTTAAATGCGTATCTTATTTCTGGTCCCATTTTTGTGCTGAACGGAACTTTCGTGTAAAACTGTTGAGCAAATTGAGTATCAATACCGACATTCTTCTTTAACTTACAGCATATTAATGCATCTTTGATTTGTTCTGAAATGATTTCATCCTGTAAAATTTGCTCAATAGGAGCGCATCCCATAAACAATAATACATCACTTGCTTTAAGATACCGACTTTGATCTACTAAAATGATAGCAGAGGCTATTTCTTGCACTTTATTCTGAAAATCCTGCTCGCGTAAGGCTTGCAACTGAACATCGTAGTTTTGATTTTTTTTGTTTTTGCAAAATAATGCACGGAGTTTTTCTATACACATATTAGTAAAATTTACCTTTCCACTCCACTTTACTATTCGGCAGGAGGGTTTGCCGTGGTATTAAAAATTTATTTTATTTCTTGTCCTTGTAGGGTATAAGTTTGCTCTCCGCGCAGGATGAACACCTGCCCATCGCGGATGAGTTTAGTGGGAGTTGCGCTGTCTGTAATGTTGTCAAACCGCTCCTTCTTGCTTTGCTTAAACGATGCCGTCAAAGAGATATCCTGCACCAGCGTAATGGTACGCGGATTGTCCGTATTGTTGTCACTCCAGCGGTCAAATTCATATCCGTTTTCAGGAGTGGCCTTTACGGTTACTTTACTATCCGCCTTGTATGTTCCGCCTCCGGTAACACTCCCGGCTGTTGAATCTTGTACGCTTAAGGATAAAGTATAATAGGTCGGGATAAATTGCGGATCTTTAGGGATGATGTTGATGACTGCGTCTTGCAGATAAGCATATGAATCTTCGTGTGGGTTAAGCAAATCTATATCAAAATAGCCATCCAAATAACCTTCCCACCCCCAGTTAACGTGTACAAGACCTTTTTCATCCAAGCCATCAACAACAAATGCATGACCTCCGGAAGTCTTATCGCAACCGCTATAAATGATAGGACGACACGCTTCTAATTCATCGACAATCAGTTGCTTCCATTCTTCATCGGTATAGTTATACACTGTATCTAATACCCATCCTCCCATATACATGTAATATTGCTGAGAACGTTTGCAAATCTTGACTGTGTCGTCATAGTCAAAATAGGTCTTCAGTGCACCGGGTATATTATCAGATGTAGTTCCGCTTGCTATGCCATTATATTGCATATCTACCGCAATGCCGCAATCTTTCATGAGCGTTGCGACAGCAGTCTTTTGGGCTTCCGTTTCACTATGGTCATACTCATCTAACATATTTGCGTAATCATAGGTGTGCGCGGAGAAATCCGACTCAAGCCAAAGTGTATCTGTCACATTGCCGTACTTGATGTAATATTGGTGTGAGCCAACACCCTGAACGGGATATTCATAGAATTTAATCACTTGCGACATTGCTGTTGCAACACAGCCGGTTACAAATTGATATTCAGTGCCGTCAAGGGTGTATTTAAGGAGGTTGTTGTACGGAGCTTGTTGTCCCCACTTCGTACTTATCAACGGGTGTATAACTTTTTTAGGAGCGCGGCGCGGCGATTTGCGCATGGTACTTTTGGGCGAGTTGATCGTAAGCGCAGCGTCCATCGCTTCTATCCACCATTGTAAGCCATCCGGTAATATCTCGTTCATTACGGCATCGCGCGAGTAACCTAAGATAGCCTCATTCTTTTCGTCTTTGCTAATCACGACAAACCCGCCATCTGCATAGCCGACGAAAGCCATGTTGTCTGTTTCTCGCAGGATTTGCATGTGATTATCCTCTGCCGGCATGCGATGAATATTACCGGAGTGTTGAGGCTGCCCGAGAATATCCCGCGCTATTTGCTGCATCTGCTCCATCGTACGCATCTCAGCCGACGCCGCACATGCCACCACACAAATCATCAGAAATAAAATGCTCTTTTTCATGCTATTGATTTTATGTTTATATACTCATTTATTGCTTTTCGGCATTCTCCGTTTATATAGTTTCCTAGACCGCTACGCTATCCTAGATTTCTAGAATTCGAGTTTTTTAGGAAATACACAAAAAAGCGGGACTTGGATTGTGTTCCGCTTTATAAAAACAAAAGCGGGACTGCAATCTTGCTGTTCCGCTTCTTGAGGCTCTGGTATTGCCTTTTCACCCAAACAGCAACACCGTAGCCCACGCCGTATGTATAAATGCGCGCAACGTGCGCGTTCATTGTTTACATACCAATGAGCATCTTGTGTCGCAATGTTTTGGGTGACGAATTTACCAGATTCCAAGAAGCCAAAACAAAGCGCGTAAGACGCCTTTTGTCGCGTTCGCCAAATAGTTCGCAATTTGCGATACCGCCAATGGCTAAATCGCAGGTGCGACAATTGTCTCCGCTCTCCCCATGCGAAACATCACATGTTTCTTTGGGGACCCCATTAAGAGGTCACTACGGGGCGCAGATACGAACGCTTTTATGTCTTGTATTTTCCCCCACCCCTCAAGAACATATTCCCTCGGCGTGAGCTAAATACTGCAAAACTTTCTTAGCCACAGGGGCACAATTCATTTTGCGCTGCAAAATTACACATAATATTTGATATATGCAAATAAAAGCATAATTTTTTGCTAAAATTTGCATATGGGGCGATAAAAGCCGGCATCGAATGCCGAGATAACGGACGGAGGAAAGGGAGATGGGAGGAAATTAAAAATTATGAATTAAAGGAACGGGCAGAGGAGGTGACAGCATGTTCCGAAAAGGAACAAACTATTAGGAATTGGGAAT
>JAGKVE010000087.1 GCA_021152555.1 Bacteroidia bacterium | reverse complement strand
ACCGGCTAGTCAGCCTTCTTTCAAATCAAAATGTCAAAGATCAACAATTGAGTATTATTTTTTAATTTTTGATGCGAAAGTTAACGCATCAGTACTAATGGTAAAATAAAAATAAGAAGTAACAAGAATTTCTCGTATATCAAATAAAAGCAGTACCTTTGCAACGGATTTCAAAAATTGATCACTATGAACAAGAATGCACCCGAGGTTATCCAACTCCGCAAGGATGTAGAAGCGCATTTAGGAATGCGTCCGGCTACTCCTGCAGACTTCGAAACCCTCATTGCGCAAATCTGGTTGCGACTGCACGAGAATATCGCCCTCAGTACGTTAGAGCGTCTGTGGGGATATGTAGAAGGAGCGAACAACACCCGCCGCTCCACGTTGAACATTCTTTCGCGTTACGTCGGTTCACGCGATTGGGACGAGTACAATGCCCATTTGCTAGCCGATGAGCACGGAAGCAGCCATCCTTTTATTGCCGAAGGCATTCACACGCAGGATTTGCAACCCGGTCAACAGTTAGAAGTGACCTGGTTGCCGAACCGCCGTTGTGTGTTCCGCTATTTGGGCGATATGCGTTTTGAGGTAGTCGAGTCGCAGAACTCCAAACTGAGCGTTGGAGACACCTTCACCTCGACCTTCTTTCTGACAGGTCAACCGCTGTATGCAGACCATCTTGTACTGACAGGACATCCTACTGTCTCCTACGTGGCCGGCAATAACGGCGGACTGCAGTCTATCAAGTTATTATAAACCCTCAAAACTTTATTGCCTTATGAAACGGAACCTTACACTTTTGTCCGTACTATTTCTGTACCTATTTGCCATTGAACCTAATTCTGCAATGGCTGACACTTACACTTATTCTGTGCGCCGCAATCCAGAGCCCCAGCAAAGCGGTTATTATCTTGACCGTAAATTCGATGAAGCAAAACAAAAAGACGACCCGATTTCAACGGGCATCCTCACGCGTGCCGGATATGCATTCAACTATGATGCCTTCACGTATGGTGTATCTCTTTTCTATCAATGGGATCGTCTCTGTGGAATTACCGCTGGCTTTGATGGTTATTATATTCCTAATAAGTTGCTTTATCGCACGCTTCCAAACGATACTGTGTCATCCAATATGTTCGCGTTGCCGCTATGGAATGTGCGTGCCGGATTTATGATATCGCGCTATTTTCTCTTCGGGGCTATGTTAGGAAAAACCAATATTGGGGATGCTACTAATCTTATTAATATGCGCCACAATGCATGGTTTATCAATAATTCCGAGAGCAATTTCATGTACGGAGGATTTATAACTTTTGTCCTGCCGGTGTCCAAGCATTTCGGTTTTAATATCGATTTTGCCGTAACCAACAAAACCGGTTTTAATGTCGGCATGGGCGTCAATGCCACCATTCCGATTCGCTAACCATAAACATGACGTAATAAGAAGTAACAAGAACTTGTTGTATGTCACAAAAAAGCTGTAACTTTGCAGCGGAATTCCAAAACGGAGTTCCGCTGTATTAAATATTAACTCTTTAAAACTAACAAAACAATGAAAAAACTGTATTTTTCTTTTCTCTGCATGGCGGTGGCAGTGCTGCTGAGCAGTTGTGCACATTCTGTGTATCCGTTGGACTTTCTGTACAGCAATTACAACAGCCGAATGCGTAGTCCGGAAGATTTAGCTATCAAGGCTAATGTGTGGATCTATTTCAACGAGAAAGACATTCCCGGCGAGTACGCCATCATTTCCGCCAACACCTACAGTCCATTCTGCCTGCTGCCTTTCCAGGGAATCCGCGTAAAAAAGATGAACAAGCGTTTTCTGGAGCAAGCTGTTAAGCAAGCTGACAAAGAAGGCGGTAATGCGGTATTAATCCATGGCGGCGGCATATTCTACGTGCTCAACATGAAAAATCGTGATGGCATTGAAGCTCCTGCAGCTAATTTTATCAATCCTATTTTGGATATGAAAAAAGCAGACATCGTCAAGAGCGGCTCTGTCGAAACGATGAAGCGCAGCGAACGGACACGTACCATCAATGCTTTCATGGATGAAATTGACTCCAACATCGACTATCTGCAAACGGCAGAAGAGATTGCGGCTGTACGCAAGAAAATCAACGTGCTCTCGCAGTACAACTTGAAAGCGAAGAATCCGAAGAAATCCATTGACAAGTTTGTCCGCAAGAAAACGCGCAAGGTGAACAGCATCGAGAAAAAGATGGCTAAGCAGGCAGCTAAACAAGCCAAGCAAGCGGCTGCTGATTCATCGAAGAAGAAATAAATGCGGAAGCAGTATATTCCGAAAGTATGTGATTTGCGTGCGCGAAGCAAAAAAATGACAGCAAAATATACTTTTATTTGTATAATTGGAATTTTTGTTGTAACTTTGCAAGCGATTATCAGCGGATAGTCGTTCGCGCACGCGGACCATACATATTTTTACTGACGAGTCAATCCAAGAGAATATCAAGTCTGGCAGCTTTTTATCCTATGGAATAAGATTGTAACACGTCAGTGCATACTTCGGTATGTACTGCTTTTGCTTTATTATTCCAGGGTTATGCCAGACACCCATTCTCTTATAAAGCATAAGCAGTATTTTTTTGTACCTGCTTGTGATACCATGTGCTCTTTGAAATATTCGGACATCCGCCTGATTGCAAAGCAATCCTTCCCCCGAATATAACGAGGTGTGATTTTGCACATTTTATCAAGGCGCTGCCCGAATACTATTTTATCAATGGAATGCTTATGCAAGCATAGACATCCATTGCAAAATACCATTCACGACACCAAGTGTCTGTGATAAAAAGTGCTCTTTGAAATATTGGATTACCGTTCGCGGACATTATCCTCGTATATGTACCTAAAACCTTTTTAGGTAGTAAATACTCGGATATGCTCCGCTCTCCCCACCGCAAACAGCCTTCGGCTTGGTTTACGTTGGGGACCCTGAACATCAAATCACCGAATAAAATCTCCTTAAATCACCACCTTTTTGCCTAAAAACTTGCATATATCAATAAAATGTAGTACTTTTGCAGCCGAAATGGTGGCCAAACAGCCACCTTTTAAGCAACATTTATTAAATTTATAGGAAAATGAGGTATCTTACTTTAGAAAAAGCGATGGAGGCATGGAGACAGATGCAGCCTCTTTCGGAAGATGATAAAGCGAAGTTAAGCCGCCGCTTTACTATCGATTTCAATTACAACAGCAACCATATTGAAGGAAACACGCTTACGTATGGTCAAACAGAGATATTGTTGCTTTTTGGAAAAGTCATTGGAGAAGCGAAAGTGAAAGACGTGCAAGATATGACGGCAAGCAACGTCACTTTGCGAATGATGACAGAAGAGGCGCTTGTGAAGACTACTCCGCTTACCCAGAATTTCATCCGCACATTGCATCAAACATTACTGCGAGAAGATTATACTGTCTATCGTAACTTGCCGGGTGGAGTTCAGACAAGTTATACTATTCATGCCGGACAATACAAGACGCGCCCGAACTCGGTTATTACGCGTTATGGCGACCGCTTTGAGTATGCTTCTCCGGAAGAGACGCCTGCATTGATGACCGATTTGGTGGATTGGTACAACAAAGCAGAGCAAGAAGGTAAACTCTCTCCCGTTGAATTGGCGGCATTGTTCCATTATCGCTATATAAGGATTCACCCGTTTGAGGACGGAAACGGACGTATTGCACGGTTGCTTGTCAATTATATTTTGACTAAGCATGACTATCCGATGATAGTTGTGCGCAGTCGCTTGAAGAGCGACTATCTTGAAGCATTGCATGCAGCGGACCAGATTGTAGGACCAACTCCTAGCAAAGGAGCACATGCTTCATTGACTGCCATACGTCCATTCTTGCAGTATTTCAAGAGTCTTGTGGCGCGTGAAGTATATACAGATGTCTGTTTTTTGACAGAACATGATAAGAATCTCTGGTGGTATGACGGCGAGCGAATAGAGTTTCGTACTGAAAACTATGCCAATTTATTGATGCTTATGATGACAGAACCTGTTTTGACATTGGAAGAAATACAACGCAGAATGGGTATCAACATGTCGGCAGTTAAGAAACTCGTCAATCAATTAGTTGATAAACATTATATCGAACGGGGCTCCTCTGATGGTTCTTGGCGGGTGTTTATTACTCCGTCCATCTAATTATATGTAATAGGACAACATCCTTTCAACAAAAGCGGTAATCCAATCAAGCGGACTGCCGCTTTTTGTTTTATCTTAGAGCGAAAGGTTTCTCCTCATCACCGAGCTATGACCGAGAGACAACCGGCACAAGACCGAGCAATGAAAAGCAAAAAATATACCGGCGAAACCTTGACTAAAACTGAAAAAGGTTGACTCGATAACTGAGATGTAATCTTAAAAATCGTAAACTTTTGACTCGATACCTAAAAGAGTTTATTTAATACCTAAA
>JAGKVE010000038.1 GCA_021152555.1 Bacteroidia bacterium | reverse complement strand
AAAATAACGAAGTATTGAATCACCAGATATCAATAAAAATGCCTCCCGTTCCGGAGGCATTTTGCTTAACCTAAGTAAGTCTGTAAAATGTGACTGCGTTGTCCCTGATTCAGTTTGCGGATAGCTTTCTCCTTAATTTGACGCACGCGCTCACGGGTCAAATGTAACTCATCCCCGATCTCTTCCAGTGTCTTTTCCGGCGTGCCAATACCAAAGAACTTGCGCAAGATGTCTGCTTCGCGCGGTGTCAATGTGGCTAATGCACGGCTGATTTCAGTGGAGAGAGACTCATTGATGAGGCCACGGTCCGCATTTGGCGAATCTTCATTGACCATTACGTCGATCAGACTGTTGTCTTCTCCTTCCACAAACGGCGCATCTACGCTCACATGGCGACCGGACATCTTCAACGTGTCCGCAATCTTCTCAACCGGAATATCCAGCATCTCGGCTAACTCCTCGGCACTCGGTTTACGCTCGTTCTCTTGCTCAAAACGCTGAAAGGCTTTGTTGATTTTGTTCATCGAACCTACCTGGTTCAACGGCAAGCGAACAATACGGCTCTGTTCGGCTAAGGCTTGAAGAATAGACTGACGAATCCACCATACAGCATAAGAGATGAACTTGAAACCACGTGTCTCATCGAATTTCTCTGCTGCTTTGATCAAACCTAAGTTGCCTTCGTTAATCAGGTCAGGCAAACTCAATCCTTGGTTCTGATACTGCTTGGCAACAGACACTACAAAACGTAGATTGCTTTTGGTTAGTTTCTCTAAGGCTGCACGGTCTCCATTACGGATACGGCTTGCCAATTCTACTTCTTCTTCCACCGGAATCAATTCTTCCCGACCGATCTCTTGCAGATACTTGTCGAGACTTGCAGACTCACGATTGGTGATTGATTTTGTGATTTTTAATTGACGCATATAATATCTGTATATTATTATGCTCGCCTTGCGGCGAGGTGATCCGGTCGGGATTCGAACCCGAGACCCACAGCTTAGAAGGCTGTTGCTCTATCCAGCTGAGCTACCGGACCCGGAGGTATCCCCGTTAACCGGGAAAAACCTGCCACACCTATGAGCTATGATGCCCACAAGCGCAATTTGGGGCGCAAAATTACTGCTTTTTTTTGAATTACACAAGTAATTTTGTATTTTTCTGACTTTTTGCCCCTACTTTTTACAGTAAACTGTCAAAAAGTTGTGCCAAATCCTGTTTGCGACTCGCGCCTACATGACGATTTACCAATTCGCCATTCTGGAAGAAAAGCATCGTCGGGATATTCATAATGCCGTATTCCTCGCATGTGTCAGGATTGTCATCTACATTCAGTTTGCCGACTACTACACGGCCTTCGTACTCATTGGATAACTCTTCCAATATCGGAAGCATCATTTTGCATGGACCACACCAACCGGCCCAAAAATCTACTACTACCGGTTTGCCTGACGCAATCACATCCTTGATGTTAGCGTCTGTAATTTCTACTGTCATAATACGTGTTGTTTTATGTTTTTAATTGTTATTTTTTTCTGTTTCGGTTTGCGCAGCAATATATCTGTTAGCGGATCTTCTATATATGTCTGCACTGCGCGTTTTACAGGACGTGCTCCGTTCTTCCTGTCATAACTCTTTTCTACCAGTTCGCTGATTACTTCAGGTGTCACGCTCAGTTGATGGCCTTGGGTCTTCAGCCGTTTTTGTAATTGGCCTACTTCTACACGTACAATCTGCCCGATAGTCTCGCGACTCAGTGGTTCAAATGTTACAACATTATCAATTCGGTTGACAAACTCCGGAGGGAATTGTTTTTGCAGCGCTTTGAGTAACATGCTGCTCGCTTGCTTTTGGTCCATCTCGTTAGCCCCGAAACCAACGCCGCTTCCGAATTCCTGTAATTGACGCGTTCCTACATTGCTCGTAAGAACGATTATAGTGTTTCTGAAATCAACAATATGTCCTTGACGGTCTGTCAAGCGCCCCTCGTCTAATACTTGCAGCAATACATTGAAAATATCAGGATGGGCTTTCTCTATCTCATCGAAAAGCACGATGGAGTAGGGTTTGCGGCGAACTGCTTCTGTCAGTTTCCCGCCCTCTTCATGTGCTACATACCCCGGAGGTGCACCGACTAAAAGACTCACGGTGTGTTTCTCCATATATTCGGACATGTCAAAACGAATCATTGCATCGCGACTACCGAACATCTCTTCAGCCAAGCACTGTGCTAAATAGGTCTTTCCAACACCCGTTTGACCAAGGAAGAAGAATGTGCCGATAGGACG
The DNA here is from genome assembly GCA_021152555.1 of Bacteroidia bacterium. Lineage (GTDB taxonomy): Bacteria > Bacteroidota > Bacteroidia > Bacteroidales > Paludibacteraceae > Colicola. The sequence continues at coordinate 17,382 of JAGKVE010000038.1, read as the reverse complement.
CTTCGGATCACGTAAACCCAAACGACTGCGCTGTATAGCGCGGACTACAGTATCTACAGCCTTGTCCTGGCCGATAATCTTGTGTTTCAGCGATTCGGCCATTGTCAGAAGCCGTTCATGCTCCGCGCGGGCAATACGATGAACAGGAACGCCGCTCATCATACTCACTACACTGGCTACCTCGTCTGTTGTAATTACGTTCAGCGATTTGCGCTCTTTGTCGCTATTAAGCTGTTTGGCGTGTCGGCGGGCGCCTACTTCGTCCATTACGTCAATCGCTTTATCAGGAAAAGCACGGTCGGTCAGATAGCGTTCACTCAGATTAACGCACGCATGAAGTACGTCTTCCGGATAATAAACTTCGTGATAATGACCGTAATAATCGCTTAAACGGAGTAATATATCATAGGTCTCTTCTTTTGTCGTAGGACGTACTTGTACTTTCTGGAAACGGCGTTCTAAAGCACCGTCTTTCTCAATGGATTTCGCATACTCGGCAGTTGTAGTCGCGCCTATGCATTGTACTTCTCCACGGGCCAAGGCAGGCTTCAGTATGTTTGCAGCATCCAAAGAGCCGGATGCATTGCCTGCGCCGATTATCGTATGGATTTCATCAATAAAAAGAATAACCTCAGGATGTTCACGCAGCTCTGTGATGACCTGTTTCATACGTTCCTCAAACTGACCACGGTATGTCGTGCCGGCTACCATTGAGGCTAAATCCAAAGCAACGATACGTTTCCCGCTTAATGCACCGGCATGGTCGCTTTTGATGCGAAGCGCTAAGCCTTCCACTATAGCAGATTTTCCAACGCCTGGCTCTCCTATAAGAATCGGATTGTTCTTCTTTCGCCTGCTCAATATTTGCACAACGCGTTCTATCTCCACTTCACGTCCGACTACAGGATCCAAATGCCCCTCTTCTGCTTGTTTTGTCAAATCATGACCGTATTTGTCCAATGCAGTTGTCTTGCTTTTCTTGCTCTTTGTGGCTCCTTCATGCTGAGGTTGACGGTAATTGTCGTTGAGGTCACTGTCTTGGTCACCTTCTACGTGGGGAGCCTCAATCGTTGTGTGGGGTTTGCCGTATAATTCCGCTAACAGAAGAAAACTCAACCCCCATTTCTCTTCGGAATAGGTGGCAACGGAATTGACCTGTTCGCGGAAAATGGCAAGCAGTATATGAACCGAACCTACCGCGTCTTCATTATATTCCCGGCTTATCCCTTCTGCTATGCGGAGAATACGGCTGACTTGAGTACTGATGGGTGTTGTACCAGCAGACGGCTCTGTTCCTCTTACAGCATTCTCAAAATGCTCTTTCGCTTCAGCAAAATTAAAGTCGGTACGACCGAGTAACTCATATGCCGCACCTTCTCCCAGACGGATTATGGCAAGCATCAAATGCTCCGTTTCAACATAGTTGCTTTCCAACCGTTCCGCCTCGTCTTGCGAATAAAGGATAATCTTGTTTGCGTTTTGTGTTACTATCATATCTTGGATTTCCTGATTTTCAGTAATATATATCGTCTTTAACTTTTGATTTTTGTTTCAATTCTCAATTATAAAAATGCCATGCTAAGCCCGCGCGGAAAACATCACCGTTCGTTGGATAACCGGGCATTGTCATATAGCCGATATTCTTTCTCATAAATAAATGGTTGAAATGTTGGTAATGTGCGAAAAAACGAAGGTGAATAGAGCGTACGTAGAAATTCGCATAAACATTCATCCATGGGTAATTTCCTATTTTCTCTTCCTGTTGGGTGGCGAACATGCCGGTCGCAGGACATAATACAGGTGCATTATAGCGTGTGAAATAACGCAGGTCTACACCGATTTGTGCGTCTAACGCCTTGAACCATGTGCCGTGGTAGTACAATCTGTGTTGTAATATTACTAATGGCACGGGGAGAACACTGTCATTCGTACTGTGTTGTATAACAGCGTGGTTCTCTAAGTTAACCCATGGCGTGGTGATGTCCATCCCGATGTCGCCTGTAATAATCTGGACATTCCCCTTGAATTGACGCGGTTTCCAGTCTGCCGATGATATGTAGATGGGGTTTGTCTGGTTTTCAAAGCTAAAATCAACACTTGGTTTTATCCACTCGGTCGGATATGCTATCTTCGCACCTCCTAAAAAACGGTAGGTAAATCCGAATTGGTTATCCCACTTGATGTGGTTGGAACGGAAATGTTGCAGGTACCAACTCGGCGTTTCGCTCTTGGCGTATGCGCGGGCTCCGATTATAAAGGGGTACTTGCCGGCCTTGAACTTGGTCCGCAACTTGCCGGTTACATCAAATTCGCCAAGTTTATATCCTAATACGCACACCTTGCCTTCTACGTGGTATTGAACAAGCGACCCGTTATGTTTATGGATTGCGCCGCCGACAAAGGTGTTGTTGGTCCATTTGTAATCATATATACTGTCGTAAGGTACGCTGTCGTTCAAAAATCGTTGGCATTCGTTCATAGCAAAAACAGTCGCACCGAACTTCAATTTAGTGTTATAGGCTTCGCAAAAAGTGACGGCTATCGTGTTACGGATGGTTAGTACGTCTGTTGTATCATTGGTTTGTACCGAGTCGCCGTAGATGTTATCGTAGAAACCTTGCTGTGCATTCTTTTCTACATATCGGCGGTTGGAGTTGTTCGTCTCGAATAAGTGGCTGAATGTCATTAGAGGTATATATTCCACTTTGATGGTGTCACGTTTCACTCGACGTCCGTCTTCTACTACTTCTATTGAATCGTGATACTCTCTCTCGCTGGCTATTGAATACTGGTTGTGTAAGAAGCCGCTCAGGTATCTGAACCCGGTCATTCCGTTCATCCTCACGGGAATGTCTCCTGAACTCAGAGAACTCTTTAGATCTTCGGGGTCAACCAAACCGCCGTTGTCAAACGAACTTAGTTTGCTCCAGCTGAATGCGCCATGCATACTGTAATGCCCGCCATCGTAGCTGCCCCATACTGATCCGCGGAATAGTTTGCCGGCTGTGTTGGCATAGTGACCTACTGAGTTCAAATAGTCCATCTCTACACCTAAGTTAAGCCTGCGGTTGATATTTCCCGTAAATAAGAAGTCAATGTCATTTTCCTCATGACCGCTAACAAATCCTTTCTTATAAGCAACAGTTGAAAATGGGACGGTTGTGTTGAAATACCGCTGTTGCTGTGGGGTGGTTACATAGGCCGCTAAACTGCGCGCAAACGGGTCCTCGATTGTGCTCAAACGGTCATTGATAATACGTGATTCAATGGGGGATACCAATACATTGCCGTTTGTCGCACTACTCATAGAATAGAGTTGTTGTACATCTACATCATGGTAGTTCAGCATTACGGTGTCGTTAAAGGCTATGGTATCCGCTACCGCACTGTAGTACGGCATATTCCATGTCCGTATGACTGATTGTATACGGGGCTGCTTAGCAGCGGCCGTTATGGTCGCTGCTAACAGCACTAATACTATGAAAATTCGTTTGCTCAAATAAGGGGAAGGTGAGGCTATTTCTTTGCTTTTTTGAGTTTCTCGTTGAGTTTCTGAATCTCTTCTTCTTGATTGCGAATCGTTTTCAGCAACGCATTCAACTCTTCGTTCTCTATCGTTGTCGGATATTGTTCCTCTACGGTTTGCAGGAAATCAGATAACACGTTCATGTAGTTGATGAATGCATCGTACGCCGATTCATATTGTGTCTCGCCTTGATCAATATGATTCATGTAGTGCAAGTAGTTCACATCTTGCAAACGCAACCAGTTGGTTTGCAGGCTCTTGCTTTGGCATAGATGTACTCGTTCGGCTACAGCAAACAGTTTGTTGATGGCCTCTTGCTGTAAATCATTGCCGGCATATACGCTTAGGTCTTTCGCCTCTCCGCTCCATGTTAATGGATACGGACTGGATAATACATCGCCGGCTGTCATCTTCTTCGCAGCCTCTGCTGGAGTCATGAATCCGATTTCACGCTCTAATGCATAGTATGGCAACGCTTTCAGGAAATCAAAAATTCCGCTACCGGCATTCTGACGGACACCGAACGTCTCAGCGCCTACCCATATGTTGATGATATCTTCGCCTTCGGGAAGTGCCTGCAATTGATTCGCATATTTCTCCGCGTCAATCGGGAAATTAGGCCAGCCCGGATCGGAAAAGTGGAAACTCAACTCATCGCTCAGATTGGTGTTGCGAAGCAGCACTTTCATCTTCGGCGCGCCTGCTGACTGGTACATACGGTTCGGACTCTTCCAGCTGATGACGTGCTTTGCCCCTTCAGTCAGAATAACTTTATAACCCATTTTGTTGAGATGATAAGCGGTCTCGTCTGTGTATAACAGTTCGGTGTTCCATACGGTTTGTGCTTTCACCCCGAAGATGCTCTCCAGCAACTCGCCTTGTTGCTTGAACTGCTCTTTCATCTCGCTTTCATTGTACTCGGAGGCCAGCGAATAACTATACGGAGTGGCTAAAAACTCTACACATTTGGTCGCTGCTAACTCTTTCAGTATGTCAATCATTTCAGGATTGAACTGCTCGAACATCTCAATCATCGTTCCGCTGACGCTCAGAGCACAATGGAATTTACCTTTGCTCAGGTTAATCATGTCGCGCAGCGTTTGGCATAGCGGTAAATACGATGTCTGGACGAGCCAATTGACATGTTCCTCGGTTGCCATGTCGTCATAATAGTAATGATCATGACCGATTTCAAAGAAACGATAGCGCTTCAGACGATAGGGTGCATGCATCTGGAAGCAAAAACATATATTTTTCATATCTTTAAACATTACTTAATGGTTAAATTGCTAATTAAATTCCAAAATGGTAAATTACAATGTGTGGTTGATCACGCCGTCATATATTCGGCGTACTTTGAGACCGGCGTCAGACCATTTGATGTTGTTTACTTCGGCTTGGCCTAACTCGTGCAGACTCTTGTACATTGCCGGATATTTTACAATCGCATAGATGGCGTCGGCCATCGCGTCGATATCCCAATAATCGGTCTTGATGGCGTGTTGTAGAATCTCCGCGCAACCGGACTGATGACTGATGATGGACGGGCAACCTACCTGCATGGCTTCCAATGGACTGATTCCGAACGGTTCACTCACACTCGGCATGATATACACATCGCTCATTGCTAACATCTCTTGTACTTGTTTGCCACGCATGAAACCGGGGAAGTGGAATTTGTCGGCAATGCCGCGTTTCGCTACCAAATCAATCATTTCTGCCATCTTGTCACCGCTACCGGCCATTACGAAACGCACTCCGTCGGTCTTGCTTAATACACGCGCTGCGGCTTCTACAAAGTATTCCGGACCTTTTTGCATCGTGATACGACCGAGGAAGGTGACCAATTTGTCTTTCCGTTCTGGCTTCTTGAACTCTTCTGGATGTGCTAATGGCTCGACGGCGTTATGCACTGTGCTCACTTTGCGCGGGTCAATACCGTATTTCTCTATTACTGTGCGGCGCGTCAGGTTGCTCACGCACATGATGTGGTCGGCTGCGTCCATTCCGCGCTTCTCGATTGAATAAACGGTAGGGTTGACATTCCCGCGGCTCCTGTCAAAATCTGTTGCGTGAACATGGATAACTAATGGCTTGCCGCTGATCTGTTTTGCAAATACTCCGGCTGGATAGGTCAACCAGTCATGGCTGTGGATGATGTCGAAATCCAGACTGTGAGCCAGCACACTCGCTACTGCCTCATAGTTGCCGATCTCTTCTATCAGATTGTCCGGGTAACGGCCTGAGAAACCGATGCAACCCAAATCGTCTGTGCCGATACGACGGTAGTCATAACGGATGCCGTCGCGGAAATGATAGTATTCTTCGGGGCTCATCCTGCCTTCCATCCGTTGCTTGACGTAGTCATAGTTAACGTCCTTCCATACTACAGGAATGCTGTTTGCACCGATGATGCGCAGAAAACTCTGATCCTCGTCTCCCCATGGTTTGGGTATGACGAAAGTGATTTCCATGTCGGGCTGTTCTGCCATACCGCGTGTCAATCCGTAACTCGCGGTGCCTAAACCACCTAAAATATGAGGGGGAAACTCCCAACCGAACATTAACGCTTTCATTTCTCAGCCTCCTTTCCTTCGACTTCCGACTTCTGACTTTCAACTAATTGGTATTTCTTCAGTGTGTCTAACAAACTGATTACTGCAGCTACACTCGGCGCACTACTCATTCCGCCGTGACCTTTGTAGGGTGGGTTGCCGTCATATAACTCGTTCAGAGTACCGATTGTCAATTCATCCATCTCCGCCTCGAATCCCAATAGAAGACGCTCCATAAAACTTGTACCGCTGTACTTGTAAATGTTCATGTACGCGCGTGAATATGCCGTGATGGTTGATGGCCATACAACGCCGTTGTGCAGGCAGCGGTCGCGCTCGGGCATGTAGCCGCTGTACATAGGACGGTAGTTGCCACTCTTCGGACTCAGACTACGAAGACCCTTCGGCGTCAGCAACTCTTTGGTGCATATGTCAACAACGGCTTTCTGCTGCTTCTTGTCTAACGGACTATATGGCAGACCTACTGCCCATATCATGTTTGGACGTACCTCACGGTTCTCATAGTTGTCAATCACGAAGTCATTCAGATACAAACCGTTCCAGAACGTCTTGACAAAAGCATCTTTGATGATTTCTGCTTGATATTCCATCAAATCTGCACTTGTCTCCTTGCCTATCTCGCGAAGCATCTCTGCTGTAAAACGCATCGCGTTGTACCATAATGCGTTGATTTCTACTACATATCCCGTACGAGGCGTTACTGGCCAGCCGTTTTCGGTCGCGTTCATCCATGTCGCAGGACGCTGAGTGCCATCTACCCAGAGCAACCCGTTCTGGTGCAATTTGGCGCGGGGATGGTTCTGTTTGCGGTACCAGTTAACAATATCCAGGCATAATTGGCAATATAAATCAGCTGCCTCGCGAACGGTGTATTTGTGTGCGTATTTCTGGCAGGCACGGATGAACCATAAAAGCACATCCGGCTCGTCCATTCCTGTCATCTTGATCTCATGGCCGCGACCATGCATGAATTTCTCTATCTCGTCAATCGCTGTCTTATTGATAATAGCGTCCCAGTATTCTGGGCGGTCGATGTCCAACGTGCAGCTGGCTACGGAGAAGAAAGTGCTTCGCGCATCCGCTTTGTACCATGGGAAACCGGCTAACAGATAGCATTTGTCGCCCTCGCGTTTGTAGAACTGGCTCGCGCTGTTTTTTAGTGTCGAGAACATGTCTTCGCGGCGGTTGCGACGCTCCAATTCTTTCTTCCATGTCGCTTTCAACGTATTTGTCTTGCATTCCGTCACACCTGCAGCGAATATAACACTCTCGCCTTTTTTCATCGGTAATTCAAAATAACCGGGAACTAACAAATCCTCGTTGTATGCGTATCCGCGCTCGCGTTCCTTGCGATAGACAATATCTTTATACCACTGCGGATCATGATGATACTCAACCGCTTTGCTGAACTGCATATACAGGTTCGGGAAGCCCGGATACATGCGGTTGAAACGGCCGTTCTCGCATTCGTCCATATTCGGGTTTGCTAACGGATTCTCGTGAGTCAGTTCGTTCACGTTGCGGAATGCTAAGAACGGGCGGAAACGCAGGATTGTCGGACTGCCGCTTTCCAACAGCGTGTAGCGGATTAGTACGCGGGGTTCAAAACTGACTAACATGCGCTCTTTCTCTAATACCATTGCACCTACGCGGTAAACAGTCTTGGAAATCAACTCGCAGTTGAACTCGCGAATGTACTTGTGACCATTCGGACTGAAATGGTTGTTGCCATACTCGTGCAGACCTAAATTGAATTCTGCTCCGTGTTGGATGACTGTCTCGTCTAATGAACTGAGCAGCACAAAATTGTCACCGCCCATCTCCGGCAAAGGCATCACCAATTGACCGTGGTATTTACGGGTGTTGCAATCTACCAATGTCGTCGAATTGTAAACACCTGCACGGTTGGTTCGAATCATCTCTTTCTGGAGCGATCGCTCCAGATTAACAAGAACAGTCTTGTCAAAATTCAGATAACTCATGATGTGTGATTTAATATTAAGTAATTTATTTTTTTTGTCTTTTTATGCTCTTTTCGATTTGCCCATTCTCGCGCATTTTGCATGAGGGTTCTTCGTCGGCATAGGGTTATTTTTATTCCTCCTTTGAGGGGAGAGGCGATGAGAGGTTTTCCACCCATTGTTTGATCCGCTGTTCCTCCGCCTTCTTGCATACCAATAAAGCGCCGTCTTGCTCCGCGATAATCATGTCGTCAACACCTTGGACAATAGCTTTCTTTCCATGCTCTAACACAACAATATTGCCTTTCGCTTCGTGGAAATGCGCCTCGCTGTGAAGACTCACGTTCCCCTTTTGGTCTTTCTCGCTCAATTCGTACAGACTGCCCCATGTGCCCAAGTCGCTCCAGCCGAAACTGGACGGAATGACGAACACGTTGTCCGCCTTTTCCATGATACCGTAGTCGATGCTGATATTCGGGCATTTCGGAAACATCTGCTCGATAAATGCCTCCTCTTTGTCAGTTCCCATGAGCAATTCGCCTTCGCGGAACCGGTCTGCTACTTCCGGTAAAAGATAACGGAATGCCTCACTGATTGTCTGGAGGTTCCATATGAAAATTCCGCTGTTCCATAAGAAGTCACCGCTCTCTAAAAATACTTTCGCCATCTCTAAGTTCGGCTTCTCCGTAAACGTCTTCACCGGATAAATCCCTTCGTCCTTTGTACCTTTCAGATACTGAATATATCCGTATCCGGTCTCCGGGCGTGTCGGCTGCATGCCTAAGGTGGCTATTGCTTTGTTCTTGCTTATAAAATTAAAAGCTTTCAATATCGTTTGGCGGAATTTATCCTCCTCTAATATCAAGTGGTCGCTCGCAGCAACTACTATATTCGCCTGCATCTCCGGTTTGCTCCAATCGATGTCCGTATAATTTGGAAGATGCGATTCGGATGAACCGCCTTTTAGTTTGCCGTCCTTGGTGTAACCTTGTTCTTCTTTGGTGTAACCGTAAGCTCTTTGAAGGCACAACGCCCTTATGTGGGCGGTCGCATACGCAATACACGGTGCCGTGTTGCGCCTTGCCGGCTCGCATAAGATTTGCCCTTCTTTCAAATCCGGCACTTGCTCTAAAATATGTTGCTTGTAAGAAACATTGGTTACGACAAATACGTTCTCTATCGGTACAATTGGACGGAATCGGTCTATAGTCATCTGTAGCAGACTCTTGCCTGTGCCGAAAAAGTCAAGAAACTGTTTCGGCTTGCTCTCCCGGCTGTATGGCCAGAAACGGCTTCCGATACCGCCGGCCATTATGACGCAATAGTTATTGTTAATCTGATTCATCGTGTGGTTTTTTGTTGATGTTCGTGTTTTTCATTATTAACCATTTATAACTCTGGATATGGGTTATATATGACAATTTCTCCGCAATTAGCGCGCAAAGGTACAACTTTTTTTTTACATACGCAAGCGCACGCGTACTTTTTTTATAAAAAAGTGCTTTTCAATCTTCAAAATAAAAAACTTTCAACTTTAATCTTTCCACTTTCAACTTTATTTTGTATCTTTGCACCGTAATTTGGAGTATTATGGGCTTTGGGTTAAGAAATAGGTTGGTTTTCTGTCGCCGAAATTCGGCTTTGCCAAGTAATCATGTCCGGATGGGCAAAGAATTTTTTATTCTCAATTTGGTGTTGTTTCTCTGTGCCGCTTGTGACAACACATCCGTTCCCAAACCTTATGGTTATTACCGTATTACTACTCCCGACACCGCCTATACGGAATTCAAACCACCAATCACCAACCACCAATCACCAATTACCAATTATCCTTATACTTTTGCCCTCTCGAAAAACGCTGTCGTTCAGCCGCGTACGGATGTGGATGAGCCATATTGGATAAATATCTATTACCCTGCTTTGGATGCTACTATCCACTGTTCGTATAAACGTGTTAACGGAAACCTTCGCGAATTGACGAATGATGCGCTTGAGTTTGTGTACCGCAATGCTTCGTTTGCCAACTCTATTCCGGAGAGCGGGTATGATAATCCAGAAGCGGATGTGCATGGAGTGCTCTTCGATTTGGAGGGAAATACGGCTTCTTCATGCCAGTTTTTTTTGACAGATTCTACTAAAAACTTCTTCCGTGCTTCGGTATATTGTAATTGCCAGCCGAACGCTGATTCACTTGCGCCCGTCTATGACTATCTCCGGACGGATGTTGTCAAAATGGTCGAAACCTTCCAATGGACCCAATGACCAAATAAGTGGCAAAATGGTAAATGACAAAATGGTAAATAAAAAAGCGCTTGCCCTTCTCCTTGATCCTGAGAAGGCGGATTTGAATGCACTGTCCTTCACGGCAGACGGCCTTCCCGACTATATCTTCGTTGGAGGCTCCACCGGTGGCGACACCACACCTTTTGTCCGAAATCTCAAATCACAAATCTCAAATCACAAATTACAAATACCCATAGTCCTTTTTCCCGGAAATGCAGCGCAGTTTACACCCGAAGCGGACGCAATACTTTTTCTTTCTCTGCTGTCTGGGAATAACCCGGAATATCTTATAGGACAGCAAGTTAAGTCAGCGCATACGATACATGACTCAGGCATACAGGTCATCCCGACGGCGTATGTCCTCATTGATGGCGGGGTAGTGACCTCTACCATGCGCGTTACGGGTACTGAACCCCTTAACCCATCAACCCCCGAGGGTGTTCAAATAATAATAAACACTTGCATCGCTGCAGAACTGATGGGCAAAAAAGCCGTCTATCTGGAGGCGGGATCAGGAGCTGAGACGCCTGTATCGCAGGAAATAATCAGAGAAGTAAGGAAAAGCACTTCCGTTACACTTATCGTCGGTGGCGGTATTCGTACGCCCGAAGCCATGAATGCCGCTTTTGAAGCCGGCGCGGACATAGTCGTCATCGGCAACCACTTCGAGTCTCACCCCGAAGAACTGAAACATTTTGTACAGGCGAAACACCTCAATGGTCAAAGGGGAAATGCTCAAATGGTGAATGACGATGATGAGCGCTTTATGCGACTCGCCCTTTCCGAAGCGGAGAAAGCACTTGCGGCAGGCGAGGTGCCTGTCGGCTGCGTCATCGTCTCGCAAAACCGGATAATAGGCCGCGGACATAATCTCACGGAAACGCTCTCTGATGTGACAGCGCACGCTGAGATTCAGGCAATTACGGCAGCTACGCAAACGGTTGGAGGAAAGTATCTGCCTGAAGCAACACTCTATGTCACGGTCGAACCATGTGCCATGTGTGCCGGTGCCATTGGATGGGCGCAGATAAGCCGTATCGTCTATGGAGCGGCGGATCCCAAAAGAGGCTATGCAACATATGCACCACGTGCTATGCATCCCAAAGCCAAAGTTACGTCCGGTGTACTCGCAGCGGAGTGCCAAAAACTCATGCAGGATTTTTTTAGTAAAAAAAGATAAACATATATGAAACTATCAAGTTTGACAAACCAGATTTCAAGAGTTAAAAATATCGAAGTTATTTTCCGGCTCGGTATATTCGCGCTTCTCGCTGCGGTTATAGTGTTGATGTTCCCGCGCTATAATAATGCCTTCCGGTATCATTTTGAAATCAATAAGCCTTGGGGGTATAATAACATAACAGCGGATTTTGATTTCCCGATTTATAAAACGGATGAGCAAATGGCAAAGGAGCAAGCGCAGTTACTCTCTACTTTTGCACCGTGTTACAGATATATCCGCGGAGCACAAAGACAGGTGCTCGTAGTGTCACTCTCAGACAAAGAGTGGCTTGAGGCAGAGCGGTATAACCGTATTTCCGTTATGCAGGGACGGGTGTCGAAAACATACCCCATTTCCGAGGTTTATACCCCTATGACGGCGCACAAGCATTTTGGCTATGATTGTGCCCGTAACCTGGAACTGGATACCTTGTTGACCGGCCAAATGCGCGAAAAACTGCTTGCTACGCTTTCTCCGACTCAGGGTATGGTGCAAAAAGGTGAGAAGATTATAGGCAAAGGGGAAATCGTCACTGACCGTTCCTATCAGGTGCTCCAGTCTCTCCGCAGGGCGTATGATGATGAATCGCTCGGCAGCAAGCAGCGCACGCTCTCTACATTGGGCGAATCGATTTTGGTCATTCTGTTCCTTGCGCTTTTTGTCATTTACCTGTATGTCTTCAGACCGCAATATCTGCGTTCTACTTCTACGGTCCTGTTCTTCAGTCTCCAGACTTTTATCGTGATTGCCCTCGCGTGTCTCGCCTTGCGTGCCAGTCAGAGGTATGACATCACGCTCTCTGTCTATCTAATACCCTTCGCTTGGGTTCCTATACTGACGCGCGTCTTCTTTGATTCGCGTACCGCACTTTTCCTCCATTTCACAACCATCCTCATTGTCTCGATCGTCGTACCGGCGCCTGTGGAGTTCTTCTTTATTCAGATTGTTGTCGGAATGGTGGCAATATCCTCGCTCAGCGACATGACACGCCGGGCGCAACTGGTACAGACTTCCGCATGGATCTTCATGGTGCAGAGTGTCGCATACACTGCCATCTCCTTTGCTCAGTCGGGCGCTTGGGCGGCTATCGACCCGTGGATGTACCTCTATTTCTTCATATGTGCTCTTCTTACAATCGGCTGTTACGGACTGATATATGCGTTCGAGAAAATGTTCCGTTTTATTTCCTCCATTACCTTGGTCGAACTCACAGACATCAACTCGGAACTCTTGCATACGCTCGCTGAGCGGGCACCCGGTACGTTCCAGCATTCCATGCAGGTTAGCAATCTGGCTGCGGAAGCGGCTAAGACCATCGGTGCTAACGCACTTCTCGTCAGGACAGGCGCACTATACCATGATATAGGCAAAATGACAGACCCGCTTTACTATGTAGAGAACCAGCAGGGCGCTGACAATCCGCTTCTCAAAATGGACCCGCGTGATGCCGCTCAAGTGGTGATAGCACATGTTATGGAGGGCGAGAAGATAGCACGTAAACACCGTTTGCCCGAAGTGGTCGTCAATTTCATCACGACCCACCATGGTACTTCCCTTGTGCGTTATTTCTATAATACCTATTGTAATGCCCATCCAAACGACAAAGTGGACGAAACAATCTTCCGCTATCCAGGACCTAAACCCTCTACCAAAGAGGCGGCTATCCTTATGATGGCGGATGCCATAGAGGCGCGTTCCCGTAGTCTCGATGACTTCTCGGAAAAGGCAATTGCCAACGCTGTTAACCAGATGATTGACAGCCAGATAGCGGATGGACAGTTCTCTGAAACACCACTTTCGTTCAAGGATGTGGAGGATATACGGCGTGTTTTCACTTCACGCCTCACCGCCATGAATCATCATCGTATCTCCTATCCTACATTAAATAAGTAAATCGGTCTTTCAGTGAGTACAACGAACGATTTTTCAGCGAAGCGGTCTTTCAGCGAAGCAGTCTTACAGCGAAGCGGTCTTACAGCGCAGCGGTCTGACAAGCCGTCTCGCGGCTTGTTCCTCGCTCCCATGGAGGATGTCACCGATCCGGCCTTTCGTGCGCTCTGTAAACGGTATGGGGCAGACCGTGTCTATACGGAGTTCGTCAACGCAGACGCGCTCGTCAGGGACATCGCTTCTACGACGCGCAAACTAACCATCTCCGATGCCGAAAGACCTGTCGCTATACAGATATACGGACGTGAGCCTGAGGCAATGGCGGAGGCTGCGCGTATTGTTGAAACGGCACACCCGGACTTCATAGATATCAATTTTGGTTGTCCGGTCAAGAAAGTGGCAGGCAAAGGGGCCGGCGCAGGGCTTCTGCGCGATGTGCCGAAAATGCTTGAAATAGCAAAGGCTGTCGTCAATGCCGTTCATACACCCGTTACTGCCAAAACACGGCTCGGCTGGGACGAGAAAGACTTGGTTCCAAGAATCAATCCATTAGGACTGCCTAAGCACTTTCAACTCTCAACTGACCAACTTCTTTCAACTTTCAACTCTCAACCTTCAACTTTTATCTTGGAACTCGCCGAGCGGCTCCAAGATGTAGGCATCACTGAACTCGCCATACACGGACGCACACGCGCACAGATGTACACAGGGAAGGCTGACTGGACGCTCATCGGTGAAGTCAAGAACAACTCGCGCATGCGTATTCCTATTATAGGTAACGGGGACGTGTGTACGCCCGAGCGCGCGCGAGAGTGTTTCGACCTATACGGCGTGGATGCTATCATGATTGGACGGGCTACCTTCGGAAACCCATGGATCTTCGCCGAAATGAAAGCCGCTATGTATCCGGATTCTCCGGAGAAGCCGGATTTTCCGGTTACTATGGCAGAGAAAGTTGCGGTTCTTAAAGAACATGTGCTTTCCGCCATCCAATGGTGCGGCAACGACGAGCGAAAAGGGATAGTCCATTCACGCAGACATTTTGCTGCGTCTCCTGTTTTCAAAGGCCTTCCGGATTTCAAGCAGACGCGCATAGCCCTTCTTCGGGCAGAAACAGTCTCTGAGGTATTCGCCATCATGGACGACATCGTCGCACGATGGGGAAATGACTAAATGATTAAATAAATGACTAAATGGTAAATAACCAAATGAAAAAATGGTTTGATTCCAACGCCCTTTGGCTCTCGATGGTCATCGGTGCCGTGGGCTATAAACTCTTCCTGCCGCTCAAACCCATACTTCCGTGGCTCATTTTCTTTATGCTCTTTTTTACGTTTTGCAAGGTCAATCCGCTTGACCTGCGTTTGCGTAAATGGCATTGGGCGGTGCTGGCTGCGCAATTGGTTCTGTCGTTCGCTACATATGCGCTTATCATGTGTTTTACGCATAATACTGTTTTGGCGCAGGGACTGTTCATGTGTTTTATTATGCCGACTGCCACTGCCGCGCCGATTATTGCAGGTAAGATGGGGGGCTCAATCCAGAACCTCACTACTTTCACCCTTCTCTCTAATTTCGCCACTGCCATCATCGTCCCTGCCACTTTCCCTCTAATCACCAATTACCAATTACCAATTACCAATTACCAATTCCTATCTTCTTTCTTGTTGATTCTCAGTCGTATAGCACCTCTTTTGCTCGGACCTTTCTTCTCCGCTTGGCTCCTCCGTTTAGGCTTTAATTACTACTACCGTAGAAAATCTTATAGCGAGCAAAGCGAGCGGTCTTACAATGCTAATGGTCTTACAGCACAGCGGTCTAACAGTCCGCAGGACGGTCCTAAAGAGTTTGTTCTTCCTACCAAACTCGCCGTCATTCCTTTCTACCTTTGGGTCGCGTCGATTGTCGTGCTCATGGCTTCCGTCACGCAGACAACTATCACCAATTTTCAATCACAAATAACCAATATACTAATTTTATTAGTATCCTCTTTCTTCGCATGTCTGATTCAGTTCGGGCTTGGCAAACTGATTGGATATTATCTGCCGGCGCCTAATAAAGGAAAGGACTACCAGGATGTGCTTATTAACCCGGATGCGGCGCCGAAGAACATGAATGAAGTCTCCTCCATCACAGCGGGGCAAGCCTTCGGCCAGAAGAACACGTCTCTCGGGGTCTGGATGGCGCATACTTTTCTCAATCCGCTTGCCTCACTCGGTGCTGCGGCGTATATTATTTGGCAGAATGTATTCAATTCTGTGCAATTATTCGTTGTCGCTCACAAAAAAGCAAAATAAATTTGCGTATCTCAAAAAATAGTTGTACCTTTGCACCGTCAAAGGGACAACCGGGGTCCCCGATGCCAACGCAGAGCGTCCTGCATTTCGACATCTCGAGGTTTCGGTAACCCGGCATTTCGAAAAAAACAGACAACTAATTTTATAACAAATTTTATTAACCTACTAATTTTACTATCATTATGAAGAAATTTTTCTCTCTTTTAACCGCTGCCCTTTTCGCAGGCAGTATGTTTGCTGCTGAGATTACCGTCTCTAAATCGGTTTCTGATTTGTGTGGAGGTGTGGCAGATCAAACACAGAAGTTAGAGCTCTATTCTGATGGTGTGCTTACGATTTCCGTCAGTGAAGGAGATAACAACGGGAAATTGTATGGCAATGGAGCAGAATGGCGTGTGTATCAATCCGGTAATGCTGTGGTTACTGTGGCGGTTAAGACCGGTACTATCAAAACAGTTTCTTTTACCTATGACGTGAAGAATACTGGAACATTACTTTTTGGCGGCAATAGCCTTGCCAGCGATGCAAACGCTACTGTTAATGCTGCAAGCGCTCAGTTCGTTGTTGGTAATACAGGTTCTGCTACCAATGGACTAGTTAAAATTAAGAGCTTCAAAGTCGTTTACGACGGAGAGGCAGGTACTGAATCTGACTCTGTTGACGATGGCGGCCAAGGCGGTGACCAAGGCGGTGACCAAGGCGGTAATGCACAAAACTTCACTTTCAATACCATTGAGACGTATAACTACTATGATTATATGTCTGAAGATGGAGAGGATATCACGATTTATATGTATAATAAAGCCAATCCGGGGGTATATGCTCAATTGGATATCATCGTTCCGAATGGTACGGGTTTAGGCGAGCTGCCTGTCGGTACTTATAATATCACGGATACCTATGCCGTTAATACTGCTGTCGTTGGAGGTGTTGATGAGTCGTATTATCCTATTGGCTGCTGGGTATTTGGCGAAGGAGAGGAAGATTACTGGGACCTTGTTTCCGGTACGGTTGTTGTCGCTAAATCCGGTGACAATTATACGATTACCGTTAAGGCAGAAGATTCGGAAGGCAATTCGTACGTGATTACTTATACCGGGGCAGTAAACATCGAAGAAGGTGAATTTGCCGAAGAAGAAGGTATCGAAAACATCGAATTGACCGAGAAGGCGCAGAAAGTTGTTGTGGACGGTGTTGTTTATATCATCCGTGACAACAAACTCTACAACCTCCAAGGCACCCAAGTCCGCTAATCTGCTACTCTGGAAATCTATTTGTCTGGTATTCTGGTATCATAGAAATGGTACTCTGGTAATCCAGAAATCCAGAAATCCAGTAATCCGGTACTAAGAACACAGGAACCCCGGATAAACAATCAATCAGCTCGCAGCAATGCGGGCTGTTTTTTTGTTCCATCATTTCATCATTCCATCATTCTTGTTCTTAGTGATTATCGAGACTGTCTCGAAACACTGTCGGAACAATCTTTGTCCTATTAAAACCGTTCAAAAAATGTTATGCAACATATTTCCTAAGTTCAAGTTGGAAGTGCAACGTTGAGTAGTTAGAAAAGTAGATAAAATAGCAATGTAAAATAAAAAACGTGGGCTGTGATTTGCACAGTCCA
>JAGKVE010000086.1 GCA_021152555.1 Bacteroidia bacterium | reverse complement strand
CGAAAAATTTTTCAAATCGAAAAGTCAAAGAACGCTTGTAACATACTTATTAACAATAAGTTACAAAAATATTTTAAAAGTTAACGCATCACTAGTAATTACAAATTACAAATCACAAATTATAAATTATACCTTCTCCCTCTCTTCCTTCAACGCACGCTTGAGTGCATGAATATACCCGTGTCCGTAGCGCAAGCACGGCTCCATGTAGTTGCCTTCGCCCCACTCGTTCCAACTTTTCAGAAATACAACCCTGTTCTTCTTGCCCTGCATGAGCGCAAACACTTCCTTACAATGCTTATAGAACTGGTCCGGCGTCGCCTCATGGAGCACCATCGCTCCCATCTTGCGCCGCGCCGTATTGTCCCAGTTGGGGTATAATACCGGTATTACGTCCTCGTCAGCGAACCGTTTGTCTAATAGTTTATGCCGTACGCGCGAGTAACGGTATACGCTTAACGGGATGTGGAATAGCTGGGAGAATAGCATTTGCGTAAATCGTGATAACTTCCGTACTCTTGCCGTGGGGCCGATGGATGTGATATCCTCTTTGCAACTCAGTATCGTGCGGCGGCATAGACGATGAACGGGGTTTTGTAAATCCTTTACGTCATCTACATAACTGATAAAATAAAATCCTCCGAGACCTTCCTGCTCTGCTAACTCATCCCATCGCATCATCATCTTCTCCGCATCGGGGATATCCTCTACATGATAGAATACCCATACTAACTTGCCGTCTATCCGGTAATACCGCTTGTCGCGGAAAGTGTCAATCAGCGAATAGAAATGCTCATCCCAGTCTTTAGGGCCCGGATATTCCTGCTCCATCAGCGGCATCATATCCAATACGCTGCGCTCCGCATTCCACATCTTATTATACCATGTATGGTTCGCCCAGCATATACAGAACGGAAAATCCGGTTCGCCGAGGCGTGTCACTTCGCGTAGCGGCATCTCAAGCAGTTGTTTGCCGTTTCCGAACCAATAATGATAATAGCAGAAGGCGGCTACCCCAGCCTCCTTGGCTAACTCCGCCTGCTTGGCACGCACTTCCGGTAACCGTAAGTCATAATAGCCTAAATCTGCCGGCACAATAGGCTGGTAGTGTGTCTTGAAGAGCGGCTTGGCCTTGCCCACATTGGTCCATTCCGTAAACCCTTCGCCGAACCATTGGTTATTCTCCGATATCGGATGGTACTGCGGCAGATAGAACGCTATTACCTGAATATCTTCCTCCCTTGTGCCGGCAACGCTGTCTGCTAATGGCTCATGGAGTATATCGCAATATATACGATGTATCGTCTCCGCCACCTCCGGGTTGGAGAGTCGCAATGCCTGGATACGATAGAGTCCGTCGCTACGCTCGCCGCTCTTGATTACCCGCTCCATCTTATCCGCTATATCCGCCGGTTCAAACGAAGTAGCATAGCTGTTCTTTACCCCGTGCAGCAGATGCGCTATGTCTGCCACATCGGTGGCTACCACCGGACAGTTGCATGCCATCGCCTCTTTAACCACTTGGGGCGAACCCTCGCTCTTCGTCGGAAGCAACAGCATATCGCATCCGCATAACAGCATCGCTACCTGATGGCGGTTGTAGCCGCGAAGCTCAATCAAATTGATTGTGGAAGGTTGAATGTGTAATGTGGACTTTTTAACACGTTCATCCCCTAATCCACTAATCCGCTCACCCACTAATCCACTAATCTGCCCGCCTTCGAGCAACGCAATCGCCTCGCGTGCGAGAGGCGCATTCTTCCGCTCGTTGGCGAACGCACCGCCGAAGAGGATATTGATTCTATCTTTCGGCAACCCCATCTCCGCCTGCGCTTTTGCTTTCGGGACGATAGGCAGGTTTTCCAAATCGATACCGCATGGCAATATCGTATAGTCTTTCGGATGAACAAAGAGCTTATCGTATATATGCTGCGCTACGCATATCGTATGGCGGGCAAACAGCAAGCCTAATGAACTGAAGATGTTTCCTCTCCGCGTCAGCGTCTCTCCATTGTGGCAGGTTATCACAACCGGTAGCCGTGTGGACAGCGCAGCCAACATACCGCTCAGACCATAATGAGCATGTACTATATCTGGTTGCCATGCCTTAATCTTCCGGTGAAGGGGACGGACATTCCTCAAGTATCCCCATATACCTTTCCCTACTACGGCGTAATACTCTATTTCCACTCCTCTCGCCCGTAGCGCCTCTCCCTGCTCATGCACGAAGGTATAAGTGCTACTCAATCCCGCTACTCCGTTTCCACTATGAACTAATAAAACACGCATTTTTTTATTCTAAAAAAATATTTGTAATTGCCTATATGTAATTGCTTATATGAAGCTATTTCTCAGGATTATTTTTGGTTGAGATAATGCTGGCAGCGATTATCTTATATAGTTCCTGCACATCATTCATCAACTCATCGTATTTCCCTTTTGATATTAACTCGGATCCGTATAGAACCTTTAGCCAATATATTGTCTCACGCGCTTCTTTTTGCGCAATACCTAATTTGTATACGAAATCAGCCCTACTCTCCGCATCACATGCTTCACTATAATTTGCGCCTATGCTTGTACCACTTCGTTGTATTTGGTCAAAATTATTGTATTCATGCTGCGTCTCACGCAAATACTTTCTCAACTTATTTATCTTAACCGAAAACTCTATGCATTTATCTAAAAATTCTTGTTTTGTCATACTATCACAAATTACAAATTACAAATCACATATCACAAATCACAAATAATCGTCTACGATTAAATCATTCCTCTTCCTTTTAGTTTAAACCAGTTCCATGCCAGGCAGATGAAGACCTCCGCTACTAATACCAAGTTGTATCCGCGCTGGACGCGTTTGTTTCCCTTAACAATCTGTATTCCGTATGCCGCAAAGAGCATCAGCATCGGCCAAACCGGCATATGGAACCGTCCGGACTGTGCATAGCCGCTTAATACAAGTACCATTAGGTATCCCAAGGTATAGGCCAATATGAACACATGTTTACGCCATTCGCCGCTCACAAGCAGCAAGATCATTACTAATATAACAAAAAAGGAAAGTACATTACGGATATAGCTTCCGCCGGAGGTGAGAGGTTGTACGATTTGATCAATATTTGCCTGATTGAAAGTAGGAAACGGTATCGTAAAAATAAGCGGGGCAAACACGGTTGCTCCAGCATATTTCGCGAACGAGTTTCCTCCCTTTCGTTTAGAACGCCATTCCATATTCTGTTGCTGCCCCCCTGCCTCAACTTGCTCCAGGTGCTCACGTGACTCAGAAATAAATCGGTCTCCAACCCCCACGAATAGCGCAGCAGCCACCAAAATTCCAGCGAGTATTTTTTTTCCGTTGCTCATTACTTTTTTAGATACAAATATGATATGCGCGAATATTGACAAAAATGCGACCAAACCGAGAGCTGTACGGAAGAACATCAATGCGATACCAATTAATACGCCCGGGATTAATTCTCGAACACCTAATTTATTGCTGGTAGAGAGCGTAAAGTCGGTTTTCTCGATAAACAGGCAACAGAGGAAGACCATCTCCATCTCTTTCATCATGCTGCCGCACCAATATATCAGATTTGGATTAAGCATAACGAATAGCGCCGCTATGCGGGCGGTCCCTTCGCCGAAATGGCGCTTGGCGACATGATAAATGCTAATGGCGCAGTACGCCCCAAGAATAGATTTGAGCACGAACGGAATAAATATATCGCTTAAATTAAATGTCAGCAAATAGACAATACCGAGCCATAACGGATATCCTATATCGTCTACGGCTGACTTATGAATATTACGAAATTCGCGAAACGATATTGGAAATCCCTCCCCAATCCAGTTGGCGAAATGACGCCCGAAATCCATATACCATCCGGTATCCTCTCCGCTCCCCAATGGAGTCCCATAATGAGCCGGATTGAAAATAAAATAGGCATACATTACCCATATCAGCCGCACCACTAATCCCACCCAGAACACATTGCGTAGGAATGTCCGCTCTCGCCGTTTTGCCCAACTCTTCGAGAATTCGCCTGCGCCATAGAAAAAGAGGATAACTGACAGGCCTGCCACCATAATGATATCAAACGGTTGCGGATAACCAAACGCGTATCGGCATGCAAAATAAGCGATAAAGAAAAACAGTACCGACTTGCCGACTATCCATTTCGGCACCGTCAGTTCGCCCTTCGTCAGTACCTGGTGCATCCCGCTGCCGTAGTTGGTCATCAGTGCCTCTCTCCATGATTTCTTCTTCCGTGGCGGCATCGGCATCATTCCCGGCATCGGCATCCCGGGCATAGGCGGTCCCATCGGCCCCTCCTGCGGCTGCTCTTGCGGCTGGTTATATGTATTCTGTGTGGATTCCACTGTCTTACTTTGCACAAAAGTGTGCAAAGGTACAAAAAAGAAATCAAATATACAAATATTTGGCTGAAAATTTTTAATATGTAGATTCAAATAGCAAGTGCAAAGTTAGTTAAAAAAAATGAAAGAAGCAAGTTTTTGGGTCATAAAAGTTTAATTTTTTTCTTGGACGACGATTAA
>JAGKVE010000037.1 GCA_021152555.1 Bacteroidia bacterium | reverse complement strand
TTTGCAATATCCTCGCCCTCTGCGTTTCCGGCATCGCGAACTTCGTCTTGAACGAACATGTAGTATTCAGAAAGAAAAATCAATCATAACATAGTATGTATCACTTATTAGAAACATTATTAGCGAATACCACCACGCTGGTCATGGTTATCGTTTTCGGATTTGTTTTGCTCACGCTGGGTGCAGACTGGCTGGTGGACGGTGCATCGGCGCTTGCCAAACGGTTCGGTATCAGCAATCTGGTAAAAACCATTTTCTATATGTCCTTATATATTTCCTAAAAATCCTATCCATTTGGTAAGTATCAATTTTTTTTGTAATTTTGCATGATTTTATGCGCCTATGTGCGCGGAATAAATATGGAAAAGAAAAAATATATCGGAAGTTTCGGGTATCGTCTATACAAGCGGTACATACGGTTTATGAATAACCGGCTGCTGTTCCGGCATGTGTATTATCAAGGGAAAGAGGACCTGCCGGCATTAGGGGAACCATGTATGATTGTGTCTTGCCACCAGAATTGCGCCAACGACCCGTTGGTGATGATTTTAGGTCTGGAGAACGAGAGCCATCCGTATGTTATCGCACGCGGAAATGTCTTTTCATGGCACCCGTTGATAACCAAATTCTTTCTATGGCTTGGTATGCTTCCTGCGTTCCGTTTGAATTACGACGGTCAGGAGTCGCTTGGTAAGAACGAAGAGACCATTCGCATATCGGGCGGCAAAATGTTAGAAGGAAACCGTCTGATTATGTATCCCGAAGGCACGCATCAGGACAAGCATTGGTTGGGGGATTTCTCCTTCGGTTACACGCGTCTCGCGTTCCAGACGGCGGAGCGTGACGGCTTTCAGCACGATATAAAGATTGTGCCGAGCGCACATCATTACGAAGATTTTTTGGGCGTTCAAACAGATGTGCTGGTACGTTTCGGAAAGCCAATCTCATTAGCTCCATACTATGAGTTGTACAAAACGAAACCGCGCACCGCGCAACGCGAGGTGAACCAATTAGTCCGCGCGCAGATAGAGGAGATGATGCTGGATGTACGGGATTTGGAGCACTATGAAGAAATCGACTGGTTGCGTAATAGTGAGTTCGGCGATACATATTGCTGTGCGCAAGGCAAGAATCCGAAGTTCCTGCCGGACAAGTTAGACAGCGACAAGAAACTATGCGACCAGATACAAGCCACAGGGGTGTACTGGGACAAGATAGCTGAGATTCGCCGCGAAGAAGCTGGGATTGGCATAAAGGACAAGGATATAGCATCTGTCAAGGGGTGGCTGACGACCATCCTGAGCATCATGGCGCAGATTATACTGCTTCCGCTATGGCTCGTTTCACTATATCCCAATCTTCTTCATTACAACATCCACCGTCCGTTCATGAAATCAGACAAGATGTTTACCAATAGTTGGCGTTTCATCATCCCTGTAGTAGTAGGCGTTCCGTTCTTCTTCCTGCTGACGGTACTAGTCTGCGGTTTGGTATGGGGGTTGTGGTGGCAGTCTGTAGTATGGATGCTACTGGCAACGTATCCGTTAGCGCTTTTTGCATATTATGAATGGAAATGGATGCAGAGCACGTTCCGAAACATAAGGATGCTCTGCAATAAAAAGCGCATGGCTGAACTGAAAGAAAAGCGGAAAGTATTGTTTGAATCTATTAAAAACAAGATACAATGAAAAGAGTAGTAATAACAGGCATGGGCATCTGGTCATGCTTAGGAAAATCGTTGGATGAGGTACGCGATTCGCTCTATACGGGCAAGTCCGGAATTATTCTTGACCCTCTCCGTAAAGAGATGGGATTCCGTTCTGGTCTAACGGCCAAAGTGGATATTCCCGATTTGAAGGGAGTGCTGAGTCGTTCTCAGCGGACGTATATGCCAGAACAAGCCAAATATGCATACTGTGCTACGGTGGAAGCCATGCGCAATGCGGGCATCGACCAAGATTATTTAGACAAGCACGATGTAGGCTTGCTCTACGGAAACGACTCTTCGGTTGATCCTGCGGTACGCGCAGTGGATACCATCCGAGAGAAACACGACACGACGTTGTGCGGTTCCGGGGCTATCTTCCAGTCGATGAACTCCACGGTAACGATGAACTTGGGTACAATCTTTCGTTTGCGTGGCATTAACCTGACGGTCAGCGGTGCATGTGCCAGCGGCGCACACGCCATCGGCTTAGGAGCGCTTTTGATACAAACGGGTTTGCAAGATATGATTGTCTGCGGCGGGGCGCAGGAAGTGAACCCGTTCTCCGTGGGTTCGTTCGATGGTATTTCCGCCTTCTCCATCCGCGAGGATGCGCCGGAGAAAGCGTCCCGTCCGTTCGACCGTGACCGTGATGGTTTGGTTCCCGGTGGAGGCGCAGCAACGGTCATCATCGAGGAATACGAACACGCCGTCAAACGCGGTGCGCCTATCATCGCAGAGGTCTTGGGCTACGGTTTCTCCGCTAACGGAGACCATATCTCTTCCCCGAACGTGGCTGGTCCGAGCAAATCCCTCCGCATGGCCATCGAGCGCGCAGGAATAGGTATAGACGAGATAGGTTACATCAACGCTCATGCGACCTCAACACATGTGGGCGATACCAACGAGGCAAAAGCCATATACGAGGTGTTCGGTGACAGACGTATCGAAGTGACCTCCACCAAGTCGCAGACAGGACATGAGATGTGGATGGCAGGTGCAAGCGAAATCATCTACTCGATACTGATGATGCAGAACGATTTTATAGCCGCCAACCTGAATTTTGAGAATCCGGATGAGGATAGTGCCAAACTGCTGATTCCGAACCAACGTATAGACAAACATTTCGACACGTTCCTGAGCAACAGTTTCGGTTTCGGCGGCACGAACGCCACACTGGTAGTTAGAGAAATTAAACAATAAAAATTATAATAATTATGGAAAAGAATGAACTTATCGCCAAAGTAAATAGTGTTTTGGCAGAAGAATTTGAAGTGGAAGAATCCATCATCACCCCGGATGCGAACATCAAACAGACCTTGCAGCTCGATAGTCTGAGCCTTGTGGACATGGTGGCTCTTATCGAGAGCGAGTTTGGCGTGAAAATCCAACCGGCAGACCTTGCCAAGATACAGACTTTCCAGGCTTTGTATGACTATTTAGCAGAAAGAGCATGATGTATCGTGCTGAACAGTTGTACCAGCTGATACCGCAACGTCCGCCTATTGTAATGGTGGACGTTGTGTGGTCTGCTACTGAAACGGAAGCCGAGACCGGGCTTACCGTGACCGCAGACAATATCTTTGTGCGTAACGGGCACTTTCGGGAACCGGGACTCATTGAGCATATTGCGCAGTCTGCAGCTGCTTTTGCAGGATGTGGTACATTCCTACGGGGAGAGGAACCTAAATTAGGTTTTATCGGAGAAATAAAAGACTGCGTTCTCAATATGCTTCCCGAAGTAGGCACACAACTCCGTACGCATATTCAATTGGTTACAGAAGTGAACGGAATACGCCTTATCAGCGCGGAAACCCGAATAGAAGGCGAAATGGTTGCCTCATGTATAATGAAGATTTTTCTGAAGGATGATGAGTGATTATTTTTCTATACTTCAGTGTGAGTCTGAAGATAGCCTTTCCGGCATTATACGGATTCAGTTAAACCCGGATTGTCGCGTTTACCAAGGCCATTTCCCAAAAGAGCCGGTATCACCCGGCGTGTGTAATATAGAGATGATTCGCTGCTGTGCGGAATATATTCATCACCATCCCATTCGTATCCAGAAAATCAAGCAGTGCAAACTGACGGCACTTATGACGCCGCAGATCACGCCTCAGGCAAACGTCACTATCAGTTTGCAGGAAAACGAGCAAGGTGTATATCGCCTTACTGCATCTATTTGCGAAGGCGAAACAACATATATGACGCTTAAAGCAGATGTCGCGGATGAGTAAACGCGCGGTAGTCATAGGAGCCGGACTCGGAGGACTGCAATGCGCATATATTCTCGCGAAAAAAGGCTTGCAGGTTACGGTGTTGGAGCAGGATGCCAACATCGGTGGATGTCTG
Organism: Bacteroidia bacterium; assembly: GCA_021152555.1. GTDB lineage: Bacteria > Bacteroidota > Bacteroidia > Bacteroidales > Paludibacteraceae > Colicola. Next base: position 16,115 of record JAGKVE010000037.1, on the reverse strand, counting down.
AGGTCGTTTAAAAGAGGAAATATACTTTTTGATACAGGCTTTCATTACGTTGGAGGATTGAAGGAAGGGCAATCGCTTTACCCTCTTTTTCGTTATTTCAACTTATTAGACCTTCCTTGGGTGCCATTAGACGAAGATTGTTTTGACGAAGTGATCATCGACGGGCGCAGTTTTTCTTTCGCGGTCGGTCATGAACGGTTTATCGACACGCTGTCCAAGGATTTCCCTTCTGAGAAGAATGCGTTACGCACATATGTAAATATGCTCAAAGAGGTCGGAGAGCACATGTATGATGCCTTTCTACCGGGTGATGCAACCGATTTCTATAGTACCTCACTTTTTGCGCGTTCAGCGTATGATTTTCTCACAGATACTATCCGCGACCCTCTGTTACGACAGGTATTATCCGGAACATCGCTTAAAATGGAATTGAACCGAGACCGCCTGCCGCTTTATACTTTCGCGCAAATCAACAACTCGTTTATTCAAAGTGCATGGCGTCTCAAAGGCGGAGGGCAGCAGATTGCGGATCATCTTGCCGATGACATACACTCAATGGGCGGAGAAGTACTTACGAACACACCTGTTGAAGCCATCGAGGAACAGAACGGACACGCTGAAGGAGTACGGTTACGCAATGGTGAGTTCATTCTGGCAGACTTCATCATCGCGGATATACACCCACAGGAAGTTATCCGTCTCATGGCGGGCTGTACGTCAGTACGCAATGTATATCGCCGCCGAATGAAGGGGCTTGATGATACCATCGGTATGCTTACCGCGAATATTCGCCTCAAACCCGGTACCCTCCCCTATCTCAATAGGAATATTTTTGTCCACAGGGACGGTACGGACCTATGGACGGCAGAACAAACGGAGTCCGTCAACAGCGTTATGGCAAGTTTCTATCCTAATCAGGATGCTGCGGATTTATTGACACCTATGCGATGGGCTGATGTGATTAAATGGGCAGACAAACCTGTGGGAAAACGAGGAGAGGACTATGTCGAGTTCAAAAACCGCAAGGTTGAGCAGTGTATACAATTAATCGGGAATCGTCTTCCCGAGCTACGCGACGCAGTGGACCATATCTACTCCTCATCGCCCCTCACATACCATAGATATACACGCACACATGAAGGCTCGGCGTTCGGGATCAGGAAAGACTGGCATTCGCCGTTCACTACCGTCCTCACGCCGAAAACACCGATTCCTAATGTTCTGCTTACAGGACAGAATCTCAACCTACACGGCGTTTTAGGTGTCTCAATGACCTCTGTCATTACTGCTGCAGAGATAGTGGGAATGGACTCGCTTAGAGCGCAAATACTAAACGGATGAACATAAACTGATATATGAAAAAACTATATTATTTTTTCCGCCAGCATAAACCGCTCCTTTGGACAATCGTAGTGCTTTGTACAGCCTTGTTGGCTGGCATTGGAACGCAATGTAAATTCGAGGAGAACATTTTCCAACTCCTTCCTGAGACGGGAGACGAAGCCTTCCGCGTTACTTTTACCAATCTCAAACTGAAGGATAAGATTTTCGTACAGGCTGTCCCTGCTGACAGTACTGCGTCACCGACTCCTGAAGATTTGGCACAAGCGTTGGATTTATTTATGGCGAAAGTGAAAGATGCTACGGAAGAACGTCATTCAATACTCTATACCCTCTCTGATATTGACCCGATGCTGGTCATCGATGCCGCCGACTACGCGATGGGGCACACACCTTCTTATATAGATTTCACTGCCGAACAGATGGACTCGCTCTGCTCGGAAGAACATATACGTATGCAACTACAACAGTATCTTGATTTCCTGGACTCTGATTTGGGAGAAAACTTCTATGATGCTGTCTCTTATGACCCGTGCGGCATTGCGATGGGAACTATCGGCCAGATGATTCCCACGGGTGAAGAAAATGACTTTTCCTCGCGTTTCATGAATAATCATCTCTATGGGCGCGACGGGCATACGTGTATCGGCTTTATCACGCCTTCTTTCGGAACCGACAACTCGCGCGAAGCCAAACGACTCGTCCGCACAATGAACAATGTGCGTGATGAGATTCGGGATGCATACCCGGGCATTGACATTCTCTACCATGGTACGATTATTCTTGCCGGAGGAAACAGCGAGCGCATGAGCGGGGATATTTATATTACCGTCTCTATCGCTCTTCTGATTATCACAATTCTCCTGGCTATTTGTCTCAAGCGTCCCACATACCTCATACTGACTTTATCAGCACTCTTCTTCGGTGCACTGCTCGCGCTGGCAGTCTTGTTCCTTTACCAAGGAGGAGTATCTATCATGAGTATGGGTATCGGCGCCATTGTTCTTGGTGTGGCGTTCAGTTATGTGCTGCATGTGCTCATTCATTATATCTACACCGGCGATGTGGACCTCACATTGACAGAGCAGACACGCCCTGTTCTGTTGGGTTCGCTCACTACCATCGGAGCCTTCGCAGGATTGCTTTTCACCCAATCGCGTCTTTTAAGCGACTTCGGCCTCTTTGCGCTTATGGTCATCGCAGGAACAACCATCTTCAGCCTCATTGTCATCCCCCATTTCCTCCCGCGCAAATACACCCCGAACCAGCGTGCTTTCCGGTTTATCGAACGCGTGAACGCTTATCCGATAGACCGGAACAAGATTGTCGTTGCGGCTACAGTATTATGGGTAGCAATCTGTATCGCGTTCTCCGGCAAATATCAGTTTGACAGCGACTTGCTCAATATAGGCTATGTCACGGATGACTGTGCCCGCGCAGAGTCTTCGTGGAATGAATGGATGTATGACGGCAAGACAAACCTATATTTCGCATCTATCGCCCCCACAGAAGAGGAGGCTTTGGAGACCCTTCCTGCCATTGAAGAAGTGAGCGGCACAAAAATATCGCTCCTTATGCCTTCGCTCCAACGTCAGGAAAAACGTCTTGACAGATGGACAAACTATTTCTCCGAGGCCAAGCAAGCCGAAGTCTGGAGAGCGGTTACAAATGCTTGTCAAGCAGAAGGTATTGACCCGTCTATGTTTCTTCCGTTCAAACAGATGATGGCAGCACCTGAGCAACCGGAACTGCTCTCACAGGCCAACCTCTTGCCTCCGCAGATTCTGGACAATCTTGTTGAGCAGGCAAACGGGCAAACGCTCGTCTATTTCTCTGTCACATGTCCCCCTGAAAAAGCGGAAGAAGTGAAGGATAAACTAACTGCGATTCCGGGCTGTATGCTCATGGATCCTTATTATTACACAACCGGACTGGTTGAACTGCTGCACGACGATTTCAACCTCATTATGTGGATTAGTTCCGCCTTTGTTTTCTTGTTGTTACTCTTCACATATCGTAATCTCTGGCTCACGCTCATCGCCCTCAGCCCCATGGTTCTTTCCTGGTACACAGTCCTCGGGGCTATGGCATTGTTCGGTCAGCCGTTCAATCTGGTCAACATCATTGTATCTTCGTTTGTATTCGGAATTGGTGTGGATTATTCGATTTTTATACTGGAAGGTCTTCTTGCCGGCAATACGGACCAAACGAGCCCGACGCTGACATACAACAAGACCGCCATCTCGCTATCGGCAGTCATTCTCATCATCTGCATGCTTATTCTCGGATTTGCACAGCATCCTGCCGTGCGAAGTATCAGTTTTGCTTCGCTTGTCGGCATGATTACAACAATCATGCTCTCTTATACCTTGGAGCCAAACCTATATCGTTTATATATACGTATTAAAAATAGAAACAAAAAATGAAAACTTCCCATTTGTGCATAGCCGTTTTGGCATGCCTCTTATGTGCAAACACGGCTCTCGCCCAACTCAATGGCCTAACGTCCGGCAAACGATATTCGTTCACCGAGACCAAAGTGATGCCCAAGCTCAATAAGACAACCGAGCGAAAGGGCATCATGGTATTCAATGCGCCAGACCAACTCGCCATGGATTACTCGCAACCCGATGGCGACTATACACATATTACGGCTACTTCGTTTGACGTTAAGAAGAACGGGAAAGTACAGCATTTCCCCGTTGACAATCCAAAACAACGGATGACCATTTTCCGTTCTACTCTGCTCTATTGTCTGGGAGGAGAGGTGGATAAGGCGGCAGAACTCAACCATGCCACAAAGACCATGACCGACGAAGCCAAACTGCGTGTATGCACCATCTCCGTTGACAAGGCGGATCCAAAAGAGATTGCAGCTATACGGCTCGAATATGACGCCAAGAACGGGCAGCTCATCGCACTCACTATCACTGAGGGGAATGGCAACTACACCGTCTATTCCATCCGCTAAATGCAGATTCCCCGCTCTTTGATAGGGGCATGCAATGTTACTTGTGACATAGTCTGTTTAGATTAAATGTTATTAAATTTTATTACTTGTTATAATTTTCTTAATTTTTCCCTCCCTTTTTCCTCTCAAAAGGGGGTGATTACGGGGTGATTACGGGGTGATTACGGGGATATTCAGCATACGTTGCTATGAGGCGAACATACCGCTTGCATTTCTCGCGGACGCATAACTACAAAGGCTTGCGCAAAAATGGAACAGGCTGAAGAGAAAAAAGGCGGTCACTGTTTGAGTTTGTCGGTTAGTTGCGGCACAAGTTCATTATATATATCCATATATTGATGCACCCACCTCTGCCAGAACTGTTCGCGCAGAGGATCGGTTTCATCGAACAAATTCGTTAATGAATCCCGTTGCTTGTCAAAAGATACCGCTATATCGTTCCAATCACTGAAAGCCTTTGAGTAGGCGGCCATTTCCTCCGGATTGCGGGTATCATAGGACTTGCGGCGGTTTACAATCTTCATTATCTGCGCGCGTTCTTGCGCGAGAATGGAATCCATTTGGGCGCACATGGCTTCATAGCGTTTCTGCTTCTCCAATTGCGCGCGTTCACGTTCGGCATAAGCGGCTATTTGCGCGTTCAGTTCATCAATCCGCTGCTGCTCGGACTGGCGTTCTTGCCAGGAAATATAGAGAAGCGCGGCAGCCGCAGCCAAGAGAATAGCGGAAAGGAGTACGGGCAAGAGGAACATGAGTCTGTTACGGCGGTTGAGGACTTTGCGCAAGGCTGCGATATTGGCAAAATGTCCTTTGGGACAGATGTCCGGGAAGAGGCGTTGCAGGGCCTCAATGTCTTTGCGCGGGTCGTTCGGAACGGATGTGATGGTTGCGTCCGTCGCCGACAGACCGAAATCGATCAGTTTGACGTTCGCGCCATTCCGCGTGATAAGGATGTTATCCGGCTTGAGATCATGGTGGACGAGTTGCAAGCTATGGATGTATTCGAGCGCATCCAAGAGTTGTGAGAACACCCGTTTCCGTGCGGCTTTGGACGGTTTCGTTTTGAGCCACTCTCCTAATGTTATTCCGTCAATCCATTCCTGCACGATGCACCGCCCTACTCCGTCTATTTCTTCCAAAGAATAGGTGGCGGCGATGTTGGGATGGACAAGCTGGATGCCGACTTGGAACTCCTGTTCTTGTTGTAACCGATAGTCCGTCAGAGAGGCAGTATTAGGCGTCAGCGCCTTGAGCACAAAACGCCTGCCATACCGGGAGGCGGTATATATCTGTGTGCGCGAACGCGTTTGCAAGAGAGAAATATCCCGCCATTCAGACGAGAAATCAGCAGGTACTATAAAACCGGACGAACTGGGACTATTTAACATTCTGTCATTTACCATTTACTATTCTAACGGAGTTCAGACCGTTTTTTGAGCCGGCGACATAAGAGACGCTCTCCTTTGTACTTGGTACTTCGTCCCTCTGCAAATTATCCAGGTACATCGGTTTGCCAACGAGGAAACAGGTGGTGTCGAAGGTATCGCCCGCATGCAGTTTGGCGTTCGCGGCTTCTTCCACGATAAAATGCGCTTCTCCTTCATATCGGAAGACACAGCGTCTGTTCGGCAGCCAGGTCACCTCTACCCTGTCTCCGGGCTGCAGGTCGTTGATATGAATTCCTTCGCCCTCGAAAGCGGCGCTCTCAATGTCCGTGCGCGTGGCAAGCGAGGCTGCATATGCCTCCCAGTCGTCAAAACCGAGGAACTGCGCGAGCAGACAAAGCGTCGTGCGGCGCGTCGTATCTGCGCCGTCGATATACCCCCAGAGACGCTTGAGCGTAGTGGGAGAGATATTCTCATGCAGCCGTTCCCAGATGACGCCGGCGAGAAACTCAAAATCATACGGCGTACGGATCTTGCGCTTCACTTCATGCTCAATATCCATCCGCAGGGTTGTTATTTCGGGTGCGTATTTATTCATATCGGGTGCAAAGATACAACATTTTTTGGACATATGCAAATATTTATAGTAGTTATTTACAATTTTGCCAGATCATATTACCCACTAATGTGGTTAACAAAACGAACCAAGGCCATTTCAGACGGATGTATTGCTTGCCTTTCCCGCAGATCATAGCGACAATAAAAGCAGTCAACCACCCCGCCATAAACGGCCATGGAGGAAACATACAAATACTATCCCACACTTGTCCTTTACACAAAAGCAACATGGAACGCTGAAATCCGCATAACGGGCAGCTGAACCCGAAAAGTTGCTTATAGGCACAGGGCAAGAGTGAGATAGCGAAAATCATGGTTGTCAATTATGAGAACATGCTCATCCAATCCAACCAAGCGAATCCAGCTGCACCCAGAATAGCGACTGCAATAATATAATAGAATACATAAATTGCGCCGAAAATGATACCGAGAATAGATGTAATCTTGCCGGCTTTGAGCATTCCATATCCGGAATAGAGAGCAGGGTCAGTCTGGTATGTAGCCAATCCTTTATTGGCCAATACAAGCCCTACGATACCGCATACCAAGCCTACAAAGAAGCATCCAAACAATAAAGAACAGATACCGAGCACTAATGCAGCTACTGCATAAGGTGCGTTTTGTTTTTGAATTTCAGTCATAATGAATAAGATTTTGAATTGTTATTAAGTAGTTTTACCAGATACTTGCATTTTCCAGTGCTTTCTCATACATCTCTTCAGCCTCTTTTTGAGCTTTTTCATACATATCCGATGCTTCCTTCATCGCTTCGTTATAGATATCATCTACATCGTCGTATATGTTGGAAGATTTGGCCTTTTCCTTCTCTTGTTCCTCTATGGAAAGTTCCACTTCGCATGAAACAATTGCTTCCATGATTCCTTTCAGATCTTTAGAATTGGCCGGTTTGTATTGGAAAGTTACCGGCACCTCAGCACCGACATCAGCTTTGCATATTTCCGCATACACCTCGTTTGGATTAAGAGCAGAGAGTTCTACTTTCTTCTCCCCAATCTTAATATATTTATCCTCAGCATTAGTTAAGAGAAGAATAAATTCCTCCACTATGCAGTTTGGAAGTCTCTTTCCCTTTGTGATCTTCAAAGGAATTGTAGTGGAAATAGCACCTTTTTTCTCTACAACATCATAGGTACCTGGGACGAGTTCTATAAAGTCATCCCCACCATAAACTTCAGCCGAATACTCAGCATCATCTTCGGTTACTGTGATTTGGGCTTTTGAACTACAGCTGCTTAGGAATCCTAAACCCAACACAACTGTAACAGCAAAAATAAATAGTTTTCTCATAATAATTAGAATTGTTTGTTGTGCCTACTCTTTTAAGGATTTTGGGCGTTCTCCGTTTGACGGTGCAAAATTACTGCATTATAAGCCGACATCCTCAAGTGCTTTTTTAGAAAGAACTACAGATGCTTTCTCCATTCGAATCTGTTGCTCTAACGTCCAGTCTGCTTCGTTAGGATACTTTTTCTCCATCTTCTCAATAATTTTTGCGGCCTTTACGGCATCGCCTTTTTCACAAGCTTTCTCATAATCTTTGAGAAGCGACTCTTGGTTGGTACATGCGGCAAATAACGCTACTAATGCCACAAAAGCAAAATGTTTTAGTTTCATAATAGATTTGATTGTTTGTTGTGCCTACTCTTTTAAGGATTTTGGGCTTTCTCCGTTTGACGATGCAAAAGTACTGCTTTTTGCCGACATACGCAAAGTCCTTTTTGGTCCTTTTGGGCATACATAACGAAACCAGGGGAGCAGAAACTCCCCCGGTATTATATGTTAAACCGTATTTATGCTACCTCTATATTTTGAAAGGAAGTGAGTCGGACGGGAAAATACCGAATGAGCGGATGGAATCGCCGGACGGCTGAAGGACCAGCGTACGTTCCTCGCACGGGTCAAAGACCATGAGCAAAAGATAGCAATGAGCCGGCTGCGCAGAATCCGGCACAACCACAGAAAAACGTCCGGGTTCGTAGTCCTCGGTGCTATCCGTAAAAAGGACACGGCCGTCGCCATCGACGACGGCGATGTTATGCAGAAGTTCCAACCCGCCCTGATGTAGTGTATCGGCAGTCAGGCGATAAGAAGGAAACTGCTGATGCGCCGTGCGCGAACAAGACGCCCACAGCACAAGCAGGAGAATGATTATCGGGATAATCTTCCGCATTTATGACAGCAGTTTGAGAATCTGTTTGGCATCGGAACGGGTAAAGCCCTCCGCATGAATCGTCTGGCTGCCTTTGCTCTCAATGACGATGTCGCCGAACAGCAGGTGCTGGCTGAGTGACACGGAGCCGATGCGCTCGCGCATAATGACGGATTGGTCATAACCGATGATTTTACCCTTGTAGTAGGTCACTTTGTCATCATCAATAATCAGTTTGTCTGGGAAAACGGCGTTCCCGTTGCCGGAAATACGGCTGGCTACAAATGTATAGGTCATAGCAATACAGTGTTTTAGGAGTGCAAAGGTACAACTTTTTTTTGATATATGCAAGAGAATATGGAAAATCTATGGCTTTTCGATAGTTACCGGTGCATTAAGATTAACACAAAAAAACATTGTTGTTCCATAGAAAATTTGTAATTAACTGTATATTTGTACACGTATGTAGAGAAAAAGAGAGAGTTTTTGCATTTTTTTGTCTAAAGACTTGTGTATTTCAAATATTTGTATTACTTTTGCAGGCTGAAAGTACAAATAATTTGTACATACAGCTTGTATATGGATGTAATTAATACTATATTATCGAGTTCGCGGACTGTTTTTACCTCACAATGGTTATCACTGGTCTGCGATAACAGAGATCGCCAATCGCTTAGGAGGTCATTAATGTACTATGCCCAAAAAGGAATGCTACTCAACCCTCGCAGAGGTATATATGCAAAGCCTAAATATAATGAGCAGGAGATTGCATGTGCTTTGTTAAAGCCCTCCTATATCTCTATGGAATATGTACTTGCGCGTGCAGGTGTAACCTTTCAATACAGCGAAGAAATAACTTGTGTCAGTTATCAAAGGCGCACCATCGAAATAGATGGTAGGTCTTATGTCTTCCGGCAAATCAATCCGATGATTTGGACAAACATGCAAGGCATAGAGCTGCAAGATAATATCGCCATTGCTACTCCAGAGCGGGCATTTCTTGATATGATGTACCTTAGTTCTGGGCAATGTTATTTCGACAATTTGCACTCGTTGAATAAGAAGAAGATTCAACAACTATTACCCTTGTATAATTCACCGACATTAACCAAGCGTGTGGAGGCGCTACTCAATGGATTACGTGCACGCTCAGCAATGCGCAGAAAAAGTTCGCAGTTATAGTTCGCGTGTGTTGATGCAAGGTCTTGGCGAAGTACTGACCGATAATCAGTCGAAGAATTTTGCACGCCAACATCTTATTCAGGAAACAGCATCGGCATTAGAGTTATTTGCTGCATGTCCGTTGATAGCCCAATAAATTTTCTCTACAATACGTCAAAGATCGTTTGCCCGTGTCGGGGTAAATAAATCAGGGGAGCGCAACTCCCCTGAGTTGTGTTTAGTTTTTCAAAATACCACGCATTCTAAGTACTTTTTTATAATCTTCGTCATTCATCTTTTTATACATTTCTGTGCAGTTCTTTTTCCAGTCCTCATAATTGCCAATCCAAGAATAGCCATCTCCGGGATGCCAAATGGTTTTCTGTTTTTCCTGTTTGCTTTTATCCCATGTAAGATAAATAATATATTTCCGATTATCTACGGTAAAGCAGCCATCTTGTCCCGGTCGGTCATCACAGAATTGATTCGTATCATTTTTCCATCCATGTAAAAGTACATTACGGAGTTCCGGCAATAGCTCTGTGATGTTTTCTAAAACTATTAATGGATGTTTGGGCTCAGTTGGCAATTCTGACAAAGTTCTTAACCAGCCTATCGCATCATTTCGATCATGAAAAGCTGCGCAGTCCACTCCATAAACAGGAATTCCCTCCTCTTTAGTGGCGGCGACTAAATCCTTGACAAAAGAGTTATGACTTTTATATGTCATTCCGTGTGCCTCCGCAATCGTACCAAGCACTACATCTTCTGAACTTTGCTCTGTTTCTACGGCATAAACCCGCCCTATAGTTACTAAATCCTTAGCGATAAGTTTGGGGATGTAAGATTTTATCCCTGCATTATTAGAACTTAATATTGACATAATTTATAAAATTTAAGGTTATTAAATCAAAATTAGTAGGCAAAGGGGCGATCAAACCCCTTTGGCTAATTATTCTTTTAGAGTTTTTCCGACTTCCAATTACCGAAAGATACAGAACCTTGTGGATCAAATCCATATGGTTTTAATGCTCTGCGAATCTCGTCATTAGATGGACCACAATTACTTCCTGTAGCGACTGTGAAAGAAAAACCTTCTGGTACAGTTCCCATTTTTCTTGGTGCTGTTAAACGATAAGTTGTCATAGTTGTAATAAATTTAAATTGCGCCTACTCTTTAATGGATTTTCGGCATCCTCCATTATTTGTATTATTTCTTAACTTCCCATTTTATAGGTTCATTACCAAAATCATAAGTTTCTTGGAGTAAATGTAAATATGTTTCAAGCATTCGAACGGTATTAAATTCGTCTAAATACCCATATCTATCATAAATATCCTTTAAAGTAAATTCTTTCAACATTTCATCCTCCACCCATACGTTAGAAAAATCATCTTCTAAGAGAAGAGTGTGGCATACTAACTCACCATTTTCGATAGACAAACCTCTTACAGTTGCATATCTTACCATATCACCATTGTTAACACGGAAGATTTCTGTATCGATATCAAAATCACCATTGCAATCATCCCACTCTTCTTCATCTATAATGCGAATATTCCCTTCTATCTCAAAACCATAATATGTTTCGCCATCTATAATAAAACGGTCAAGTCCCAGTTTGTGCATCTCTTCTACAATCTGTTGGCAAAGTTGCATACTTTCTTCTGCGCCCTCCCCTTCTACAGAACCTATGCTAACATTTGATACTTCTTGTTCTACTGCATTCAATCGCATTGAACCGTCTGTTTGTAAGTCTTCTATCGCCTTGATAAGTTTACTTCCAAATTGCTGTGTATTCCAGTTGCTCTGGATGTCTAAGTTAATACTTTGTGCAATTTCTCGCAACGCAGCTTTTGTGTTTTCTTGTGGAATACCATTTTTAAGAACACGGATACTTCCATTTTCTTCTCTGGTGATTTGATATTCACCATAATTGATGCTTTTTTTCATGATTTTAATTATTTAAAATTGTTATTAACTGATTAAAACGCTCTATTAGAAAATCGATATGATTTTAGCAAAATTCTGTTCCAATGCTCTCCGATAATCATATTCCGCGACTTGCTCTGTTTTCATTCCACGTGGTGTCAAGCAAGCAAAGTCCATCCAATTAGAGATATTCTTGTGTCCGTATTTCTTAACAAAAATATCTTGTTGTCTCTCAATACCAACACGCCCCCGAATAAAAATGGCATATGTATTCCGTTTGCGAAGGATGGTAATATATCCACACACAATTCTACGCAAGCTACGCATGTAGTTGTAATCCGTAAGAACACGCATAGCTAAATTCAGTTTACCATCTGCATGGGGATCTACAATAGGACAAATCACAAGTTTCTTAACTTCTGCAGGCAATGCGAGTGCGAGAAAAGCATTGAACTTTGCTGCTACTACAAGATTAATGTGTTTTTCTTCGACATACTTCTGTAACTGCTCCATGTTTTGCCGGATATGTTCTATTTCCTGCAGAGGAAGTTCATAAACATGTCCGGTTTTAGAGGCATCCAATTGTGGTTCTACTTGATTTCGAAAATATTCCCGAATAGCTTCATCCGCTTTCCCCTGACGATATAAAACTAAAATATTCATAATTCGTTGATTTTAGATACTCACATATACTACAAAAACATCTTCCTTGTTTAGTTCATCTGCAGAGCTATATGTCGTAACATTTGTTTGCTTAGCAATAATCTTTTGCATACATTCTCTGATATTCTCCGCACAATCGAGTATAACCATGAACTTATAATATGAAGAAGTGTCATTTATTCCTGCTTTTGATTTCCCTTTTTTGAGATTTTCAATGTCTTTTACAATACCCTCCTTCTGTGCCGGACCAAACGATGTTTTATCTACTGGTATGTTGCACTTAACCTCCGCTATAATCTTTTTGCCTTCATTTTTTTCAAACTGAACATCAAAGCCATTAGTATTAGCATGTTGACCATTTACTTCGTTAATAATTTCATCCCTCTCAACGGCTGTTATAAAATGGCCATTATATAATTTATCGACAAAAGCAGTTGTTGCACGGAGAGTAATAATATTGTTTATGCAACTAACAACTTTCTTGAGTTTTATCATTTCTTCAACAGAAAGTTGATCATAAAGATTATCAACATTATGATTTCTGAAGAACTCATTGAATTGTTCTTTGAGTTCGAGTTCTCTCTTTGCCATTGTGTGTGTTGTATTTAATAATGTTTTTGTAAGCAGGCAGAAAGCCAATCCCACCTGCCCTGTTTTGTGGCATTGTTGCTACAGTTCTTTAGTTCTTAACCCTAATGGGTATAATTATCTCACTTCCTGTCCCGTGAGGGTGTAGGTCTTGTCGCCGCGGAGGATGAAGATTTGGCCATCGCGAAGGATTTTTGTACTTCGCTCTTGGTAGCTTTGTTCATTGTTAAGTCCAGTAGCAATGCCACCGCCTGGGGTTATATCTCCAGTATATCCAATTGTAGCAAATTCGCCATAATAAGATGCAATTTCTGTTTTACCGGCATCTTGCACGGTAAGGCAATAAGCATACTTGCTAGCGCTATTTAGACCCGTGACAGTGAATTGCATACCCAGAGAAGTCATTGTCGCCATCGGAGTGTGATGAGGTTGTCCATTTCTATTGGGGACAAAAGCAATCCCGACTAATTGTCCATTAGCATTAAATGCCAACGTACAGAAAATGACATCATCTTTAGTTATTTGGATAGTATAAGTTGCTGCATTATCATTGGTTGGCCACGTAAAAATGGCATTATCTTCTTTTGCTTCCACGGTAACTATATTATCAACGATAGAAACATCCTCAGATGCTATTTCTTTAATATCGAAACGACTCCAATATGGGTCTAATTGATAGGTACGCTTGCTACCAGCAGGCACGTAAAGATAAGCGTATGGACTAATAGACACTAATGTATTGTCATAGGCGACAGGAGTTGTTGTATTCATACTGGTTATATCATTTACGCGGGTACAACCATTGAAAGCATAGTCGCCAATTTCCTCCACAGATGCTCCCACATATATAGAAGTCACGAAAATACAACTGTCGAATGCATGAGCTCCAATAGTGGTAACCTCATTAGGGATATTGATTGTTTTAATTTTGGTCCATCCTTTGAATGCATATTTACCAATAGATTTCAGCGAAGCCGGCAATGTCAGATTAGCATTTTTTATCATTCCAGAACAGAGATTATCTGGGATACATTCCACCTCATTACCAAAAGTGAAAGATTCAACTTGCTTTCCAAAGGAATAACTACCGCAGTTCCGTGCGTTCCACACAACAGAATCTATGTGATTGCAGAGATAGAAAGCATTATTTGCAATACCTATAACATTACATCCAATCGTTACAGAAGTTAAATTATCGCACGAGTAGAAAGCATTAGTTCCAATTTTTCTAACACTGTCTCCAATTACATAATTACTCACTTGTGCACCGAATATGGTACTAATATTTGAAGATGAGGTATATGCTTGATTTGTCACTGCATCTGAATTGATCGTCACTGAGGTTAGACCGGTACAGTTATAAAAAGTCCTCGCTCCGATGCTTGTAACACTACTGCCAATCGTTACCGAGTTCAAACTGCCGCAATAAGAGAAAGCCCAATTTCCAATATCGGTAACGCTATTAGGAATAGTCACAGAAGTCAAACCGTTACAAGTAGAGAAAGCATACTCTTCAACTTTTGTGATATCATCGGGAATAATAGTATTTTCACAGCCTGCTATTAATGTGTTAGACACTGTCTCTATTATAGCATTGCAATCGTTGCGACTATCATACACAGAGTTGCCGTTTTCTACTATGATAGAGTTCAAAACACTGCAATCTCTGAAAGCCTCCCCTCCAATGCTTGTGACGCTATTGGGAATTGTCAAAGAGGTCAAACCAGAGCATTTTGAGAAAGCAGAAGCTCCAATACTTGTAACGCTATTAGGAATCTCTATAAAGGTTAAACCGCTGCATTTATAGAAAGCAGCACCTGCAATAGATACTATACCACTAGGAATTGTGAATTCTCCAGAAAATGTCGGAGGCATATAGGCAAAGACATGGGCATTATACACAGGAGAAGTTATATTTGAGCAACCGGCAAAAGCACCATTCCCAATACTGGTAACGTTATTGGGAATAGTCACAGAGGTCAAACCGCTGCAACCGTTGAAAGCCCAATTTCCAATGCTTGTGACGCTATTGGGAATCGTCACAGAGGTCAAACCGCTGCAACCGTTGAAAGCCCAATTTCCAATGCTTGTGACGCTATTGGGAATCGTCACAGAGGTTAAACCGCTGCAATACTCGAAAGCACTACTTCCAATGCTTGTGACGCTATTGGGAATCGCTACAGAGGTCAAACCAGTGCAATCATAGAAAGCATAATCTCCAATGCTTGTGACGCTATAGGTTACGGAATTGTAGGTTACAGAGGCAGGGATGTTGGCGGTTTTAATAGTAGTTGACCAATATGGCATGCTACTATTTTGCGAGGTCACCTCTGCCGTTTTGTCCGCATTGAGGTTGTAATATAAACCCTCAACTTGTACAGTAGTGGCGAAAATGGTTCCAACGCTGACTACCAGCGCAAGGAAAAAAGTAAAAAATCTTTTCATAATGATTTATATTATATTGTTTGATAATCGTATTAATAACCGCTCCAATTTTATTTGTCGTGCTACAGATATTAAGTTTGCTATACTATTTCATACTTTTCGGCTGCAAAATTAGTGTTTTTCTTTCATTCGCACAAAGTCCTTTTTAGTCCTTTTTTGCGCAAACGATTCCCGCAAGCGCATCAAAACGCTGATTTAATGGTAGTTACTCGGATGTTCTCGCTCTCCCTATAGCAAACAGCCTAAAGGCTTGGGTTTACTCCGAGGGCTCACAATTTAATCCTTATCAGTCCAAATTGCCTAAAAGTTTGCTCATGTCACTATTTTATAATACCTTTGCAGCGTTTTTCAACAGGCACAAACAAAAACGCGGACAACTGGTTGTCATCCGGTCATTGAGGTTGTAGGATACCTTCTCTATCAGATAATCAACACAGTTGCCCGCGCTGTGCATATGCGTACGTACTACAAAACATGTACGAACATACGCAGATATATACACGCATGGGCATCTGCTTCGACTTGTTTCTAAATAGAGAGTTGAAACTTCCTACATTTCAATGACTCAGATATACAAGTATTAGCAAACGCTTTTCCCCTCCTTGCGAGGTCGAATATGTCAATATGGCTTGCGCAACACCTTGCGCTTGTGGCGTGAAAGCAATTTGAACAGACAGCAGCTGCACATATGCTTCACAAAATCGGCTACAAAGATAGTACATTTTTTCTATATATACAAATACAATACTTCGTTATTTTTTAACTAAATTTTTATAATTATGTTACATTATATTACAAATTTCAACAGCTCGTAGAAGTTCACCTACCAGCTCAAAAAAG
>JAGKVE010000036.1 GCA_021152555.1 Bacteroidia bacterium | reverse complement strand
AAGGGGAATGCCTTGGCACCAGGAGCCGAAGAAGGACGTAGCGATCTACGAAAAGCCACGGTGAGGCGAAAGCAGCCAACGACCCGTATATTGCCGGTTCTGTCCGCACCGCCAAAAGCGGCGTCATGTATAAGACGCTGTCCATGGCGGCTACCGCAGATATGGATGGAGGCTTTGTTGAAGAAGAGGCAATGGATGTAGCGATGCCGGCTATGCCGGATTATGCGGGGGCTGCCAACAATGCTGTCGCTGCCGGCAAACTGACTGCCGGAGAGGTGAATGATTTTGCCAAATGGTATTTCTGGCCGGCTGTCGCTGACGGTTCGCATAAGCAGTATGTGACCGAGTGGCGCATCCAGCCGCGGCATCGCTTCACTGTGCAGGTCACCAACGCTGCCGGATATCCTGTCGCGGCAAAAGCGGTCAGCCTATTGGACGGACAGGGAAACACACTCTTCCAAGCCGTGACGGATAATACCGGCAAGGCGGAACTATGGTACCAACTGATTGGCAATAACGTCTGCGGCAAGCATGCGGGGCTGAAAATACAGGTGGATGACCAACAGGCGGAAGCGAAGGAATGGACTGAAGGGCTGAATAGTTTCGTGCTTGACGAACCATGCAATGACCAATCACCCATCACCAATGATGTTGACGTCATGTTTGTTTTCGATGCCACAGGCTCGATGGGAGACGAACTGAACTATTTGCAGGCGGAGATGAAAGATGTCATCGCGCGGGCGAAAGATGCTACCGGCGGGCTTGATATACGGACCGGGGCTGTCGTCTATCGCGACCACGGAGATGAATATATAACGCGGCTCTCGCGTCTCACGGCGGACATTGCTACAACCCAGGCTTTCATTGATAAGCAACAGGCTGACGGAGGCGGTGATTATCCGGAGGCGGTGCCCGAAGCGCTCATGGCGGCTGTCAATAGCGCAGGGTGGAATAGTGAGGCGCGGGCGCGTATCGCGTTCCTTGTATTGGATGCTCCGTGCCATCAGGACTCGGCTACCATCGCGCTGCTGCATGAGCAGGTGCTCAATGCCGCTGCGCTCGGAGTGCGCATCGTCCCGGTCGTATGCAGCGGACTCGGGGAGAGCGGGGAATATATGCTGCGCGCAATGGCGCTCGCTACCAACGGTACTTCGTTTTTCCTGACGGATGATTCCGGTATAGGGCTTCCGCACCTTAAACCGGCTACCGACAGCCTCAAGGTGGAGCACCTGAATGATATGCTTGTCCGCACTATCGTGGAGTTCTCCGCTATGCCTGAGTGCGGTCAGTCACCAATCATCAATAACCAATCACCGATGACCGATGATTTTGTTCCCAATCCTTTTGAACTGAAGGACCTGGAGAGCAGCGAAGTGACTATTCCGCACGGCGAAGGGGTTATCTATATCGTCGATGTATCCGGCAAACTGATTAGTATTCGCGAAGGTGCGTTTGATGAGGCGGATAGCCGGTGGCTGCAATCACAACTGTCACTTCCGGTCGGGGTCTATTTCCTCAAGGCGTTCATAGATAAACAGTGGTACACGAAAAAAGTGCTCGTTTATTGAGACTTATCCATTGGTACTACCGGAACAGCCGACTCGTTTCCGGGAGAAAACCGTACCATTCCCGAACCATTTCCGAAAGCACGCGGAATATAATGGTAAGGGAGTGGTACCGTTTATTGTCGCATAATGATTGCATGAATACTTTAAAAATTGATAGAAATTAACAAATTTGTTTGCATATATCAAAAAAAAGCAGTAATTTTGCACCCGAAATACATCCGCTGGCACCGACAGCGTAAAAAAGCGGTGACATAAAACAAAGATAAGCATATGACAAATAAGTTACAACTATTTGAAGGAACTACAATTCGTACGATTTGGGATAGTCAAACGGAGGAGTGGTACTTTTCTGTGGCAGATGTTTGTAACGTGTTGTCCGGTTCGCAAGCAAAAGATCCTAATGCTTATTGGCGGAAGTTAAAACAACGCTTGAAAGCAGAGGGTAGCGAGATCGTGACAAATTGTCACGGACTGAAATTGGAGTCTGCAGACGGGAAAAAGTACATGACAGATGTTCTCTCCACTCGCGATATATTACGGTTAGTTCAATCCATTCCGAGTCCGAAAGCAGAGCCTTTAAAGATGTGGTTGGCGCAAGTTGGAAGTGACCGATTAGACGAGATTGCAGATCCGGAGAAAGCAATAATGCGAGCCGCAGATTACTATCGTGCTAAAGGCTATTCTGATCAATGGATCAACCAACGTTTGCAATCCATTGAGATGCGCAAAGAATTAACTGACGAGTGGAAAGCACGCGGGATCGAACTGGAATTGGAATACGCGATACTTACTAATGACATGACGCGTGCGTGGAGCGGCATGTCTGTGCGACAATATAAAGAATTGAAAGGGCTAAAGAAAGAAAATCTGCGAGACAACATGACCAATTTAGAATTGGTGCTTAACATGTTGGCAGAAGTAACTACCACCTCCATATCTCGCAGCCGTAAACCTAATACTTTTGAAGAAAGTCGTCAAATAGCAAGAGAAGGTGGCTCTGTAGCAAGAGATACTCGCAGGAATATTGAGAGCCGTATAGGTCAATCTGTGATTTCCACAACTAACGCACATGATAAATTAGCATTGGATGTAACAATCCCTGCTATCGAGCAAGCTGGTACTGAAGAAAATAACAAAGAAAATAAATAAAAAGGACCTACCGCTGGCACCGACAGCGTAAAAAAGCAGTGAAGAAGTGCGACGGAACGCACTTCGAGTGAAGCGCCCGAGTAGTACCCACTACGAGGATAAAGCGCAAACATAGAATAAAATAACTTAGGCGCAAAACGTTGCGCCAAAATAGCGTAATAGGCCAACTTGATTTTCTGAAACCCTAGACAAGTTTAAGAAATCATTATTAGTTCAAGTACGGTTTATGCACGCTCACGTATCAGCGTGAGTTTTCCGTGCATTTATTTGAACTAATAAGGTAAGTCTAGGACCTCAGAAAATCAAATGAAGCAGCGAAAGCGCACGCTTTTTGTATGCCTGTCGCTTTCTGGAATATCTGGAATTTCCGGAATAGCGAAGCGGTCTAGGAAACTAGTAAACTATATAAACGGAGAATGCCGATAGCCGAATAATAAAGTGGAGGATAATTAAAAGTTGCGCCCGACACAAATCAGGGAATTTATCATGAGAAAACTTTTTTCCCTATTGCTCGCTGTAGCAGCCAGCATGGGAACTATGTTCGCTTGGGACTATAAACGAGTTCAAATCGGCGATTTGTATTACAACTTCGATGCCACCAATCAAACGGCTGAGGTAACGTATAGTTATAATAACTATTACAATGATGACAGGACTATTACAAGGGCTAATATCCCAGCCTCTGTGACTTACAATGAAGTAGAATATAGCGTTACGAGCATTGGAGATTTGGCTTTCTATAAATGTAGCGGTTTGACTTCTGTGACTATTCCCAACAGCGTCACAAGCATTGGTAATAACGCTTTTGGGGATTGTAGCGGCTTGACCTCTATAGAGATTCCCAATAGCGTCACGAGCATTGGTTATAGCGCTTTTTCGGATTGCGATGTTTTGACCTCTGTGACGATTCCCAACAGCGTCACAAGTATTGGAGGTTGGGCTTTTCAGTATTGCGACGGTTTGATATCCATTGAGATCCCCGAAAGCGTCACAAGCATAGGAGAAAGAGCTTTCTGTGGTCTTGATAATCTAGTTTCTATTGATGTTGTAAGTAATAACAAAAATTATTGTTCTATTGATGGCGTGCTGTTTAATAAGGAACAAACAGAGTTAATCCAATATCCTACCGGTAATACCCGTACAGAGTACGTAATTCCCAACAGTGTCACAAGCATTGGAATGAGTGCTTTCGCTTATTGCAGCAGTTTGACCTCAGTGACAATCCCCCATGGTGTCACTAGTATTGGAAAGAGCGCTTTCGATGGATGCTATAATTTGACTTCAGTAACTATTCCCAATAGCGTCACATGTATTGGAGATGGGGCTTTCTATCAATGCTATAATTTGACCTCTATTAATGTTGAAACAAGTAATCCGAATTATTGTTCTATAGAAGGTGTGCTGTTCAATAAAGAACAAACAGAGTTAATCCAATATCCAACTGGTAATACTCATACAGAGTATGTAATTCCCAACAGCGTCACAAGCATTGGAGAGAGCGCTTTCTCTAACTGTGACAATTTGACTTCAATAACTATTCCCAATAGCGTTACAAGTATTGGAAATTATGCATTCTCTGGTTGCAGCGGTTTACCAGTCATTGATAATTGCCGCTATGCAGGCACTTATTTAATAGGGGTAGTAGATAATACACAATCTACCTATAAAATAAGAGAAGGTACCAAATGGATTGGTAGTGGTGCTTTCTATTATTGCAAAGGTTTGACCTCTATTGAGATTCCCGAAAGCGTCACAAGCATTGGAGATCGTGCTTTCGATGAATGCACCGGTTTGACCTCTGTGACGATTCCCAATAGCGTCACCAGCATTGGCTCTGGAGTTTTCGCAGGTTGCAGCAGCTTGCCTGTGATTGATAATGTCCGCTATGCAGATACTTATTTAGTAGAAGTTGTAGATAAAACACTCTCTAATTATACTTTTAAAGAAGGAACGAGATTTATTGGAACATCTGCTTTCTCTCGTTGCAAAGGTTTGACCTCTATTGAGATTCCCAATAGCGTCACAAGCATTGGAGATCATGCTTTCTCTTGGTGCAGCGGTTTGACCTCTGTGACGATTCCCACTAACGTTACAAGCATTGGAACGGAGGCTTTCTCAAGTTATTATGGTGGTTTGACCTCTGTGACCCTAAATTCAGATTCTGTAGTAAGTAAAGCATATACTCCAGAACAAAGTTTTAAGAACATATTTGGTTCGCAAGTAAAGAAATATATCATTGGCGAAGATGTCACAGGCATTGGGGACTACGCTTTTTATGATTGTGTTGATATAACCTCTGTAACGATTCCGAATAGTGTTACCAATATCGGGAAATATGCCTTTGCCGTTTGTTGCAATTTGGCGTCAGTAACAATTCCTAATACAGTAGATAATATCGGCGAGCAAGCATTTCTTGGGGTGCACAATATACGTTATGAAGGAAAGGCGACCGGAATTCCTTGGGGTGCCCTATCTGCAAACTCTAACGTTTTGTCTATCCCGGAAATTACAAGCATAGCCTCTGCATTGGCAGCCAATGAAACCTCTGCAGATTATTACCAATTTTCAGGTGTAATATCTTCTATCCAAGGGGTTGCAACAGATTATGGAAATGCAACTTTTTACATTTCGGATGGAACAAACACATTCTATTGTTATCGTATCTATGATTATTATAGCACAAACTTCACAGATAGATACTCATTGCATGTAGGGGATTCCGTGGTCATATCCAGTAAAGTAGAAAATCATTACTACAACAGCAAATTTACGCCGGAGGCAAAACAAGGGCGTATAGTATTCCATAGTGCAAATCCCCTCTACACCAATGACGGTGTTTATTTCTATGGTAGGAGAATGTTGAATCCCGGCGAATTGAAATTATACTCCGCTTACGGTGTAGATACACTTAATGTGCCAGAGAAAGTTTCTTTTGGAGGCAAAGATTACACCGTTACCGAGATTGCCGGCGATGCTTTATATAGTCGAGGAGCACTTAAATGTGTGAAACTACCTAAAACACTACAATATATGTCTAACGCATTTAATAAATGTGATAGTATAGAGACCATTTATTATAATGCGAAAAATCTAAACAAACCGACGAAACATTCTTTTGCAGACAGTAAATTATCCGTTAAAAATGTATATATAGGAGAGGATGTAGAGTTTCTCCCGGACAGCGTTTTCTGTAATCTGCAGGCGATAGAAAAAGTAGAATGGAATGCTATCAACTGTTCTGGTACCATTCCTCCTTTCTATAGTAGCAGAGGTACTATTACTTCGTTTAACTTTGGAGAGAAGGTTAGTAGCATCCCGACACGTCTGTGTCAAGAAATGACAGGAATAACATCCGTAACTATTCCTGAAAGTGTTCAATCTACCGGCATGTTCCCATTTTTGGGATGCTCCGGTTTGCGCTCTGCAACCTGGAATGCCGTTAATTGCACAACACATGATGATGGACAATATGTTTATCCTCCATTCCAGAAATGTGAAAACTTAACGAATTTCACGATTGGAGAGAATGTTGAATCACTTCCACGCGGTCTATGCTATGCAATGCCTATATCATCTGTCGTAATTCCTAATAAAGTTAAGTCTATAGGTGTTTCTGCCTTTAGAGAATGTGCTAATTTGAAATCTATTGAGATTCCCAATAGCGTCACAAGCATTGGAGATTTTGCATTTGAGTTTTGCTCAAGTGCAAACCCCTTAAAAATTGGTAATAGTGTTACAAGCATAGGGGAACAGGCTTTTGCTGTATGTTCAAGTGTTACATCAATAGAGATTCCAAGGAGTGTAACAAGTCTTGGAAAATATGCATTCGCTGAGTGCGAAAACTTGGATACATTGTATTTGGGAGAGAATATTACCGCATACGGTGACAGTGTTTTTGCGTGGTGTACCAAATTGTCGGCAATTTACAATTATCGCGAAAAACCGGCTAAATTAGGGAAAGGCGCTTTCGATGGAGTGGATTATTTCAATTGTACCCTCTATGTGCTTGCTGGATCTGTGGATATGTATAAATCGACAGGATCAGACTGGAAAGATTTCTATTTCGTGGAGCCCATTGGTGCCAATACAACTTCATTGAATGCAAATGAAGTGACTGTTGTTCCGGCGGAAAATACGGCTTTGTTTACATGGCCGGTCAATAGCAATGCTTCTACATACACGCTGCAAATCACTAAAGATGGTGTTGTCTTCTGCACACTTGTCTTCAATGGCAATGGTCAATTGACAGGAATCGCGTTTGCGCCCGCAAAAAACGGATCGAAATATAACACGACAGAAAAGTCAGAAAATATTAGCGGTCTGCAATTTACTGTAACAGGCCTAAGTGCTGCTACCAAATATGCATATAATCTGGTTACAACAGGGTCTGACGACAGTGTATTAGCATCTTATACCGGCACTTTTGGAACTACTGGATATAATGAAGATGATTCCGATGATAACTCAGATGAAGGTAATGGAGGCAATAGCGGAGATAGTGGTTCTGGCAATGACTCGGGAAATGGAAACGGAGATAACTCAGGCGACAATTCCGGAAACCAAGCTATTGACGATGTACAAAGTGACGATGTACAATGTACAAAGGTCGTTAGAAACGGACAAGTCTTCATCCTCCGCGGCGACAAGACCTATACGCTGCAAGGACAAGAGGTCAAGTAAAGTGACTAAGTGACCAAGTACCAAGTCAGTGAATAAACAGAGCAGGCGGGCAATGCCCGTCTGCTTGCGTTATAAAGAAATCTTAAAATCGTGCCCTTGTGGCTAAGAACGTAAATGTGTATGAGAATGAAAAGTAAAACTATCTCAATTCACGGAGTGCGCGCTTCAGTTCGTCGTCAAAACGTAGCGAATATGCCGCTTGGCCCTTCTGGTAATAATAGCGCAGTACAATCTCGCTGCCCAGCAGCTGTTTCACTTCTTCCTTGTTGCGCGCGATAGCCTCACGGAAATCGGGCTGTAACATCGGCTCCAATGCCTCTAACTGCGACAGCGTTGCAGAGTCTATATCCTCATGCTTCGCCATCTTGATCATGTCTTTGTAGAACTTATTGGTTTCCGTCTCGTATTTGAATTTACGTTCGTCCAGATACCGGCAGAAATCCTCAATGTCGCTATCACTCAGTTCAAACTCTTTCGGGGCGGGAAGAGTGGCATGCAGCCGGTGATAGCGCGTTGCGTAATCAAAGAAATGATGCCCGATATACAGCGAATACGTAATGTCCACCTTTGCCGAATCATTAAGCACTATGTCCGGCAGTATACCACCGGCAGTGTCCTTCTTCAGCTCATGTCCTTTCTGGCGCTCGCTGTAATCAATCGCCTGTATGCAGCGTCCGGAGGGTAGGTAGTATTTGCTTGTGGTGACTTTGATATGCCCGCCATACACAATCGGCCGGACGTTTTGCACCAAACCTTTGCCGAAGGTGCGCTGCCCAATCAATGTGGCGCGATTGAGGTCCTGCAACGCGCCGGAGACTATCTCGCTCGCGGAGGCGGAGTTCTTATCCACCAGCACAACAAGCGGCAGGTCTTTGTAGCGCGGGTTATTACGGGTCTTATAGACGGTGTTGCTGCGGGATGTCTTGCCGCGCGTTTCCACTATCGTTTGGTCGCGCTCGACAAACAGATTGACTATCTGCAGCGCCTCATCCACTATACCGCCGCCGTTACCGCGTAAGTCAATTATCAGTTTGCGGGCTCCTTGGTTGTAATAAAGGTCATCCAGCGCGTTGCTGAAGGCTTGCGCCGAACCTTCCGTGAACTCGCCGAATGCGATATACCCAACGGGCTCCGAGAGCGTATCTGCCTCAATTACAGTATAATAACTCACAGGGTCAAGGTGTATGTCCTCACGTACGATGGATACATTGATCGGCTTTTTGATACCCTCGCGCTCCAGTTCCAGCACTACAGTTGTGCCCGGTACGCCGCGCAGGTTATTGCTTACTTCGCTGACTGTCAACCCGTCCGTTTTCTTGCCGTCCACAGATATAATACGGTCGCCGGCTTGTACACCGGCACGTTGCGCCGGTTTGCCCTCATACGGATTGACGGCGTAGGTCTTGCCGTCACGTTGCTGGATAATACTGCCGATACCGCCGTACTTGCCGGTGGTCATCATGCGTAACTCACGGTCGTTCTTCTTCGGATAATACACCGTGTAGGGGTCTATCTTACGCAGCATGGCGTTGATGGCTGTCTCTGTCAAATCCTCATAGTTAAGCGTATCGACATAATTGACATCCACCTGGCGCATCACATCGTTGAAGATAGAGATACATTCGTCTGCACGCGCTGTCTTTTGGCGCTCCTGAGCTATGACAGCCGGAACAAGAAGCAAGGAATAAAGAATAAGGACTGAAATGTACGGTCTTTTACTATTCATTTTCGTCTATTGTCTTTCGTCTTTCAACTCTCCACTCTCAACTCTCATCGATGCGGATTATCTCAGTTTGTTGGGAACAAAATCGCTGACATCTTTGCCGTACGCGTAGAGGTCGCGGACGAGGGTGGAGGAGATATGCGCGTACTCGGGACGGGTATATAAGATGATGGTTTCCACATCTCCCAACTGCTTGTTCGCCTCCGCCATATTCCGTTCATATTCAAAGTCCTCGACACAGCGAATGCCGCGCAAAATGAATTTCGCGTTTTGTTCGTTGGCAAAGTCAACGGTCAGACAATCATATATAGCCACCTTCACACGCGGCTCATCGGCAAAGATTTTGCGGATGGCTTCTTCGCGTTCGCGGATTGGGAACGTCTCTTTTTTCGTACTATTACGACCGATACCGATAATAATCTCGTCAAACAATTGCAAGCCACGTTTTACAATGTCATAGTGGCCTACGGTAAACGGGTCAAATGACCCGGGGAAAATAGCTTTTTTACTCATAATTCTTTTACTTTTTATCTTTCAACTTCTTTCAACTTTCGTCTTTCAACTCTCAACTTTCAACTGCCTTCCGATGGTTGATTACCGGATTGCGGTACATCTCGTATAGTTTGTCCCGGAGGAACGCTTCATCTTTATTCGGGATGTCAATTAACGCAATACGGCTTTCTATATAGTCATCAAATTTTGTGCCACGCTCAAAAATCTCATATCCCGTATGAATGTGCCGGTCTATGAGGTCGCATATATGCTGTAATTGCTCATTGGTAGGCAGTTCGCGGTATTCCGGATGTGCCTCTAACAGCGCATCAATCTCCGGATTGATACTGGGCGTCAGGCGGTATATGACGCGCCCTTTATAGCCTTTGATGCCGGTTTGCATTGATTTGACATCATCGCGTTTGGATTTGTGCCAATGGGGATTATCACGCCTCAGTTGCATCTCCGCCGCTTTCAGATAATCGCACGGATCATATTCATACGTGATACTTACCGGGCATATATTCAGCATCTTGACGTATTCATACAAATCCGTAGCATTCATCGTAAGCATATGAAGCACAGAGGGTTGCGTAAGGTCATTACTGTCCTTGGCGCGGCCCTCGCGTTGCGCCAGCCATATTGATTTGCCTTTCCCGCGTAGCATCTGTATGTATGCGGACAGCTCCCTTGAGTTTTCCAACTGCGCGTGGGCGCCTGCGCCGCGTTTGACGGCAAAGCAACGCAGGTAACGCATCAAATGTTCAATCCAGGGTTTGGCAAACAGGTTATTCCCAACACCCATGAACGGGCGTATGAAATAACGGATACGCATCAGATATGACAGCCATGCCGCATCCATCACAATATCGCGATGGTTGGTCATGAAAAATGCTCCGTGTTTGATATCCGCCTCAATCTGTTTGCGGTCACCGAGATAATCCAGACGGATGTCATCCGTCGTGCGCCATGCTAATATCTGCAAGAATGGGAACACAAGCAGGAAATCGGAAATGAAATCCAGCCCGTAGGTCCTGTATGCCCGTATGTCTTTGAAATTATTGTTCATAGTTTTCCAATGCTGCTTTGCTTGCTTCGCGGTATGCTACCATCAGTCCGCCGGTTCCTAATAATGTGCCGCCGAAATAGCGCACTACAACCACTAAAATGCAGTCCAGTCCCCGGGCGTCAATAGAGCGGAGTATAGGTGCGCCCGCTGTACCATGCGGCTCTCCGTCGTCTTTGGTACGCCATAAGTTTGCCCCCAAGCGGTAGGCATAGCAGACATGGCGTGCGTCATGGTATTTCTTCTTATACCATGCTATGCGGCTCTTTGCTTCTTCTTCGTCTTTGATGGGTTCGGCGAATGCCAGAAACTTGCTCCCGCGGTCCTTATATATGCCCTGGGCAGTCACTAACAGTTTAACGTTTTACGCAGTAAAACCATTTTAACTCCTTAACTACTTAACGTTAAGCTTCAGCTTAACACGTATATCTTTAGGTATGGCGTTTTTGTGAACGAGCACGTCGTTCGTTTTGTATTTCATGAAAGCCTCGCTGACGTACCAGATACCCTTGTAATCAGAGCGCATGGTGCCCCAGCTGTTCTTTATCATGTAGTATTTCTTGCCGTTCTGGTCTTGTGCCGTACCGAAGATCTGCATACCGTGGTCGTCGGTCGTTTCCCAGTTGTCATACGCATCTTGGCGCATCTGTTGGGTAATCTCTTTCTCGGGTAATGGTTTCTTGGTCAGTTCCTCTTTCTTCTTGTCTGCGGTCATGCCCACCCATTTGGCCATATCACTTCCTGTCAGATCAGCGCCTTTATCCGCATCAGGCACAACGCCGATACCTTTGCGCGTAAAACCGATTTCGCTGACGTCGGCTCCCCAGGCAAGCGTATAGCCGTTGGCAAGCGCATTGTCAATGATTCGCATCATATCCTCCATCGGTACATTGTACATCTGGTCCATGCGCCAGTTGTCAGGAACCTCCAGCGCAAAGCGCTCGTAGAACGGATGGTGCGTATAACTGGTGATGGAAACGTAGTCGTCGGCATTCAAACCGAGGGCTTGCACAAAACTTTGAGGTGTGTATTTCTTGCCTTCATACTCGAACTCCTCCGGGCATGCGCCGAGATACGTGTCATAAATCGCCTGCAGACCCTCTCGCCATACGGGACTCAGTTTCTTCAATCCCTTCAGACCTTTCAGATAACCGCCTGCTACGTGATCCAACTCGCTATGGACGGGCAGGGTGTCGTTATCCGTCCATCCGTAACGGATTCCGGGCATGGCTTCTTGCGGTACCAAGCCGTAGTGACCCATACAATAGATCACGTCGTATGCGCTTCCGCCGGGTGCGAAATTCGGTTCGTTGTAGAGACGCACACAGTAGGTGGCACGGTCTATCATTGTTTTGCTGACAACAAACATTTCGCTGAAGTCTATTTCTTTGCCTTTCGTGCGAAGTACTTCTGACTCCAGAAATCCAAGCGTTGAGAACGCCCAGCAGGTCGAACTCCTGTTCTGGTCTTTGACTGGCGTAATGCCTACGGAGTCTATGGTGGTAAAGCGGAATCCCTCGGTACTGTCCTTTTGCGCACGTTGTACCTTGGTCGTGTCTGTCTGCGCAAAGATATTTGCGCTCATCGCTGTCAGGGCGGCAATAAATAATATTTTCTTCATAATTCTATTCTTTATTCACTCCCTTTAGGGGAGGTTGGGTTGGTTAATCCGGAAATTCCATCAGGTACGCTTTGATGAACGCGTCTATATCACCGTCCATGACAGCGTTTACATTGCTCGTCTGGTAGTTGGTGCGGTGGTCCTTGACACGCCGGTCGTCGAATACATAACTGCGGATCTGCGATCCCCATTCGATTTTCTTTTTGCCTGCTTCCACTTTCGCTTGCGCCTGACGCCGTTTCTCCAACTCTAATTCGTATAACTGGCTGCGCAAGTGACGCAAGGCGTTCTCGCGGTTCTTGGGCTGGTCGCGCGTCTCGGTGTTCTCGATGACTATCTCGTCGGGCTGTCCCGTCAGCGGGTTGGTGAACTTGTAATGCAACCGCACGCCGGATTCCACTTTGTTGACGTTCTGTCCGCCGGCTCCTGAGGACCGGAAGGTATCCCAACTGATTCCGGCCGGGTTGACTTCCACCGCAATAGTATCGTCAATCAATGGTACTACAAAAACTGACGCAAACGATGTCATTCGCTTGCCTTGTGCGTTATAAGGACTTACGCGCACGAGACGGTGAACGCCATTTTCGGATTTGAGGTATCCGTAAGCCATGTCGCCTTCGATATTGAACGTCACGGTCTTGATTCCGGCTTCGTCACCTTCCTGCAGGTTGGCGATGGTCACTTTGTAGTCGTGTTTCTCGCAGTACCGCTGATACATACGCATCAGCTGTTCCGCCCAGTCCTGGGCTTCGGTTCCTCCTGCGCCGGACACGATTTTCAGTACAGCCGGCATCTGGTCCTCTTCATGGCTGAGCATGTTCTTCATCTCCAGATTCTCGACCTCCCTTAGTGCGTGCGAATAAGCGGCATCGACTTCCTCTTCCGTTACCAGTTCTTCCTTGTAGTAATCGAATGCGAGCGCGAGTTCCTCTACGGCTGCGCGTACGCCTTCATAGCCTTCAATCCATCGTTTGATGCCTTTCACCTTTCGCATCTGGACCTCTGCGGCTTTGGCGTCATCCCAAAAACCGGGAGCCTGCGTATGCAGTTCCTCTTCCTCCAACTGAATGCGCTTTTCGTCAATCTGCAAGTACGCTTTGAGTTTGTCGGCGCGTTGTTGTACGTCTTTTAATTGTTCTATTGTTATCATAAAAATAATTTTATCTGTATTTGCTTTCCGTGCAGTCGCCGAGTATTGACAGGTATGATTCATAGCGGCTGACGGCTATTTCTCCCCGTACTACGGCGTCTTGTACGGCACATCCGGGTTCGTTGGTGTGTGTGCAGTTCCCGAACCGGCAGTCCGCTCCTACACGGAAGATGTCACGGAAATAATGGCTCACTTCCTCTTTGGTCATATCAATCGTTCCGAAGCCTTTGATGCCGGGAGTGTCAATTATCCGGCCTTTGCTTTCGGCTTTCGGCTTTTGACTTTCGACTAACTCATACATCTCGGAGAAAGTGGTGGTGTGCATCCCTTTGTCGTGCGCATCGGAAATCTTACCGGTGCGCGTCATCTCTTTCCCGAATAGAGCATTCAGCAATGTGCTCTTTCCAACGCCCGAGTTCCCGCTCAGCAATGTGGTTTTGCCTTCCAGCATAGGTAGAATGTCTGACGGCTGAAGGCTGATTGCTGATAGTTTTACTGTCCGATAGCCGATGTGCTCGTAGATTTTCCGCAAGTCGTCCATCTGCGCCGTCTCTTCAGCGCTTAACAGGTCTATCTTGTTGAATATCAGAATCGCCTGTACGCGGTACGCTTCGCATGTGGCAAGAAAACGGTCTATGAACGTTGTGCTTGTAACCGGATGGCTAATCGTCACGATGAGCGCCACCTGGTCTATATTCGCTGCGAGTATATGGCTCTCTTTGCTCAAATTGGTGGAGCGCCTGATGATATAATTCCGCCGCTCTTCTACCTCCGTAATCCAAAAACCGGCTTCACTGCTTTCGACTTTCGACTTTTGACTTTCTACTACCACGTAGTCTCCCACAGCGACGGGATTGGTAGAACGGATACCCCGAATGCGGAAATTGCCTTTTACATAGCATTCCACACTCGTACCATCATCCAGACGGACGATATAACTGTTTCCCGTTGACTTGATTACGAGCCCCCTCATAGGTGAATTAATGACCATTCGCTTTGCTCACTAAAACATCTTTATTCTTTTAGCGCAGCGGTCTTTATTCTTTTAGCGCAGCGGTCTATTTATACCGTCATGATCTCTTTCTCTTTGGCGGCATAAAGGGCATCGACCTTGGCAATGTACTTGTCGTGGGTCTTCTGGATCTCCTCTTCAGCGTCTTTTTCTACGTCTTCGCTTAAGCCGTTCTTGATGAGTTTCTTGAACTCTTCGATGGCGTCGCGGCGCGCATTGCGGATGGACATCTTAGCCTCCTCCAGCTCTCCTTTGCATTGTTTGCACAGGTCGCGGCGGCGTTCCTCCGTCAGCGGCGGAAGGATAAGACGGATGGTCTCGCCGTTGTTAGAAGGCGCGAGTCCGATATTCGAGTTGATGATTGCGCGCTCGATTTCGCCGATGAGTTTTTTCTCCCATGGCTGAATGGCGATTGTACGGGCGTCTGGAGTCGTGATAGTCGCACAACTGCTGAGCGGCGACATCACACCATAGTAGTCAATCTTGATCGGATCGAGAATACGCGGGTTGGCTTTACCTGCACGGATGTGCTGAAGGGTGTCGTCCAAGTGGGCAACTGCGTTCTGCATCTGTTCTTCGGCTGCAGACTCTAATAATTCGAGTTCGTCTTCCATATAAATATAGTGTTAGGGTTTAACTAAGGTTCCTATTGGTTCACCGTCTATGACTTTCTGTAAATTGCCGAGTTGGTCCATGTTAAAGACGTATATCGGCAGACCGTTCTCTTTCGCCATTGCGGTAGCAGTGAGGTCCATGACCTTCAGACCGCGGCGGATGACCTCATCATAGGTGATCTCCGTGAATTTCGTAGCGGTCGGGTCTTTCTCCGGGTCAGCAGTATAGATACCATCCACACGTGTTCCCTTGAGCATGACATCCGCCTTTATCTCCAAGGCGCGGAGCGATGAACCGGTGTCGGTCGTGAAGTAGGGTGCTCCTGTACCGCCGGCAAGGATTACTACATTGCCCTTTTCCAACAGCCGGATAGCTTTTGCCGGATTATAGAAATCGCCGATTGGCTCCATGCGGATGGCTGTCAATACACGTACCGGTTGGTCGATGGCTTCGAGGGCAGAGGATAGAGCCAAGGCGTTGATGACGGTAGCTAACATACCCATCTGGTCTCCCTTGACGCGGTCAAAGCCTTTCTGCGAACCGCTCAAGCCACGGAAGATGTTTCCGCCGCCGATGACGATCGCTACTTGTACGCCTTTCTCTGCAATCGCTTTGATTTGCTCGGCGTACTCGGCCAGGTGCTGAGGATCGATGCCTTGCTTGTTTTCTCCTGCCAGGCTCTCACCGGAAAGTTTGAGAAGTATTCTTTTAAACATAATTGTCTCTTATCTTTTAGCAGCTTCGCTGCGGTCTTTACTCTTTTAGCGAAGCGGTCTATTTATACCAACTTGCGTACATGGCGTAGTTGTTGGCAATCGTTTTGTTTATCTCTTCGGTCTGCGCCGGGTCGGCTTTCTTGATAAACTTAGCCGGCACGCCGCCCCATATCTCATGAGGACCGATCTGTGTGCCCTTGAGCACCAGAGCACCTGCAGCCACGATAGCTCCTTCGCCTACGTGTGCGCCGTCGAGCAGGGTGGAACCCATGCCGATGAGCGCGTAGTCGTCCACGTCCGCGCCGTGGATTGTGACGTTATGCCCGACAGACACGTAATTGCCAAGGGTGATCGTTGATTTCTTGTAGAGCGTGTGGAGAACCGCACCGTCCTGGATGTTGCAATGCTTACCGATGGTGATAGTATTCACATCGCCGCGCAGCACGGAGTTGAACCACAGGCTCGATCCTTCTCCCACCGTCACATCGCCGACAACCGTGGCGTTCTCCGCCATGAACACGTCGTCAGCAATGTGCGGGGTAAGGATCTCGCCGTTTCTATTGATGGTCTTAATAAGTCCCATAGTTTTTATATAATAAACCTAGACGATAGCTAGACCATACCTAGACGATATAAAGTACGTCACTATACCCTCAAGGTAAGGAAAAACTACTCTTTTATCGTGCTGCAATGATGGCGAGGAATTTCTCTGCTACGAGAGCAGCACCGCCAATCAGACCACCGTCGATATCCGGGCAAGCAAACAGCTCTGCTGCATTCTTCTCGTTGCAACTTCCGCCGTAAAGGATAGTCGTCTCCTCTGCTGCCTCTTTGCCGTATTTCTCGGCTACGAGGGAGCGGATGTAAGCGTGGATCTCCTCTGCCTGAGCCGGAGTAGCGGTAAGTCCGGTACCGATAGCCCATACGGGTTCGTAAGCAAGGGTGATGTTCTTCCACTCCTCTGCGCTCAGACCGAATACCGAACCTTCCAGTTGTGCTTTCACTACCTCGTTCTGCTTGCCTGCCTCACGCTCCTCTTTTACTTCGCCGATGCAGAAGATAACCTTCAGACCGTTAGCCAGAGCCAGACGTACTTTCTCTGCTAACATCTCATAGCTCTCAGCGTAGTACTGACGACGCTCGGAGTGACCGAGGATGACGTACTCTGCGCCTGTGGATTTTACCATCTCAGCACTTACCTCACCGGTGTATGCACCTTTCTCGTGATCTGCGCAGTTCTCTGCTGCCACTTTGATAGCAGAGCCTTTGAGAAGCTCAGCTACGGTAGCCAAGTGAATAAACGGCGTACCGATAACAACGGCGCATGAAGGGTTCTTTACTGCTTCTTTTAACTCGGTAGCCAGAGCTACACCTTCCTGCAGGTTCTTGTTCATTTTCCAGTTACCTGCAACCATTTTAATTCTTGCCATATTATAATTGTTTTAAGTTATGCTTGTCAATGATAGTTCCGTTTTGTACGACGAACATGCCCGGGTTAGCGCGGACGATAGTCTTGAGCGTCACGGGGTCGATGGTACAGAATACCTGCTCTGCCGTCTCCATATCCATTCCTGTTTCTTCCGCAAAGGCGTAGATGTCATCTTCGCCGGAGCCGGTGAGGAAATAGCATTTCTCGCCGCGCAGCGTACAGTCGGCATAGAGACGCAGCAGCTTGTCGGTCTGTTTGCGGTCGGTCTTCTTGAGGTCGTACATAGTCACAAGCGTTACCGGCTCTTCAGATTCGAGTATGTCGTATGTGATATCCTCAAAATCCATTGTCATGATCTCGAAATCATGTATCGGTGCCTCGTAGCCTTTCTTTACCAGCACGGATTTCTGGTCCAAAAAAGTCCATTCGGGATCGCCTTTGGGGTAGTTCTCCAGCGTGAACTCCTGCTGCACGCCGTCTTTCTCGTAGATGAGTGTCGTCTCATATACATCCGGCTCGGCGTCTTCGGGAATTTCCATGAGGGTAGGGATGTGATTGCCTATTTTGTAAGGCCGGAAATCGATCAACGGTAAATGATGGTATGTATACGCCATTAGTCCGAAACTCAGCCCGAAGCCGACTACCGCGATACATAACTCCGCCTGCCAGCTGAAAGTCTGCGGAATAGCTTTGCGGCATACAAGCAGGGCTATAACCAGACCCGTCAGTACGATGTTCTTCCAGAAGGTCTGCCAGTTGGTCAGCACGATTGCGTCGCCGAAACAGCCGCAGTCGCTCACCGGGTTAGTCAGCGCAATCCAAAGTGTCAGAGGCGTCATGAAGAGATAGAAAGCCAGACTGATCCAGCTTGTCCATTGCGTGCGCACGTTAAAAAGGAGACTCACGCCCAGCACACATTCGGTAGCAATCAGAACGATAGCGCCGAATTCCGCCAACGGCAGCAAGTCCGTAAAGAAACCGCCAAAGGCTTTGAGGTAGTCCTCTATCTTATAAACCGTTCCCAGGGGGTCGATGGCTTTGACGAATCCCGAGAAGATGAACGTAAGCCCGAGCAGGGTGCGGGCCGTGCTGCCAATAATATGTTTTGTCTTGTTCATTTTGCTTTTAACTTTTAACTTTCGACTTTTGTCTTTTGACTTTCGACTTTCGACTTTTGACTTTCGACTATTCACTATAATGAATCAAATCAAAGATAGCGTAGTTGATAATATCGAAATAATTGCCTTCCACGCCTTCGGAAGCAATCGTTTTTCCATTGTTGCTGAGGATATTCTTAATGCGGATGATTTTTGCCAATATCATGTCAACAATCCCTTCTTTGCTCATCTCGCGCCATGCCTCGCCATAGTCATGGTTCTTGCGCATCATCAGTTCTTTGGCTTCCTGCAGCACTTTGTCGTACAGCTTTGTCGCTTCTTCACTACTCATATCTGTGGCATCGGCATATCCGTTTCGCTCCTGAATGATTGCCATAACGCCGTAATTGACTATCGCGCGCAGGTTGCCTTCTATGTCATCGCCGACCAAACTGACGCCGGTTTCTTGGCGCTGGCGTATGTTGCAGGCTTTGATATATAACTGGTCGGTTATACCATGCAGGCGGAAAATACGCCATGAAGGACCGTAGTCCTGCATCTTGTCTATGAATATCTGCCGGCATTTGGCGGTCACTAAATCGAATTGTTTATTCGTATCTGCCATAACAATTTAACGATTTAACAGTTTAACGCTTTAACAGTTTAACGAGCTCCCCGAGCTCCATCAGTTGTTGTTCGCCGCTACTCATATTCTTGAGCATCACTTTGTTTTGCGCCATCTCGTCGCCGCCCACGATAGCTACAAACGGAATCTGCTTGGCGTCTGCATAACCCATTTGTTTCTTCATTTTTGTCGGTTCCGGATATACTTCGGTGGTTATTCCTGCCTCTCGGAGTGCTTTCGCCCAGCGGAGCGCATATCGTAATTCGTCCGCGCCGAAGGTCGCGAATAGGATTTGTGTTGAGGATTGCAGCTCCTTCGGGAATAAATCCAGCTCCGTCAATACGTCATAGATACGGTCGGCGCCAAATGAAATACCGACCCCCGATACGTTCGGCAAACCGAAAATACCGGTCAGATTGTCGTAACGACCGCCGCCTGTGATGGAGCCGATCTGCGCATCAAGCGCTTTTACTTCGAAGATGGCACCGGTGTAGTAGTTCAGTCCGCGCGCAAGGGAAAGATCTATCTCGACAGGGGACGTGATGCCTGCTGCTTCGATGAAACCGAACAGTTCCTCCAGTTCGTCAAGACCCTTGAGGCCCTCGGCGGAAACCAGTCCGGAAGAAGAGCCTCCGTTCATCAGGGAGCGCATGACCGCCAGCTTTTCGGAAGTCGTGCCGGAAAGCAGCAGGATCGGCTCGAGCACGGCTACAGCTTCAGGAGTGAGACCCCTCTCGATCATCTCGGCCTTCACTGCCTCGAGACCGATCTTGTCAAGCTTGTCGATTGCGACAGTGATGTCCACGACCTTGTCAGGGAAGCCGCAGATTTCGGCAAAGCCGGTCAGGACCTTGCGGTTGTTTATCTTGATGAGGACATTCACGTCAAAAAGGTGAAATACCCTGTCTACAATCTGGACCAGTTCAAGCTCATTCAGCTGGGAAGTACTGCCGATAACATCCACATCGCACTGGTAGAACTCACGGTAGCGTCCCTTCTGCGGACGGTCGGCGCGCCATACAGGCTGAATCTGGTAACGCTTGAAAGGGAAGGAGATTTCGTTCTGGTGCTGAACGACATAGCGGGCGAAAGGAACAGTGAGGTCATACCTCAGGCCCTTCTCGCAGACCTTCATGGACAGAGCCTTGCTGTTGTAGGAGCCTTCCCCGTCCCCGGTACGGAAAGAATCATAGTCGATTCCGGAGAAAGCATCGCCTGAGTTGAGGATACGGAAAAGGAGCTTGTCACCCTCCTCGCCGTACTTGCCCATAAGCGTGGAGAGGTTTTCCATCGCAGGCGTGTCGATCTGCGCGTACCCATAGG
>JAGKVE010000035.1 GCA_021152555.1 Bacteroidia bacterium | reverse complement strand
GTGGACTGTGCAAATCACAGCCCACGTTTTTTATTTTACATTGCTATTTTATCTACTTTTCTAACTACTCAACGTTGCACTTCCAACTTGAACTTAGGGAAATCGGCGGCTGTTTATGACTATTTATTTGCCTATGTGCCAAAATTTTAGTACCTTCGGACTCCGCCTTACTTCGTAATTCCCCGAAGTTATTTTCTTAGTCACAAGGGCACGATTACTTCGCAAAATCCTACAAATGGCAAAATAAAATAAATTTTACTTGCACATTCGGATTTTTTGTAGTACCTTTGCAGTCGATTTGAGAGTATGATTAAGAACGCGACCTATATCATTTCGAGTCCGGATGTAAAAGCCTGCCCGGAGAGTCCGCTGCCGGAGTTTGCATTTATCGGTCGGAGTAACGTTGGCAAATCGAGTCTCATCAATATGCTATGCCATAACCCGAAATTAGCGAAGACGAGTCAAAAGCCGGGCAAGACGCTGCTGATAAATCATTTTAAGGTACAAAGTGCCAAAGGCGAAGGAACGAAGGAGTGGTATTTGGTGGACTTACCGGGATACGGGTATGCGCAGGCGTGTGTGAAAGAGCGCGAGCGTATAGGCCGGCTGATTTCTCGTTACTGCCTTCTCCGTGAACAGTTGGTGAGTTTGTTTGTGCTGATAGACTGCCGTCATGATGCGCAGAAGATAGACCTTGATTTTATCAACCGGCTTGGCGCAAACGGTGTTCCGTTCGCGATAGTGTTCACGAAGGGTGACAAGTTAGGTCGCGTGTCGCTAAGTGACAAAGTGCGGAAGTACAAAGAACGGCTATTGGAGGATTGGGAGGAGTTGCCGCCGATATTCGTGACCTCGTCGGAAAACGGCCTGGGAAGAGAGGAGTTGACGGAATACATTGAGGGATTGGTGGAGAGATGGAATGATGGAATGATGGAATGATGGATTGATGGAATGAGAGATAAAATCATTAGAATAGTCAATTTATGGATACTGTGTGCGTGTGCTGTTTGTTCTTACGCGCGCAATTCGCGCATATACGGGTATGTAGTTGACCAAGACAACGTGGGTATAGAGTTGGCAAACGTAGCGGCATGGAGAGATGTACGAAGTGACGAAGAACGAAGTACGAAAGAGTTATTAGGCGGAACGGCGACGAACAAGAACGGGTATTATGAATTGCTGATAGAGGAGACGGACACAGTAGTGCTGACCTATTCGATGATAGGCTACACCTCCGTTCAGCAGCGAATTATCGACGTGCGCGATGTACTCAATATCAACGTCCAACTACTGACGGACGAACAGGTTCTGACGGAGATAGAAGTACGCGGTATCAAGCATACTCAGGGGACGATGGACCATATAGACGCCACAGCGACCCGCGTCATGCCTGATGCGACAGGCGGCAGTATTGAGAGCCTTCTGATAACATTCACCGGTGTGAGCCAGACCAACGAACTGAGCAGTCAATATAATGTGCGCGGTGGTGCTTTCGATGAGAACTCGGTGTATGTGAACGGCATTGAGGTCCACCGTCCGTTACTCATCCGCAGCGGTCAGCAGGAAGGTCTCAGTTTCGTAAATCCGGAGATGGTTGAAAACGTGTCGTTCTCTGCGGGCGGTTATGGTGCACAGTACGGCGATAAGATGTCGTCAGTATTAGACATCACGTACAAACGTCCTCAGTCCTTCGAGGCGAGCCTGAGTGCCAGTCTGCTCGGGGCACAGGTCTATGTCGGGCACGGAGACAGCACTTACAGCCAGATGCACGGAATCCGCTACAAGACATCAAAATATATGTTAGGAGGTCTCGCCACCTCCGGAAACTACCAGCCGACATACATAGATTACCAGACATACCTGACATGGAAAGCAGTAAGCCGTCAGAAGTCAGCCGTCAGAAGTCAGCCTTGGGAGATGTCATTTTTAGGCAATGTTAGTCTGAACGACTACCGTTTTGCGCCGGACAGCATGAGTGAGAGTTTCGGAGGTCAGAACGCCAAGAACCTCGCCATCTACTATGAGGGGCAAGAGAAAGACCGTTTCCTGACAGCCTTCGCCGCACTTGGTGCAAAAGGGAGGTATAAGCTGTCAGCCATCAGCAGTCAGCCGTCAGAAGTAGAGATTGGTTTTGACGCGTCAGGGTTCTATACCAACGAGCGAGAGAACTTCGATATCACCGGCGAATATGTGCTTTCCGAGGGTCCGTCCGACAACAGTCAGCCCACTCCCTCCGTCGGTCAGCAAATCAATCCGGGAGAAGGCCAGAGTGCAGTCTTGGGAACAGGAATCTTCCACCAGCATGCCCGTAACAGCCTTGAGGCAGGCGTAATAACACTCGCTCATAATGGTATATGGCGTGCAGGCGGCAATACACTACGATGGGGTGTAAGCGGTCAGGCGGAGATGATACGCGATCATATCAGTGAATGGGAATGGCGTGACAGTGCTGGCTACTCGATGCCCAATGACGGGCGATCAATGGAACTATACTACTCCATGCGCGGCGATAGTTCGATGCTCTCCGCCCGAGTACAAGGATACATTCAAAATGAGCATAAATGGCACACCACTTCGGGTCAATGGATACTTACCGTTGGCGGACGTTTGCAATGGTGGAGCTGGAACAACGAAGTACTCCCCTCCCCTCGCGCATCTATTGAGTGGGTACCGGGCTGGAAGCGGGATTTCTGTTTCCGTTTGGCAACCGGATTGTACTATCAGGCG
The DNA here is from genome assembly GCA_021152555.1 of Bacteroidia bacterium. Classification (GTDB taxonomy): domain Bacteria; phylum Bacteroidota; class Bacteroidia; order Bacteroidales; family Paludibacteraceae; genus Colicola. The sequence continues at coordinate 17,553 of JAGKVE010000035.1, read as the reverse complement.
CCGTTCTACAAAGAGCTGCGTGACACAGTGACGGATGACTTAGGAATTACGCGAATCCGTCTCAACCGCGATTTGCGTGCACAACGGTCGGTACACGTTGTTTTAGGCGGTGATTACTACTTCCGGGCATGGGGAAGACCGTTCAAGTTAACAGCGGAAGGTTATTATAAATACATCGACCGGATGGAGAGTTACACAGTGGACAACGTGCGTGTGAGGTACTCCGGTAAAAATGACTCACAGGGCTATGCGGGCGGACTGGACTTGAAGTTATACGGCGAGTTGGTTCCCGGTGCCGACAGTTGGATTTCATTCTCCACAATGGTGGCACGGCAGCGACTGAACCAGCCGTCATCAGCCGGCAGTCAGCAACCGGAATGGATACCCAGCCCCACTGAACAGCGGTACAATTTCTCCATGCTTTTCCAAGACTACATTCCCCAACTGCCTCAGTTGAAATTTCATATCAAGATGCAGTTCTCGGAAGGCCAGCCTTTCTACGCGCCGCGTAACAACCAGAGCTGGGGACGTATGCCGACCTACAAACGTATAGACTTAGGCGCAACCTATGTTTTCAACGCACAGACCGCCAAGTTCATGCGGGCACCGTCTGCCAAACATGTCAAGCAATGGGCTATCCAGTTTGAAGTATTCAACCTCGTTGGATGGAAGAACGTAAACTCATATTTCTGGGTGGCTGACGCCTACGGTCAGCAGTGGGCAAGCCCCAACTACCTGACAGGAAGGCGGTATAACCTCAAGATAACCGTTGATTTGCGGTAAAAAAATACACAATTATTTGTGTATGTCAAAAAAAAGCAGTAATTTTGCAGTTGTTTTTCGCGCGTAAACGCGGCGAAAGCATTGACACGGACATATAAACAACGATAAAATGGTAGAATTCAAGTACGCACCAATGTTCCAACTCGGCAAAGACGAAACCGAGTATTACCTGCTGACCAAAGACCATGTGTCAGTCAGCAATTTTGAAGGACATGAGATTTTGAAAGTAGAACCGGAGGCCCTGACCCTGATGGCTCAACAAGCATTCCACGATGTCAGTTTTATGCTGCGCCGCAGCCACAACGAGCAGGTCGCCAAGATTTTACGTGACCCGGAGGCATCAGCGAACGACAAATACGTGGCCCTCACTTTCCTGCGCAACGCCGAGGTGGCATGCAAAGGTCAGCTGCCGCTTTGTCAGGACACCGGCACAGCTATTATCCATGGCGAGAAGGGACAGTGTGTATTTACAAATGTACGAAGTACGATGTACGAGGGTCGTGAGGTGTCGGACGAGGAGGCACTCTCACGCGGTGTATTCAACACCTATACGGAGTGCAACCTGCGTTATTCGCAGAATGCTCCGCTCAACATGTACGACGAGGTGAATACCAAATGCAATCTTCCAGCTCAGATAGACATAGAGGCTACTCATGGCAACGAATATCGTTTCTTATGCGTGACAAAAGGCGGCGGTTCAGCAAACAAGACCTATCTCTATCAGGAGACCAAAGCACGTATCCAGAACCCCGGCACACTCATCCCTTTCCTCGTGGAGAAGATGAAGAGCCTCGGTACTGCTGCATGTCCGCCCTACCATATAGCGATTGTCATCGGCGGTACCAGCGCAGAGAAAAACCTGCTGACAGTCAAACTGGCGAGCACCCATTATTACGACTCGCTGCCCACCACAGGCGATGAGACCGGACGTGCTTTCCGCGATACCGAGTTGGAACAACAACTGCTGCAAGAGGCATACAAAATCGGTCTCGGGGCACAGTTCGGCGGCAAATACATGGCGCACGATGTGCGTGTAGTCCGCCTGCCGCGCCACGGTGCCAGCTGTCCGATAGGCCTCGGCGTAAGTTGCTCGGCAGACCGTAATATCAAATGTAAGATCAACAAAGACGGTATCTGGATTGAGAAACTGGACAACAACCCTGCTTCTCTCATTCCCGCAGAACTGCGTCAGACAGGCGAAGGAGACGCAGTCCGCATTGACCTGAACCAACCGATGAAAGACGTTTGCGCCATCCTAACAAAATATCCCATCGGCACACGTCTAAGCCTCAACGGGACTATCATCGTAGGACGCGACATTGCGCACGCAAAGATTAAAGCCCGTCTCGATGCCGGCGAACCGATGCCCGAATATCTGAAGAACCATCCTATCTATTATGCCGGTCCGGCAAAGACACCGGCAGGCATGGCATGCGGTTCGATGGGACCGACCACTGCCGGACGTATGGACCCATATGTAGATGAGTTCCAGGACCATGGAGGCAGCCTGATTATGCTTGCCAAAGGCAACCGGTCCATTGATGTAACCAACGCATGTCAGAAACACGGCGGTTTCTACCTCGGCTCTATCGGAGGACCGGCGGCTATCCTTGCGCAAAACAACATCAAGTCCATCGAGTGCGTCGAATATCCCGAACTGGGAATGGAGGCTATCTGGAAGATTGAAGTGGAGGATTTTCCTGCATTCATCCTTGTTGATGACAAAGGCAACGACTTCTTCAAACAACTCAAACCCTGCGCAGGATGTACAATTCTGTAACCGAAAGGTGAAAATTGAAAAGTAAAAGATGAAAAATAACTGGCATAAATACAGGCTGGCAATGTTGGATGACATCACGCTGCGCGAGGTGTTCCATATCCGCGTCAGCCTGATGGGCGCCATCAGTTTTCTCTTCGTCCTGTTCATCGCCATCATTCTGCTCTTATCAGTACTTATTGTCTATACTCCGTTGCGCAACGTGCTGCCGGGCTATAGTGCCAGTCTGCGCCAACAATTGACACAAGAGTCCGCGCGCGTCGACTCGCTTCAACATAGCCTGACTATCCAACGTCAGTACCTTGACGTCATCAAGCAGTTGACGGCGGGAGATATCCAGAAGGACAGTGTGCATAGCCTCGACTCGTTGGAGTTGGTAGAGCGCACACAAATCTTGGAGCAACGGAACGAGGCGACTGACGCTTTCATGGCCCAATACGAACAGAAAGAGCGTGACCGACTGCTCCTGTTCGACAACACGGCCAACCATGCTATCAAGCAATTATACCGTCCCTTACGCGGCGCTGTTATACAACCGGCACGACCGGGAATACATCTATACGGCGTTACGGTACGAGCGGCGAAAAACGAAAACGTGATGGCTGTCATGCGAGGCACATTGCTAAGCGTTGAGCGGCTGGCAGACAATACATTCACTATCGTGCTGCAAAACGGGACTTACATAACCTTTTACCGCCATGTGGCGGCAGCGCTCAAACCGCAAGGAGAAAAAGTAGAACGCGGAGAAACGATAGGTATGGTGGATGGAGAGCATGACGTTGTCATTGAGATGTGGGACGACGGGAAATTTGTCAATCCCGAAGAGGTAATTATTTGGTAATGGAAAGTAAAAACTCAACAACGGATAAGAGCCCTAAACAATTAGCGATTTTAGGTTCTACAGGCTCGATAGGCACACAAACATTAGACGTGGTACGCAGTTATCCAGACCGATATCAAGTGTACGCTCTATGCGCCCACCGAAGTATTGACAAACTGATACTACAAGCCCGAGAATTCAAGCCCGAAGTAGTATGTATTGCGGACGAGAGTCTCTATGAACCCCTTCGGGACGCTTTGGTTGACATGCCCGTCAAAGTATGGGCGGGAGAACAGTCGATTGCCGAAGTGGTTACCATGCCGAGCATTGACGTTGTTGTCGCAGCAATGGTAGGGTACGCAGGTCTCAAACCTACCATCGAAGCCATCAAAGCCGGAAAAACCATCGCTCTCGCCAACAAAGAGACACTCGTTGTGGCAGGCGAAATCATTTGTAACTTGGCCCTGCTGCACCACACACCCATTCTGCCGGTGGACAGCGAGCATAGCGCTATCTTCCAAAGCTTGGTCGGAGAAGACCGCAACGAGATAGAGAAGATTCTGTTAACCGCGAGCGGAGGACCGTTCAGGACCCACACCCTTGAACAGATGAAGACTGTCACTGCCGCCGACGCGCTCAAACATCCCAATTGGGATATGGGTGCCAAGATAACCATTGACAGCGCCTCTATGATGAATAAAGGATTCGAGGTGATTGAGGCCAAATGGCTGTTCGGAGTGCCCGTAGAGAAGATAGAAGTGCTGGTACATCCACAATCCATTGTGCATTCAGCCGTGCAGTTTGCTGACGGTGCTATCAAAGCGCAGTTAGGCGCACCGGATATGAGGCTTCCTATCCAATACGCCCTCTCGTTCCCCGAGCGCCTGACAAGTGATTTTCCCCGGGCTGACCTTTGTGCGTTGGGAGCCTTGACGTTCGAGGAACCGGATATGAAACGATTTCCTAATCTCGGGCTCGCATACGAAGCCATGAGACGTGGTGGGAACTGCCCTTGTGTTCTCAATGCCGCCAACGAAGTGGCTAACCTCGCTTTCCGGGAAGGGCGATGTGCATTCCTCCAGATGAGTGACGTTATACGACAAACTATGGAAAAAGCACCCTTTATTGCAAACCCCACGTATGAAAACTACGTAGAAACGGACAAAGAAGCACGCCGTATTGCCGAGCAAATAATAATTAGTAAATGGTAAATTAAAAATAATTAGATGATTCAAGCTATTCAGTTGATATTAGCCCTATCATTTCTCGTCTTGATACATGAGTTGGGGCACTTCACTTTCGCACGTATTTTTAATGTGCGAGTAGAGAAATTTTATATGTTCTTCAACCCTTGGATAAGCCTCGTCCGCTTCAAGAAATTTGACGGGAAATGGCATGTCAAGTTCTTTGCTTCGAACGAGGACCAAGGCTGGAACCAACATCCCGAGAACACCGAATGGGGGATTGGATGGCTACCGTTTGGAGGATACTGTGCTATCGCAGGAATGGTCGATGAGACGCACTCCACGGACGATCTCGCTAAAGAACCGCAGCAATGGGAGTTCCGCTCCAAACCAGCATGGCAGAGACTGCTCATTATCCTCGGCGGCATATTGGTCAATTTTGTCGGAGCGCTGGTTATCTTCTCCATGCTCCTTTGGCATTGGGGGCAAGACACACTGCCGCTCCGCAATGTAACAACAGGACTATACTATTCGGAGATAATGCAGGCGGAAGGCTTTGAACAGCAGGATAAAATTCTCACCATTGACGGCGTGGAACCGCAAGAACTGAGCGATGTCGTACAGGCGGTTATCATTGAGGGGAAACGCGACGTCATTGTTCTGCGAGGAAAAGACACCGTCCGGCTCTCCCTTTCCGACGACCTCGGAACACGATATCTCGCACAACAGAATGCCTTTGACAAAGCAGAGCGAGAAAAACACCGTGCGGACAGAAATTATCAAAAACGGCGATATGTGCTCATCGCCGAATGGATTCCGTGCGTCGTGGATACCGTGCTGCCTGATAACGCGGCGTTCTTTGCCGGATTGCAGAAAGGCGATAGTATTGTCGCTGTCAACAGCGTCCCTACACCTTGCTATATCCAACTGACAGAAGAACTGCAACGGCACCCTTGCGACTCTGTCACTATTGATTATTACAGGCAGGGAGCATTGCAGCAAGCGCATCTCTTCATCGGTGACCAAGGCAAAATCGGTATCGCTGCCAAATTCGATATCTTCGAACTGGAGCACACCGATTACTCCCTCTTAGAAGCTATTCCCGCCGGGATCAAATACGGATGGGATATTCTTGAAATGTACGTCAAACAGTTCCGTCTTGTGTTCACCAAGGAGGGTGCACAGTCACTCGGAGGGTTCGGCGCCATCGGCAGCATGTTCCCTGCATTTTGGAGTTGGTACGCCTTCTGGCATATGACCGCGTTCCTCAGTCTCATACTCGCGTTCATGAATTTTCTGCCCATCCCAGCCTTGGACGGTGGGTATATACTTTTCCTGCTGGTAGAAATCATCACGCGGCGTAAACCGAGCGACAAGTTCCTTGAGAGAGCGAACGAAGTGGGCTTCTGGCTGCTGCTGGCACTCTTGATTTTCGCAAACGGGAATGACATATTAAAATTGTTCTTCTGATGGCTGATTTCTTTGTTCATGAGTCGTCCTATGTGGACGAGAAGTGCACGATAGGTAAGGGCACGAAGATATGGCATTTCTCCCATATCATGTCAGGATGTAGTATTGGAGAAAACTGCAACATAGGTCAGAACGTAGTTATATCCCCCGAAGTCGTACTCGGCAAAAACTGCAAAATACAGAACAATGTTTCCGTCTATACGGGCGTACAATGTGAAGACGATGTATTCCTCGGGCCTAGCATGGTGTTCACTAACGTCATCAACCCAAGAGCAGCAGTCTGCCGCAAGAATGAGTACAAGCCGACCATTTTGCATCGCGGCGTTTCAGTCGGTGCCAACGCAACTATTGTTTGCGGACATGAGTTAGGCGAATACTGTATGATTGGTGCCGGTTCGGTCGTAACAAAAGATGTACCGGCGTTCGCACTCATGGTCGGAAATCCGGCACGACAGATAGCATGGGTCAACCGAAACGGAGACAAATGTGCTTCTCTTGAAGAAGCAAAGAAAAATGATAACTGATAACTGATAACTGATAACTGATATGATACAGAGAATACAGACACTTTACTTATTAGCCGTCGTCGTGTTGGGCATTGCCTTGATCTGGCTGCCCGTTGTACAGTTCGTCACCCCCCGGGAGGCGGCAGAGTTGCAGATATGGGAATTGAGCGCACTGGGTGGAGCACCGTTACAAGGCTTATGGGGCCTGTTCGTCGCCACCATTCTGATTCCTGTACTGGCACTCATTGATATCTTTCTCTACAAAAAGAGGCTGCTACAGGCACGGTTGAACATCTTCTCCGTCATGCTGTGTCTCGGCTACTACGGAGTGCTCGCCATTTATATATGGCTGGCTAAAATGAGTCTGGGCGTGGACTGGCATATACTGCCGTGGGCTTCGTTCCCTCTGGTTTGTTTGGTATTAACCCTGATGGCTACGCGGCGTATCCTTAAGGATGAGGCACTCGTGCGAGCTGCTGACAGAATTCGATAACCACTATGATTTTACTGCAAGATGTTGCCGCTTTGACGGCTGAGGTACAAAAGGATATCCTACCCACTGATTCCGTACGGGAGGGAGCACGGCAAATGATTGAGTACGCTAAAAGCAATCCTACCGGCTTCTGGCACGAAGTGGGAGAAGCTATGCTGCAGTTCGGACTTAAAGTGCTCGCTGCACTACTCATTTATATCATCGGTATATGGCTCATCGAGTTGGTAAAAAAAGGCTTGAAACGAATGTTCACACGCCGAAAGACGGAACCCACATTGGTCTCGTTTATCACATCGTTTGTTTCCATCTCGCTTACCATACTCCTTGTCGTTGTCTCGGTCAGCACCTTAGGCGTGAACACCACTTCGCTCGCTGCTTTACTGGCAGCCGGAGGTATGGCTATCGGCATGGCGCTTTCCGGGACGGTGCAGAACTTTGCCGGAGGACTGATGATACTCGCCTTCAAACCCTTTAAAGCAGGAGATTATATCGAAGCGCAAGGGCATGCAGGAACTGTCATTGAGGTCAATATTACCGCTACAAAAATCCTCACTGTTGACAACCGCGTGGTTATTCTTCCGAACGGAGCACTGTCCAACGGCACAATCAACAACTACAGCGGACGTCCGCTACGCCGCTTGGAATGGCAGGTAAGCGTGTCGTATGGAGTAGACGCCAAGGCGTGTAAAGAGGCTATATACGCCATTCTCAATAGTGACAAGCGCATACTGCAGGCAGACACGGACATGAAAAAACTCTACAAGGAACTGAACATATCCGCCTACCAACTATCTACGGTTAACTACCGCATGGACGCTATTCCTGCCCCATTTGCGGCGCTCAAATCACTCAACGAAAACGATATAACTTTTGTCGTTCGGGCATGGGTCCGCAGCGCGGATTACTGGGGTGTCTTCTTTGATATACAGGAACGTTTCTATACTGAATTGCCACCACAAGGCTTTACATTTGCTTATCCGCACATGGATGTCACTATGCTAAATGCCGGCAACTGACAGAAAAATACTACTTCGTGGAGACGCTATTAGGAAAAACATTGAGTGAACTGCAAGAAGTGGCACTGCGTGCCGGATTGCCTAAGTTCGCCGGCAAACAGATGGCTCGGTGGTTGTATCTGCGCCGGGTGACTTCGTTTGACCAAATGACCGATATCTCACATAAAGGACGCGAGGCGCTCAAGGCTTTATATATTATCGGACGCCATGCGCCGGTACGCGAAGCGCTCAGTGATGATGGCACACGGAAATACCTCTTTGAGGTCAACAACGGCCAATCGCGCAGCTACATTGAGAGCGTCTATATCCCTGACAACGAACGAGCTACTTTGTGCGTCTCTACGCAAGCAGGATGCAAAATGGGATGTCGCTTCTGCATGACTGGAACACTAGGCTTTCACGGACATCTATCGGCGGCTGATATACTCAACCAGATATTGTATTTTGACAACCTAACCAATATAGTCCTCATGGGGGAAGGTGAACCGATGGACAATATAGACAATGTGTTACGCGCATTGGAAATTATGAAGGCCGACTATGGCTGCGCATGGTCACCGAAACGGATTACTGTCTCTACAGTTGGCATTCCTGCTATGAAACGGTTTGTTGAAGAGAGCGAATGCCATTTGGCAGTTTCCATGCACAATCCATTCGCATGCGAGCGCGCACTCATCATGCCGGCTGAAAAAATAATGTCCATTACGGAAGTAGTAAAACTACTCAAACACTATGACTGGACACACCAACGACGCGTCAGTTTTGAATATATCTGTTGGAAAGGACTAAACGACACTCCACGTCATGCCAATGAACTGCTACGTTTGCTCAAAGGCCTGCATTGCCGTATTAACCTCATCCGCTTTCACGAAGGTGTTGACCGGCAGTTTCCTGCCTCGAATGAACAACAGATGGAATGGATGCGGGATTATTTGACAGAGAAAGGACTGACTACTACTATCCGCCGTTCAAGGGGAGAAGACATACTCGCTGCATGCGGTATGCTCGTCAATAGCCTATCGAATTAACACGTCTTCTACTTAACGTCTCGATTTGACGCAAAATGTTACAACATTTTGCTTAGATCGTCATAATACTTCGGCGATACTGGTACCGGCTTACAGGACGCAATATCTAATTCTGCCTGTATCATTCCCTCCTTGTCACGACGAAGAACTTTAACATGGTGCGGATTGACGAAATATGAACGCTGACAACGTACAATACCATGCTTGGACATCAGTTCCTCTATTCCGCGCATGGACTGGCGAAGGGAATATTCTTTTTGCTGCTCCCCTTCCATGTAATGAATAGAGACATAATTTTCCCGCGCTTCTACGTATAGAATTACATTACCGGCGATTACAAGTTTGAGACGTCCTGTTGAATCTGCAAAACGTACCAAATCTTCTTCTTGGGCGGCAGGTAAGTCCGGACGAATGACAGCAAAAAGCAGTGCAAAAACAACGTAGGGATAAACAAGTGTCGAGAAAGCCATCCGCAGGCACTGCGCAAGAGCAGGGAAATAGCCGTAGTCTCCATGAATCAGCGCCATATATAATGCTGCAAAACTCGCAAACACAATCACTTCAGCCAAAGCCCATAATCCGTATTGCCACCAGTTCAGATGGAGATGACGGCGAGTAGCACTCATCGGAATACGAGACGCACTTAGCACACCAATTAAGATACACATCAGCATCAATGCGTTGAATACTATTCCTAAGCCTGCATTCAGAAAAGACACCTGCCAGGCGCTCTGATAGCCAAGTATGAAACCAAGGAAGAAAACAGGCAGTGCCAACACATGTAATAATAGCGCCGGTACTGATAACAGTGATGAAGTGACGAAATTAGAATTACCCATATTTAGTCCCTGTATTTTGATTTTAATCATCAAATAGCCTTTTTTAGTCACCATTTTTCACCCCTAATCACAATTAGTTGTATAGGAGCGTGAAAAGCAGTAATTTTGCATCAGTTTTTGATAACAACATTGTATAATCTATTAAAATTTAGCGCATATGAATACGGTTAAACGATTTGGATTTGATGTACTTGTAGCATTATATTGCTTACAATTACCGGTTGTAATAGCTTATTTGGTTATTAACTTATAATATTTATCACTATGGATAAGACAATTATCATTCGCCCTGAAAGCGGTTTGCAATTCGATTGGAAAGAGATTGCCTCCAATCCAAGTGGTCAACACGAGCCCATGATTGACCTTGTTGCTTATAAAGCACTATACACTAATAGAATTGCGCAGGCGCGTACGCGCGGGAAAGAACCCATATTGGTCAGCCTACCCATGATTGACGAAAACCGGTTCTTCGCCTTTATCACGCGGGGCATGTCAACCCAAGAGCGCAAAAACGTGCTATATTGGCTAGGCGGGCATATCGAGCGGCTTCGCAACATCCATGAGATGTATAACATCGCCCTCTTCCGCCTTGCCGCGCAGCAATGCGTGCATATCATTGACATCACCAGTCCTATGCTCGCGAGTGCCGACTATGAACGGCTATTCGAGCAAGACGGACTAACGCTCAGCAATCAAGGCCAAGCGTTAGTCGATGCCGAATTATCGGCGTTTAGCCGCCGCCTTAGCCTGCTCGCGAGCTAAGCGTTGCTGCTCACGCTGCATGTTTTCCAAGCGTTGCATGAAGCCGGACTTCGGTTTGCCGGCTTTTTTCTTTTTATTCTTTTCTATCTCCTCCAACATCTTCTTGTCGTTGAGTGTCCAACGGAAAATCATCGTCTGGAGTATAGTGATAAAAAGCGAAACGAGGTAATAGTAACTCAAGCCCGCCGCATAATCATTGAAGATAAACAGGAACATGAGAGGCATCGCGTACATCATGTACTTCATGAACTTCATGTTAGGGTCTGTCGCTTGAGACTGCATGGTGATATAAGTATAGATAATATTCACTATGGTCATTAACAAACAGAAGAGGGACAGATGGTCACCCAGCAGAGGAATATTGGCCCCCCAATGGAAGACGGCATCATAGGTGGACAAGTCTGGAGCCCACAGAAGTGATTTACCGCGCAGCTCTATTGCAGTAGGCAGGAACCAGAACATCGCCATCAAAACAGGGAACTGGAATAACATCGGCAGACAGCCGCTCATCGGGCTCACTCCTGCTTGCTGATATAACTGCATAGTCGCCTGCTGGCGTTCCTGCATCTTGTCAGCCGGATATTTCTCGTTGATAGCGTCAATCTGCGGTTTGAGGGCGCGCATCTTTGCGCTCGATTTATATGAGACAAACACGAACGGCAGAATAATCAGCTTGATCACGATGGTCATCAGCAGAATTACGATTCCGATATGCAGTCCCCAACTTGTAAAGAGGTCAAACATAGGAATGACAAGCGCAGTATTGATCCAACTGACAATTTTCCAACCTAATGGTACAAGTTTGTTGAGGTAAAGTCTGTTCTCTTTTTCCACACCTTCGTCATAGGCCTTGAGCGTATGGTAGTGGTTCGGACCGAAATACCAGCGGAAACCGGTAGAGGTCTTGCCCGTCAAGTCAAACGGGACCGATGTATGCGTTGTATATTCCTTGATATATCCGGAGTGTTTGCCTTGTATTACAGAGTGAAACTCTGAGGACGTAAAGGTGTCATCGGCAATCAGTACTGTGGAGAAGAACTGGTCCTTATAACCAATCCATCGTACGCGCGCGGACTCTTTCTCACTGTCGTCTTTTGCTTCACTCAGTTCCTCTTGTTCACCGCCGACAAGCATGTATTGTAACCGCGCATAACGTTCCTCAAACTTACGGCCTTGCTCTTGTTGCGGGATGAGTTGGCGCCACTGAAGTTCGAGAGAGTTGACGTTTTGCGCTAACTCAGTCTGCATATTATGCGGCTCAAGGGCGAACCGCACCATATAATCGTCCGACAATTCATATACAAAATCCAGCCATGCGTCCGCGGTCGCGGTCGGCAAACGCAGAATAGCTTTGCGCGCGTCATCGGAGGCTACCGGAGTAAAGTACAGATTAGAGGTCTGCAGAATACGGTTATTCGCCGTGATGAGCGTCAAAGCGAACGAAGCCTCGTCAGCACGGAACAGGCACAGCGGATTCACAGTATCGCCCGCGGCGTGATAGTCTTTCAGTTCGGCGCGTTCAACACGACCGCCAAGAGTGGAAAGCGTCAAACGCACTTTCTCATTTTCTAATGTTACCCATTTCTCCTCGCCTTGCGCTGCGCCGGCAAACGTACCGTACGCCGCTTGTATGCGCGCCTGAATCTCTTCGTTATTGACCACTTCCGGTTGTTCAGCAGTTGTTCCCGCTATCAGTTGTAACGAATCAGAAAGACGCTGAGCTTCCTGCTCGGCCATATGAGCAAACGTGATGGAGTCCTGAATGCGTTGACGCTCCGCCAACTCTTCCTTGGACGGGCGGTTAATCCAGGAGAACCCGATAATAATTACGGCTATTAGTAAAAAGCCGATCCATGTATTTTTATCCATTTATGTATAGTTAATATTATTTTAGTCAGCCGGGGTACGTATCAGGCACCCCGGCCGGTTGCATCAAATAATGTCGAAAGCAACATCCATCATGTTGGTGAATGAGTTCTGGCGCTGTTCTGCAGTGGTAGCTTCACCGGTTAGAATATGGTCACTAACCGTGCAAATAACCAGTGCCTTCTTACCCGCACGCGCAGCATTCATATAAAGAGACGGAGCTTCCATCTCATCAGCAAGCACACCCATCTTCGTCCAGTTTGCCTTGCGTTCGTCCTCGCAGTAGAATATATCTGCCGAGAACACGTTGCCAACGTGGTACTTGTATCCGCGTTTCTCTGCTGCGTCAACCGCTTTGCGGCATAACTCGAAATCTGCAATAGGTGCATAATGCCCTGCTAAGTTATACTGTGCGCCCCAGTTACTGTCCGTACAACTGCCTTGCGCAATTACCAGGTCGCCCAAGTTGACATACTTCTGGCGCGCGCCGCATGATCCCACACGGATGATGGTATCTACATCGTAGAAATTGAACAACTCGTAGGTGTAAATCCCGATAGACGGAATACCCATACCATGTCCCATAACCGTCACTTTCTTGCCGTTGTGTGTGCCGGTATAAGCCAACATGCCGCGAACATTATTGACCAATACTGGATTCTCTAAAAAACGCTCTGCCATCAGTTTGGCACGCAGCGGATCACCCGCCATAATCATTGTTTTTGCAATCTCTCCATACTGCGCACCGATGTGCGGAGTAGGACAATTCTCTTTTGCCATAATTGTGTGTTTTTAAAAGGTTAATACTATTATCCGTTATATTTATACCATTCGATTGCCCGTTCTAAATCCTCGGGCGTGTCTATTCCTATCGTTTGGATATCAGTAACGCCGACGTGGATACGGAACCCGTTCTCAAGCCAACGTAGTTGTTCCAGACTCTCTGCCAGTTCTAATTTACCGGGTGCCAGCCGGGTTATTTCCGACAGCACGTCTGCTCGGTAGGCGTACATGCCTATATGGCGGTAAAATTCACCCTTTTGCAGCCACTCGCTTTTATCCACTCCGCGCATATAGGGGATGACGCTACGGGAGAATAGCAATGCTTCGCCTGTCACTTTGGACCAAACCACTTTAGGTGTGTTCGGGTTCTCCAAATCCGCCAAACTATCTTCTTTTGTGTAGGGTCGCACGAGGGTCGCAATCTGCGTATTTCCTTTGTCAAAGCAATCCGTCAGCGCTTTTATCTGCTCGGGTTGGATAAAAGGCTCATCGCCCTGTATATTGACAATCACGGTATCAGTATCGTTTTGTGCGCGCCATGTCGGAGTAGTGATTGCTTCATACGCTTCCAGACAACGGTCTGTTCCGCAGCGGTGGTCCGCACGCGTCATCACGACCTTGCCGCCAAACGCTTCTACAGCATCGTAGATACGCTCGTCGTCAGTGGCGACGACTACTGTATCAAGTGCCTTGACAGCCTGCTCGTAAACGCGCCGGATAACCGGTTTGTGGCATATATCCGCCAACGGTTTCCCGGGAAAACGCGTGGATGCATAACGCGCAGGGATGATTCCTATAAATTTCATATCTCGCTTCTTTCTATTTTGGTCAACAGGGTAATTGACCCTGCTATGGTTTTGACGTTTGTTATGGTCACATACCTCCTGCCCGTTTTCAGTCCTTTCTTGTCTTTTTCTTCATGCAGACTGCACCGTTCGGGGCGTTTCACTGCGTACTGGATGATATTGCCGAACTGCTCGGATTGCCAGTATGCGTCTTTGTGTTGCACCAGATACATCGTCATACGCTCGCCTTTGAGCAGAATCTTCTCTATGCCTAACCGGCAGCATATCCACCTCAGCCGTACTACGTCTAATAACTCCTCTGCGGCGGAAGGTAATGGTCCAAAACGGTCTATCAGGCGTTTCTTGTAGTCGGTCAATTGATCTTCTGCGCGCAGGTTGTCCAATTCGCGGTAGAGAGTGATGCGCTCGGATATATTCTCGATATAATCAGTCGGGAAACATGCCGGAAGGTCCGTTTCCAACTGGCTATCAGAACACCATGCACGTTCCTTGGTACTTTGTACTTTGTCACTGGGGACTTCAATAAGCCCCTCTTCCTCACGTAGTTCTTCTATCGCTTCGTTCAATATCCATTGGTACGTCTCGTAACCCAAGTCGGCAATAAAACCGGACTGCTCGGAACCTAACATATTGCCCGCTCCGCGGATATCAAGGTCTTGCATCGCAAGGTTGAACCCCGAACCTAATTCTGCAAATGTGCTCAATGCCTCCAGACGACGGCGGGCGTCTTCGGTCAGCAACTCTTTGTCCGGAGTAATGAGGTAACAATACGCCTTCCTGTTACTACGCCCTACTCTGCCGCGCAACTGATGCAAGTCTGCCAGACCGTACTTGTCTGCCGAGAAAATAAGAATCGTGTTCACATTCGGGATATCAACGCCGGACTCGATGATGGTTGTGGAGAGGAGTATATCGTAATCGTAGTTGATAAACGCCTCTAAACGCTCCTCCATCTCGTTCGCCGGCAGTTGACCATGCGCCATCACTATGCGCGCCTCCGGACATAACTTATGTATACGGCGTTCTATACGTGGCAGCATCTCGATGCGGTTGTTGACAATAAAAATTTGTCCGTTACGCCCCATCTCCAGGTCAATCGCTTCTTTGATAATATCTTCGTCCTCTATCGTTATAAGCTCCGTTTGTACGGGATAACGGTTAGGCGGCGGAGTGGTCATCACACTCAGGTCGCGGGCACCGAGAAGGCTGAATTGCAATGTCCGGGGGATAGGCGTGGCAGTCAGTGTCAGCACATCCACGTTCGCACGCAGACTCTTCAGTTTCTCTTTCGCAGCCACGCCGAATTTTTGCTCCTCGTCGATAATAAGCAGACCCAAGTCGTGCCATTTGACCGATTTACCGATTAACTTGTGCGTACCGATGAGTATGTCTATATTGCCGGCTTCAAGTTCTTCAAGCAGTTCTTTTATCTCTTTAGCCGTTTTCAATCGGCTTAGGTACTCAATCCGAACCGGAAGGTTTCTCATGCGCTCGCGGAACGTGTTGTAGTGTTGCAGCGCCAGCACGGTTGTCGGCACGAGTACCGCCACTTGCTTGCCGTCTGTTGCGGCCTTGAAGGCGGCACGCATAGCCACTTCCGTCTTTCCGAAACCCACATCGCCGCAGACGAGCCTGTCCATCGGCATCGGACTCTCCATGTCGCGCTTGACATCGGCGGTCGTCTTGGCCTGATCAGGCGTGTCCTCATAGAGGAACGACGCCTCCAACTCATGCTGCAAATAGCCGTCCGGCGAATAAGCAAAACCCTTCTGTTGCTTGCGCGTTGCGTACAGACGGATCAAGTCACGCGCAATGTCCTTCACTTTGTCTTTCGTGCGCTCTTTGAGACGTTCCCATGCGCCTGAGCCCAAACGGGCTATCGTCGGTTCAGAGCCCTCGCGACCCTTGTATTTGCTGATCCGGTGAAGGTTGTGAATGCTGACAAACACGTTCGCCCCGTCGCGGTAGTTGAGTTTGATCATCTCCTGAGGCTTGCCGTTCACAGGCGTTGTTACCAGCCCGCCGAACTTGGCAATACCATGGTCGGAATGAACCACATAATCGCCCACTTGCAACTGGTTGATCTCGCGAAGCGTGATTATTGCCTTCCCGCGACGCGCGTTTTCACTTGCTAACGTCACACGATGGTAGCGCTCGAATATCTGATGGTCGGTATAACAGCAAATCTTCAGTCCTCTATCCACAAAACCCTCGTGCAACGTCGCGTTAATCGGAACAAAAGAAATCGGTTCGTCACCCTGCGCTTCCAAAATCGCCTTCAGGCGGTCAAGCTGCTTTTGCTGTTCCGCGAGGATATAAATCTTGTAGCCTTCCTCTATATGCGCCTTGATATCCTCTGTCAGCAGATCAAACTGTTTGTGGAATAATGGTTGGGGGGATGTCTCGAAACTTATCTTGCCATGCGTCGTAAAAGTGCTCTTTTCCGCCATCTCGATGGTCGTCTCGCGTTCCATATCATGTTGAACACCCAAGCCTTCCAACTTGTAGCGCACAACAGAAAAATCATTGGACGCCCATATACTTTGCGCCGCCAGGTAATCAAGGATGCTCCCTTCGTTCGCGGTAGTTTTTCCCTTCGTATAGGTTATTGTCGCTTCTTCGACGCGTTTTTTACTCAACTGGTCTTCTATATCAAACTCGCGGATACTCTCTATCTCGTCGCCGAAGAAGTCCAAACGGTACGGGATGTCATGGCTGAAACTGTAAATATCCACTATGCTCCCGCGGATAGCGTACTGGCCGGGCTGGAACACAAAATCCACACGTTCGAAGCCCAACTCCGCCATACGGCGGCCCAACTCCGACTGCTGGATCTCCTCACCCGTCTTGAGCGACATGCTGCGTTGAATCAGTTCCTCCTTACTCGGAGTACTTTCTGCCACTGCCTCCGGATATGTGACCACTATCTGTACTCGTCCTAAAGCCAAGGCGCGCAGACATTCCGTCCGTTGAACCATGGCACTCTCATCCATCGTGCGGCGCTTCTGGGCCGCGGGGAAAAACAGCACGTTCGATCCCAAAACTTTCAGATCGCCATATAGATATTGCGATGATTCTGCATTGTCAAGGATCACAAAAAGAGGTTCTTTGGTCATTTGTGCCAACGTGAGCGCACGTGCGGAAGCATATAATCCACTCAACAAGACATGGTTCCCCTGCCTTTTTTTCAACTCGCGACGTATCAAACCCACTTCCGGATGATGACCGAATAATATCTCCAAATCGCTAATTTGCATAAATAGCGTGCAAAGATACAACAAAAATTGCACATATGCAAATTTTTAAGCGAGAATTTTTAGCATGTAGATTCAAATAGCAAGTGCAAAGTTAGTTAAAAAAAATGAAAGAAGCAAGTTTTTGGGTCATAAAAGTTTAATTTTTTTCTTGGACGACGATTAA
>JAGKVE010000034.1 GCA_021152555.1 Bacteroidia bacterium | reverse complement strand
CACTATTTCAAAGAACTCATGCTATTCGGACTAAAATCAGCCGTTTAGCGATCATATTTTAACTAATTTAAGTCAAATTTTTAACGAACTATTGAACTATTATGAACGGAAATTAAATGATATACTACTATGAAACCCAAACTCCTCATTTGTTTCCTTGCTATCTTAGCGCTCATAAGCTGTGCTAAGCAACATACTCAAACAACCGACGAGAATATCGATGTTGTTAAGATTTATAACATCGTGATCTTAGATCGAAGTGCTTCTATGTCTCCTCTCCGAGAAGAAGCCGTTCAGGGCTATAATGGCATTTTGGAAGTGGTTCGTACCGCACAGGAGCAAAATGCTATTGAGCAACAGAATTATATCACTTTGTCGTTTTTTAACGATTCAGTGACGAATGTGTTCGACTGCGATACTGTTCAGAGTATCCCGGATTTGTTGCTCGATGATTATAGACCGCAGGGAAATACTGCTTTATGGGATGCTATAGGCATTTCACTGGAGTCACTCAAAGTTAGGTTAGACAGCCTCGAAAATGCGACGGCAGTTGTTACCATTATCAGCGATGGTCTCGAAAATGCCTCTAAGCACTATTCAATTTATGATGTGACGGACCGCATAGATGCTCTGAAAGGTCAAGGAGTTATGTTTGTTTTTATGGGTACAAACCAAGATGTAGCACAGACGGCCGCTTCTATGCACATAGACAACTATAGAGTCTTCGAATCTACAGCAGAAGGTATGAAAGAAGCATGGCAGAGCGGCATAGATGCTTCTGCTGATTACTATGACCGCATGTCGCAGTACAACAAAGATACCAAGGGAATGTCCAAGAAAGAACGCAACGACTATTACCGCGACCGAAACAAAGAAGATGGTTGGTTTAAATGATAAATAATATGTCAGAAGAAAATAGAGTTTGTCCATATTGTGGTGGTCACAAAGATAAGTTAGAACTATTGTGCTATTATTCTAATGAGAATATCATGTGGTCTGACTATAGGCATTTGTTACCTCAAGTTGCTGTTCCTTCTTTGGTACAGAAGTGCCCGCATTGTGGGAAAAATTACATTATCAAAGCGAGCCACGTACTTATTAAAGATACAGCTGACTTTGAGTTTATTGATCCTGTCGGTTGGAACTATTTTAGTCAGTCCTATGAGGACTATTCAAAATTAGAGAAAGATGATGTGGTTGATTACAACCATCGTCTTCGTATTTTGGGCGCGTTTAATGACGAGTTCAGACGCATACAAAATCCACCGGTTCCAACAGAGCAAGGTCTTCATATATTCAAGGATAACATGCTTCATCTAATGGAATATTTTTCCGATCCATTAGATAAAGCAGAAATGTACCGAGAAATTGGATTGTTTGAAGAATGTTTCAAGCAACTCGATATGGTGGATGATGAAGGGAACGAATCCAAAAGGGGCTACAAAGAAACCATCTTTAACTTTGCCAAACAAGGAAATGTCAGTCCCTTTGGGTGGAGAGCGGAATAATTTTATATAAAGACTAATCATGAGAGCGTGGAGTTTATTTCTCCTCGCTCTTTCTTTCACACTACTTTACTATTGTTCCTGAGGTTAAAGCATTGCCCGAAAAATGACATGTATATAATATTTGTCACTCTCTTTCGATCCCGATATGCGAACAATGTGGCGTAAATTGCTCAACTCGCTATTCGCGATAAAAAACACAAAAATTATGCATTTTTTATAAATAATTTGCATATATTAAGATTTTATTGTATCTTTGCACCGAATTTAACAAAAAAGTCAGGGGATGGTATTCCCCGCACTACAGAACAACATAATGAACAATTTAAGAAAACAAACTTGGGGCGGGACCCCGAAATTTGAAAATACAAGATTAGATACGGGTAATGGGTAAAGCCTGTCGGGGATTCCGTATCTGGTAAGTTCTGCAGCAGCGGGGACTAAGGACGAAAGTTCTGAGTTTCCGCTGTTTTTTTGTAAAAAATGAAGAAAAAATGAAAAAAAATGATCGGAGTATATGAAAATTGAAAAATTTACGGTATATATACATGTGAGAAGCCAATACAATGCATAAAGCTATAAACAGCCTTTTGCATAAATAGCAATATTATTAACTAATACTTTTATTCCTATGAAAGAAGTTAATTTAACTATGGAGGAGTGGCAACGCTTAGCAGCCACTACTCCGCTGGAAAGGAAAAGAGCCTTGGGACAGCTCAAGCGATGGGTGCATTTCCAAATCATCCGTCGCAAATTTAGTCTTGAAGAAGGGCCTTTCTCCTGTGCAGCAATGGGCGGCTATGCCGTCGATGTGATTAGTGATGAGTGTCTGGAAGCGCTGTTCTGCGGCGAATGGCACTGGAAACCGACTTGGAAACTCAGTACAATGCTCATCAATATTGCAAAGAGTAAGATGAGTCACATTGTCGAGAAATATCACGAACAGGGTAATCCTAAATTCGTCTCACTCAGTGACTATGACGAAAACCGCATAGCTATTGAAAAAGAGATCGCAGCTCAGTGGAAATGGGAAGCAGAGATGCGGGAGAACGGATACAACATTGCGCGGAAAGAAGTAGCTAAATATCCGGAACTATTGGCTTATCTGGATGCGATGTTCATGGATGACTCCTATATCGGTATCGCTGAAGCCATGGGCACGGATATTGAGACCACTCTGAAACTGGAGAAGAAACTCCTTAAACTGCTTGCAAAGCAGCATGCTAAATAGAATTGGAATGAGAGCCCGCAAGGGCTTGACACCAAACGGGGCTCTCGTTTATATAGTAAATATTGTATTAATTATTAAAAGGGAATGTTAACCCAAGAAAACAACATGGCACAAAGGACTAACCTAATTGACAGGATTGATTCTATCCGGGCAAACTCAGTATCGAAAAAAGAATTCGAGCAAACCTGGGGAGAAAGCCTTGATAGAAAGGTAAAGAAATCGATGGATCGCTGGGAAGAGCTCTTGGCTCAAGCGAAGAAAACCATCAAAGTTAACAATCAATAAAAATTATATGTTATGGCAAAAATTTATAAAAGGGGATGAAAACCCCATTAGCCCGTAGTGGCTAAAAAATAGAAACTGCTAAGGCAGTTGGTACTTGGAGGGCTCGCATAATTCTCGTGCGAGCCCTCTTATTTTGACAAACCGCAAGGTTTTGTTAGGCTTGGATATCCATGAATGCGCATTCACTTTCAAAGCCTCGCATAAATCCTTTCGGTTATGAAAACTAAAACTTTAACTTCTGCGCAACTTACAGAGTTGCAGCATTGCCTCCAACGGATCAACGAAATCCTTGGCTGGACACAACCTATTCCTGATGCGCAAACAATGCACCGTTCAACAGCCCATCCGCGTAAGCGTGTTGCGCATCGCGTCACAACAGCAACATTCACCTATCGCTGGCTCTCTTCTGCTCCGCAACGCATCACAGCACTCTATCAGCACCTTCTTCGTGCACAATGGATAGCTGCGGATACCAAACCGGATGATTTCTTCTCTCTCTTTGAGGGCAAAGATTCTCATGTCCGTATTAAATGGACAGGCTCTAATCTCCAACTATCGTATTTGATTCGTGTTTTGACGGATCAGAATTATATCTCCACTCCGCAAGGAATCGGCAAGTGGACATGTGTCTATAATCATTTTGTGGATAAGAACAACCGCCAACTGCCCAAACTCAACAGCTTGCATGTACCGGTACGATCCAAAATGGCGGTTGAGCAATTGGCGGAACTCCTTAACCCGCACCGCTAAAAGCAACGGCATCAGTAGCGGCAAGTTGCAAAAACTTTTTGGGCAGTAAATACAAAGGCTGATACGGTTATTATGGCCAATCGGCTGCAACGAAAATGATACTTGCCGCTACTTTATGCAGTATTATTATAGAAACGCGTCCCGAAAAGGACAAGCACAATGAAATTGTCGATAATTGTTGGTAATTGTTGACCACAGTCAATCTTTCTTCGTTTATTGCGTCGGAATTGAATTCCGACAGCGGTCACCAGACCGACTATAGTTGTTTAATTTGTTAAATTTGTGAATATATGAAAGCAAAACACATCGTCAAAATCACCATCCCTTGCCATAGTGCCGAGGAGATGCTGAAAGCCAAAGAAGCTGTTCTCTATCATCTGGAAACACTCAATCCCGACTTCTCGGTAGAGGAAAACACCCTCACAGTGTCTGTTCCACCGCTTGATTCAAAACTCTTCTTCCCGGATGAAGCCTGCAAAATTATCCATGACACGCTGGCGCAGTCGCTAACCTTTATCCACGGATGGACGTGTACACTCCATACTATCAACTAACCCTATCAATTAACCCGTCAATCCGAACATTCCGCATGGTTGTCTGTCAGTCCGCAGGACGGTCTGTCAGTGAAACGGTCTAACAGCGTAGCGGTCTGTCAGCACGAAGTGCGGTCTGTTTGGTCTTGACACAAAAACAAACCAAAGTTATGAGCCAAATCAAATTAGAAGCGCCTTTCACAGCATTTAAAGGCAAGATTTGCAAACACACCAACATCATCTACAAGCAGTTGCGTGACACACAGTTCACTTCTCAGATCTGCAACCCGCGCACCAAGCCTTACTCCGAGGAGGAACTGGCGCGTCAAGCGAAGTTCAAAAACGCTGCCGCTGCTGCAAAAGCAATCATGGCTGATCCGACGCAGCGTGCTACAGCTGAGGCTGACTTCAATGTGCAAACCAAGTACAAAACCTTATATGGTTTCTTGCTTGCACGTGAATACGCAAAACTCGCTTAATTTAGCGTCTGTGCACAGCGCATTGCTTCGCGGTAAGAAACCTATTTATTAACTAATCCCTCTCACTCGGCATAGAGGGTCCCCAACGGACGCTAACATAGTGCGTCCGATGGGGAGAGCGGTGGAGAAGCCAATTGACTTTTGGCTTCGAAAAGGGAAGGCGGTCGGGGAGACCCAGCCGACCGAGAAGGAGGTTGCCCTCCAGAACCTTTGCAATCCGATTGCCGAACGCGAAATGAATTACGAAATGGAATCTCCGTGGATGAAGCTCGGAGGTAAAATCTCAAAGAAGCGTACGAGAATCATCTGGGCGGAAAGAGCCAATGGAAAACGTTTCACCCAGCTCCGTTCCAAACGCTCCACACCGCCTTCCGTTGAGGAGTTGGCACGTTGGAATAAATTCCGTACCGTTCGCCAAGCCGCGATCCAACGCTCAATGGACTTGTCGCACCTGACTTATGACCAGATGGACTTCGTTGAGGAGCGTCGAACAAAAGGCGCAGCGTTCAAGTACACTTCCTACAAAGGTTGGCTGTTCGGAAAAGCATGGAAATGCTACGACGAGAGTACTAACCAAGTGAACATGCCGGAGCGTCTTAATACAATCCGATAAGTAAACGCCCGCGTGGGCTGCAACTCACGCGGGCAATTTTTAAACAAATCTAAATACCCACTACTATGAGCCCTTTAGAAATTGTTCTTTCTGTTCTGACTGCTGTATTAGGTAGCACATCGCTCGTAGAGATATTCTCCATACGGGCATTGCGCAAAAAAGCACAGGCAGACGCAGCCGGTCTTACTGACCAAGTCCTCATCAACCGGATCAACTTTCTCGATGAGCGTATCACCGCTTTGGAAAAGAGAGCCTGTTTTCGTGAGAACTGTAAACAACGAATGTAAAATCTCTAACCAATCTAATCGTTATGCGCACAATCAATTCTATAATCATCCATTGCACTGCCACCAAACCGCTGGCGCATATCAATGTGAACGATGTGCGCCGGTGGCATCGGGAGCGTGGCTTTAGTGATATTGGTTACCACTACCTCATTCTGGTGGATGGAACAATCGAAGTCGGCAGACCGCTAAACGAAACAGGCGTACATTGCAAAGGGCATAATGCCCACAGCATAGGCATCTGCTATGTTGGCGGACTGAATGACAAAGGCAAACCTGCCGACACTCGCACACCGGCACAACGTGAAGCCATGCGCTCCCTGCTTATATCTCTCAAACACCGGTTCCCGGATGCCATCATTCATGGACACCGTGACTTTGCAGCCAAAGCCTGTCCTTGTTTTGACGCAACGGCGGAATATGCCTACCTGTCTCTCGGACAGGCTAACCACACCATTGACCCTATGAAAACGATACATTATCTCCTTCTGCTCCTCGCACTCGGTCTCTTGTTCCTCTGCCCGTCATGCAAGACTGCTGCCCCCATCGTCACCACTCCGCACAATGACAGCATCGTCATTCGCAACATCTACCACCATGATAGTATTTATTTGCACGACAGCATGGCGGTTGAGTATAAACTTGGATTGTCCAACAATGTGCTTGCACATGTTCTAACAGCCGAAGGCGATCTAACAGATGCTTGCATCGGTCCAACTTCCGCACCGTGCAGGGTTGATACCCTGCTGGTGCATGAGTGGCACACGGACATCCGTTATTCCATAAAGCATCATACTGACACCATCTACCAAGATAAAGAAACGGTCATTACTTTGCCACCAGAGAAATACATCCCTCCCTTCTACAAATGGTGTACCCGTGTCCTCATCTTTGCTATTTGCTGCATTCTCGCATACCTCGTTCTCTGTCTTGTCATCAAATACTATACGCTCCGTTAGTCTCATTTCTTTTGAGCTTTCCCTCCTTAATAATTCGTCTTATTTCGCTTATTTGCCACATTTGTCATTGATTTGTAATCGGTTTTGTAGGGATATTGGCACAAGATTTGTGGTGATTAGATGTATGGAAATGAAAAATAGAACAATTCTGGTTGTCGATGACGAACCGGATATACGCGAGATTCTTGTTTTCAACTTGGAGCAGGAAGGTTACCGCTGTTTGCAAGCAAGTTGCGGACAGGAAGCATTGCGTGTGGTCAGTGCGGAGCATGTGGATTTGGTGTTACTGGATATTATGATGCCGAACATGTCCGGTCTGGAAGTGGCGGAAGTGTGGCAGAAAGAGGAGAACAGTCCGGCACTTATTTTTCTGACTGCCTTGGGAGAGGAAGAGGATGTATTGCGCGGTTTTGAATTAGGCGCGGACGATTATATCCACAAGCCTTTTTCTTTAAAACAAGTGTTAGCACGCGTGGCAGCGGTCATACGTAGGCATAGTTCCGTAGATGTGTCCTCCGTACCGACGGAAAACACCATAGTGTACGAAGACCTCGTGCTGTATGATTCCATGAAGACAGCAACCCTTGCCGGTGTAGCCGTGTCGCTGACGCGTATGGAATATGAACTGTTGGCATTCCTGCTTCAACACCCCGACAAAATCTATTCGCGTGCGGAAATCCTGCGCTATGTGTGGCCGAATGACGGTTTGGTGTTGGAACGCACGGTGGACGTGACGGTCAATCGGTTACGGAAGAAAATAGGCACTTATCGTGAACATTTGAAGGCCAAGACAGGGTATGGATATTATTGGGAAAAATAAGAACTTCGGGCTGACGCTTTTCTTTGCTATCAGCGTGTTTTTTCTGGCGTACGTACTGGTGTTTGCCGTCTATCAGGCTTACCGCGAACGCGAGTATAAAAAGGAACTGGCAGGCGTACGTGTAACGATCATCGACACGGATGGTGTGGTCCTCATGGACACGGAGAAAGACCCTCACACCATGCCGAACCACCTGCAACGGCACGAGGTGCAGCAGGCGCTCCACGAGGGCTATGGATTTGATATTAGCCGGACCAGTGAGACGGACGGAGAGCGGTATTTCTATTCGGCGACATACTTCCCGGAAACCGGGCAGATCATCCGTTCTGCGATTCCGTATCCGGGCGAGAAGGCGGATGCGCCTATAACGAACAAAGGCTATATTGCTCTTTCGGTGATCATCTTTCTGCTGCTGTCGGCGATGTTATTTTTCTATACGCGACGTGTGGGGCAGCATGTGGACGATACCATCGAAGACTATCGCAAGCAAGTCCGCACAGCTGAAGAAGAGAAAATGCGGATCAAACATGCCCTGACCCAGAACACGGCGCACGAACTCAAGACGCCTCTTGCCAGCATTAACGGTTATCTGGAGACGCTGGCTGCTCATCCGGACCTTTCTTTGGAACAACGGCAACAGTTCCTCGGAAAATGTATGTCGCAGGCGCAGCGGATGACCGCCTTGCTGAGCGACATGTCCATGCTCACGCGTCTGGACAACATGCAAACGGCGTTGACGGAAAAGCAAGCGGTGGACATGGTGGAAATTGCGCGTCAGGCTATAGAGGATGTGCGCCCAATGCTGGATCAAAAACAGATTGCCATCGCTTTGGACATGCCGCCGAAACTGCCTATGCAGGGCGATTATAATCTGCTATATACCGTTTACCGCAATATTCTCGATAATTCTATATTGTACAGCGGATGCACAAAGATTTCCGTCACCGGCAATACGCAGTATGAATTTGCAATTACGGATGATGGAACGGGCATAGATGAGAAGCATCTGCCGCATTTGTTTGAGCGTTTCTATCGCGTGGACAAAGGCCGTAGCCGTGACATGGGCGGCACGGGATTAGGTCTGGCGATTGTCAAAAACGCCGTTTCCCTGCATGGCGGCACTTGTTCCGCAGAACTTACCAAACCTCATGGTTTAACCATCCGTTTCTCCATTCCTCAAATCGCTGTTGTCAAGTAATCCTTGACAGCTGAACATTATAACAAGTTTTCCCAAGTTCCGCATACACATCTTGCACGCAGTCCCGCGCCTCGTCACGAGATAAGCAAATTTTATCTGAAGCTTTATACATCCCTATTATTTGTGATTTTTGAATTCGGGTGCAAAATTACTACTTTTTTTGATATGCGCAATACCTAAGAATAGGGATGGGGGAAAATTTTAGATCTTATATTATGATTTTACATTTTACAATTTAGATTTTTGACTTGTGTATGTAAAAAATTTTTTGTACTTTTGCGCCCGCTTATGACAAGACGGGTGTTAATAGGGATTGTGTTAGTCTGTAGTATATCGGGCGCGAAGGCGTCCGTATCCGAGGTATGGGCAGATACGGTCACGTTACCGGACGTAGAAGTGTCTGTCTCTCGCACTCAATCGGTTATCAACAGGCAACCGTCTTCGGTAAGTGTGATTGATAGTCGCTTGATCGAAGAGACACAAGTTATTTCGCCTAAAGATATCAGTGCTTTGGCGCCAAATGTCTATATGCCCGATTACGGCAGTGCGATGACAAGCAGCGTGTATATCCGCGGTTTAGGGAGCCGTATTAACGAACCGGTATTGGGCATGATAGTGGATGGTGTGCCGCTTCTTGATAAGAATATGTACGATCATTCGATGCAGGACGTGAAGCGTATAGAACTCTTAACAGGTCCGCAAGGTACTCTGTACGGGCGCAATTCGGCCGGAGGAGTAATGGAGATTCGTACCATCCATCCTCTGGATCTTACTACGCAACTCATTCGCGGTGAAGTAGGGTATGCGACAGCTAATCAGGTTAACGCGCAAGCCTCTATTTACAGAGTTGAAAATAAAAAATCGAAAGCTATAAGCAACTCTTTCGGATGGGGAATAGCAGCCCGGTATAGGCGGACAGACGGATTTTATAGCAATGAGTATACGGGTAAAAAGATCGATGGCGGGCAGCAGGCCGGCGGCAGAGTTATAATGGAGGGCAAACCTAATGACGCATGGCGTATCGCGGGAACGGTGAATGCAGATTGGGTGAAACAGGGGGCTTTCCCCTATGCCTCGGTAGCAACTGGAAAAATAGCCTATAATCGCCCTGCAAGCTATGAGCGATTGGTCGTGATGCCGGCGTTGCAGGCCATATATGAATACAACGGGTACAAATTGAACTTGAATGCCAGCTATCAAATGCTCAGAGATAACATGGTAATGGACCAGGATTATACGACAGATGATATTTTTACTCTGAATCAAAAACAGCAGCAACATAACGCTACATTAGATGCATTGCTATCAAATAGAATTACAAATTTCAAATCCCAAATTTCAAATTTATCCTATCACTGGCAAGTCGGAATCAGCGGTTTTGTCAAAACCAACAGGATGAGTGCGCCGGTAACTTTTATGCGTCAAGGAATAGAAGATTTGATTTTGTGGAATGCTAACCGCGGTATTCAGACGGTTTTTCCGGAAGATTCTATTGATATCAGTAATCGGTCGATGCCGATACCGAGCGATTTCGGGTTGTACAATGCCGGAGGGGCGGTTTATCATCAAAGCCATGTGCAAATAGACAAATGGCATATTCGTGCAGGTGTCCGTTTGGATTACGAATACACGCGGATGGATTATTTGAGTACAGCGAATCTGGATTACCGCTTCACAATGATAATGGATGACTATGAGCATGTCCGTACGGAGATAAAGGGGGCACAGCAAGCACATTATTTCCAATTCCTGCCGCGGTTGGCTGTGAGTTACGAACATGAATGGGTAACGGCGTATGGATATGCAGCTAAAGGGTACAAAGCTGGCGGATATAATCCTCAGATATTCAGTACGATTACTCAAAATCAAGTGATGACGGATATGGCAGCCGCAATGGGTATGCACCTTGATATGACAGATGAACGCTATTCGGATGTGGCAATCACGAGATATAAGCCGGAAAGAGATTGGACGTTTGAAATCGGCGCACATTTTACGCCTGTTGAGGGACTAAAGATTGATGTGGATGCTTTTCATATTCAGTGTTTTGACCAGCAGGTAACGGTTTTCCCTAATGGCAAAACAACAGGCAGAATGATGGCG
Source organism: Bacteroidia bacterium (assembly GCA_021152555.1). Lineage (GTDB taxonomy): Bacteria > Bacteroidota > Bacteroidia > Bacteroidales > Paludibacteraceae > Colicola. The sequence continues at coordinate 10,021 of JAGKVE010000034.1, read as the reverse complement.
AATGCGGCACGGTCGCGTATCTGGGGTGTGGAAACAGCCCTACATTATCGTTGGAATATAGGTAATTGGTATGGAATAGCGGATGCCTCTTACGGATTTACTGATGCAAGATTTATCGATTTTAATGACGGTATGGGTGATTACAGCGGGCATTTCATTCCGTATGCCCCTCAACACACACTGCATGGCTTGGTTTCCGCCAAATATAAAACAGGCAAAAAATGGCTTGAAGCGATTTCTTTCTCCGCCAGAGTGAATATGAATGGACCGGTTTATTGGAATGAGCAGAACGATTGCATGCAGAAAGCATATGCTCTTTTAGGGGCTAATGTGTCGTTGGAATGGAAATACGTACAATTACAACTATGGGGAAAGAACCTTACCGGTACAGAATATAATGTGTTCTATTTCAAGTCAATGGGCAATGATTTTCTGCAGAAAGGAAAGCCCCGCGAACTGGGAGCTACACTTAGATTGGAAATTTAAACAATTCAATGTATATGAAAAAAATAATCTTGTTTATCACCTGTTTATTTTGCTTGGCTTCATGCCATATCATCACGCAGGAGGAACCTGTCGCGGAAAACGAAAAAGCGTATGAAGCGTATGGCTTGTTGACAATACCAAGTTCGGGTTTTACAAAAGACAGTCTGCGTGTAAAGATTGTAGAAAAAGAAGACGCAACCATGGATTTGTACATATTCGATGTCAAATTTGCGGCAGGAATGCCGGTGACCATAGACATGCTGGTCAGCGGAGTAGGTTATGCTAAAAGCGGGAGCGAAATCCGCTTCTACGGAGACAGCATCGTTCCTACTGCAGGCGGTAAACCATATGAGAAATATATTATTTTGGACTTGGAAGGTAAGATTACCGCTGATTCAATAGTGCTGAGTAATTATTATGGTAAAACCCCGAGCACGTATGCCGGGAAATTGTTTAAGAAATAATATCAAATTATTTGCACGTTATGAACTTTACAGGAATTATAATTGGGGCCGCAGTCTTTTTTAGCATTGGGATATGTCACCCGATTACTATCAAACTGGAGTATTATTTCGGTCGAAAAGGTTGGTGGGGATTCTTTATTCCCGGCGTTATCTGTACGGTAATTTCGGTTTTGCTGGATAACTATATCGCTTCAACCATTGTAGCTGCTTTTGCTTTTTCTTGTTTTTGGGGCATTCACGAAGTCTTACAGCAAGAAATACGTGTCTTACGCGGTTGGTTTCCCGAGAATCCCAAACGTCACGAGTACTATGCCCGCAGACGTAAGGAATTGGGAGATATTCTTAAAGAGGGCCCAAGCCATAGGCACCAGAAAGAGAAAATGGGAAACTAAACCTTCACAGGAAGGTTTAGTTTCTGAATTTCAATTCGCCCTCTCTCAGTTCGACGATTACAGGTCGTTTGGAATCTACTTTGCCGCCGATAATTGATTTCGACAGCTCGTTAAGAACGAGTCGTTGCAATGCTCTCTTGACTGGACGTGCACCGAATTGTGGGTCATAGCCTTCTTTTGCAATGAAACTGATGGCGTCATCTGTAACACGAAGATCTATTCCTTGGCCCTCAAGCATCTTGTGAATCCGGTTCACTTGAAGTCCGACAACGGCTTTGATATCTTCCTCGCTCAGTTCGCTGAAGTGGATGATTTCGTCTATTCGGTTGATAAACTCCGGTCGGACGGATGCCCGTAATTGTTCTTCCGTGAGGTTGGAAGTCATGATGATGAGCGTATTCTTGAAGTTGACTACACGCCCTTTGTTATCGGTCAGACGGCCGTCGTCCAGCACTTGCAGCAGCACGTTGAAAACATCCGGATGGGCTTTCTCTATCTCGTCAAAAAGCACTACAGAGTAGGGTTTGCGGCGGATGGCCTCGGTCAGTTGCCCGCCCTCGTCGTATCCTACGTATCCGGGAGGCGCACCGATGAGACGGGTAGCAGAGAATTTCTCTTGATACTCAGACATGTCAATACGTGTAATCATGTTCTCATCATCGAAGAGGTAATCCGCGAGGGCTTTGGCTAACTCGGTCTTGCCCACACCCGTTGTGCCAAGGAAGATGAAACTGCCGATAGGTCTCTTCGGGTCTTGTAATCCGGCACGTGACCGGCGGATGGCATCACTTACTGCCTCAATGGCTTGGTCCTGACCGATGATACGTTTATGTAACTCTTCTTCCAGATGGAGCAGTTTGTCGCGCTCGGACTGCATCATCTTGGCTACGGGGATACCTGTCCAACGTGCCACTACTTCGGCTATATCGTCTTCATCAACTTCTTCTTTGATAAGAGTCTCGTTGCCGATGGCGTGTAAGGCGTCTTGAGCGGCTTTGATATTGGCTTCGGCGGCGGGGATCTGGCTGTAACGGATTTCTGCCACTTTGCCGTAATCGCCCTCGCGCTCTGCTACTTCGGCTTTGTGCTTGAGAGATTCGATGTCAGCTTTCTCGTTTTGAATTGTTGCCACATAGCCTTTCTCTTTGTTCCACCGCGCGTTGAGTGCTTCTGATTTTGCCTTGAGTTCTTTGAGCTGTTTCTCTATCTCGCTTAGTTTGTTTTCATCCTTATCGCGTTTAATAGCTTCGCGCTCGATTTCCAATTGCTTGATTTGACGGTCAAGTGAGTCTATCTCTTCCGGTTTGGAGTCAACTTCCAAACGTAGTTTGGCTGCTGCTTCGTCTACCAGGTCAATGGCTTTGTCAGGCAGGAAACGGTCTGTTATATATCGTGCGGAGAGGGTGACTGCAGCAATGATGGCATCGTCTTTGATACGCACTTTATGGTGTGTCTCATAGCGCTCTTTCAAACCACGGAGGATGGAGATCGTCGCGGCCTCGTCAGGCTCGTCTACCATTACTTTTTGGAATCGGCGTTCCAAAGCCTTGTCGGTCTCAAAATATTTTTGATACTCGTCCAATGTGGTTGCGCCTATGGCACGCAAATCGCCACGCGCTAAAGCAGGTTTGAGGATATTCGCTGCGTCCATCGCACCGCTTGATTTGCCTGCACCCACCAGCGTATGAATCTCATCAATAAAGAGGATGATTTCTCCGGTTGCAGCGACAACTTCGTTGACTACGCCTTTAAGACGTTCCTCAAACTCGCCTTGATACTTGGCTCCTGCTATCAGTGCCCCCATATCCAGCGAATATATTTGTTTCTTTTTCAGGTTCTCTGGCACGTCTCCGCGCACGATACGATGAGCAAGCCCTTCTGCTATAGCGGTCTTGCCTACACCCGGCTCGCCGATTAGAATAGGGTTGTTTTTTGTTCGGCGGGAGAGAATCTGTAATACGCGTCTAATCTCGTCATCACGGCCGATGACGGGATCCAGTTTCCCTTCGCGGGCACGCTCGCAAAGGTTAATGGCGAACTTCTTCAAGTTCTCTTGATTGCTGTTGGAATTGGTTGCATTCATAGTTATAGTAGTTTTTAGTTAGTATTCTTGTTTTGAGCGGTAAACGCTTCGCTAACTAAACTACAAACTATGCGCCATTTGATGTGAGACTGCCAAAATGGCAGAATGCAGTCATAGTTGTTGGCCCGTGATGGTGTATATACGCCCGTCGCGTTGGATATAGATACGCCCGTCAAGGAGCACTTTTGTACATCGTATGTCGTCCTGTTGTGTATTGCTGACGTCCCATGTGGCAGGCTTGCTTGGGGCCAGGTCGGACCATCATATATCCATTGCTCCAGGTGCCGGTCATACGCATTACCGAAATCCCATACAGGACCGAATTTCCATTTGTCGGCGATTCCCAACAAAATGGTATAGACGTGTCGCATAGCGCAAATCACATATTAGCATTATAGTATTGTGGTTGGCCGGTCACTTCTTCGCCAAGCCATTCCGGGCGCTCAAAGGGCTCGTTTTCATCGCCTAATTCAATCTCCGCCAATATGCGTCCTTCCAGCCTGCCGTGGAATACATCAACCTCCCATACTCGTTCCCTTGCCCCTTCGTCCTTCGCACTTGGTATGATGTATCTTGTCTTCTCAATCACTCCCGGAAGACATATCTGAAGCAGTTCGAGACCGTCGTTTATATCAATCTCCCGTTCCCATTCGAATTTGGCAAGCCCCTCGCGTAGCGCGCACGATTTAATTGTAAGGAATGCGCGCTCGTCGCGTATGCGTACGCGTATGGTCTTCTCGGGGTCTTTGCATAGATAACCCTGTTTTATTGCATACGAGCGGATGGCTTGTTGCTTGAAAAGGTCGGAGTGGACTAAAAACTTGCGTTCGATTTCCGTATTTGGACTCATGGCAGATTAAATTTGCATGCAAAATTACAACTTTTTTGCGATATGAACAAAAAAAATGCAGAAAAATTTGCGCAATTCAAAAAAAAGCAGTACCTTTGCAGCCGGTTTTAGAAAACGCTTTGGCTAATTTAGGTTCAGACGGACCCCAAACGAAGGAAGGGTGGGTGAGTGGCTGAAACCAACAGTTTGCTAAACTGTCGTACGGGTAACTGTACCGGGGGTTCGAATCCCCCCTCTTCCGCAAAAACGATTTGTCTGTCCGGGGTTTCTTGAGCAAGCAAATCGTTTTTCGCTTTGTATATGGCATGGGCATGAATTCATTCAAAGCATATTGGTTGCGTCTTCCGGCGGAAGAGAAAGCGAACACGCTGACACATCTCTTTCCTCTTGTCGCTACTTTTTTTGTCGCATGGCCTTTACTCCGTCTGGCGTACCAAGCACCAATCGCAAATCACCAATCGGCAATTATCGCTACGGTTCTTTTTCTGCTGGGTATGATGTTGATGTTCGGCTCATCGACCGTTTTCCATGCCGTGATGGAACCGGAATGCAAGGCGCGGCTCCGCATAGTGGACCATATTGCCATTTATGTCATGATTGCCGGCTCTTATTCGCCTATCTGTCTTGCTGTAGTGGGAGGATGGGTAGGTTGGACGCTTTTCATTTTCCTTTGGACTTGTGTGGTAGCGGGTGCGATAGGTAAACTCGTCGCCCTTGGCAAACATCCGCGCTTGTCTCTGGCGTTATATCTCGCGATGGGATGGGTGGCGTTGCTTATTATTTGGCCGATGTGGGTGCATATGCCGCGTGCCGCGTTTTGGTGGGTGGCTGCTGAAGGGGTGTTCTATACTGTCGGAGCGTATTTCTTCAACCTTGATGAGCAGCACGCTTTTTATCATGCTATATGGCATGTGTTTATTACTCTTGGCGCGCTCAGTCACACGATTGCTACTTTTCTAATTGTTCAATAATATGAAAAAATCACTTTTATTGTTTATGATTGTTGCTTGTCTGCCGGGTTGGGCGGCAACGCATGTTGATTATTCCGCTGACAAGACATCGGTTTTCCCAAATCCCGAACGCGGTTTTACGGACCAGCTGGGAGGAGAAGTGGCTTTGACGGACTCCAAAAACCATGTGGTTCAACCGGAGGAAGAGTGGTATTGGGATAAAGAGGATGAAAATTATGATGACCGCAAGAACCAGAGTCTGGTGATGCTGATGTATTACCTCAAAAACTACAAGACCAAGGACCTGTCGGACAAGATTCTGCAAGGCTTTGACGAAGACATGCAGATTCTGCGCAACCATGGTTTCAAATGCGTGCTGCGTTTTGCATACGACTGGGGCAGTAAGAACGATGCTTCTTTGCAGTGGGTACAGCGTCATGCAGCGCAGTTAAAACCCTATCTGGCAGCGAACGCGGATGTCATCTATGTGATGGAAGCGGGTTTCGTTGGCCAGTGGGGCGAGTGGTATTATAGTGCCAATTTCGGCAACGAGACCCAGAAAATGAACGCCGACCGCAGGGAGGTGGTAACGGCAATGCTGGACGCTGTGCCTGCCGGCCGTTTTCTTCTGGTACGATATCCGCTTATCAAACTCGGTTACCTTGGCGATGAGGTTCCCCTGACGGCGGAACAGGCGTTCGCTAATACGCCTCGCGCGCGGATTGGGCATCATAATGACGCTTTCTTCGCCGATTGGGGCAATGACGGCACCTACGGTCGGGACGGCGACGGACCGGATGACGACCCTGTTTTGCGCCAATATGTGTCGGAAGAGACATTGTATGTCCCCAACGGAGGAGAGACGAATGTGGAGAACTCCACGTTGGCGAATACTGTTTCTGCTATGGATACCACAATCGCTGAACTCAAGCGTTTTCACTGGTCTTTCTGCGGAGCCATGTATTCGGAGAAAGTGACGGATAAATGGCGTGCCAACGGTACGTTTGCCGAAATGGAGAGACGGCTGGGATACCGGTTTGAGTTGGTCAGTGCAGAACTGCCGGCTTATGCGCAAACAGGTGTGCCGGTGGATTTGGAGATAAAGATTAGGAATGTAGGGTTCGCGCCGCTCTATAACGAGCGCCCGGCGTACATTGTGCTACGTAACGGGCAGACGTCCTATCCTGTCCGACTGGCTTCTGACCCGCGCAGATGGCTGCCCAATGAGGTGGTGACGACGGTCTCGGAGAAGATAACCGTTCCTGACAATGTGCCGGAAGGAACGTATGACCTTTATCTGCATCTCCCGGATGCCTGCGAATCGATCTCAGGTGACCCGCGATATGCTGTACGGTTTGCCAATATAGGCACTTGGGAGGCCACAACGGGAATGAACAAACTCAATGCAAAGGTGACGGTAACGAAAGGCGGACAGGGGGTAGAACCAATCTCCAATCACCAATCACAAATCACAAATAAGATTATCAAAGATAATCACCTCCTCATCCTCCGTGGAGAACAGGTTTATACGATTCAAGGACAAAAAATACAATAGAATGACTGTTCAGGAATATATTGCCGCTCATAAAGAGCGTTTTATGGATGAGTGGGCAAGTCTCATTCGCATTCCCAGTGTTAGTTGCCAGGCGGAGCATAAAGCCGACATGTTGCGTTGTGCCGAACGTTGGCGGGAACTGTTGCTCGCCGCAGGATGCCAACAAGCCGAAGTGTTGCCTTCTGATGGCAATCCATTCGTCTATGCCGAATACCAATCACCAATTACCAATCACCAATCACAAATCCCTACGGTGCTTGTCTATGCCCATTATGACGTCATGCCCGTTGAGCCGCTTGAGCAATGGAACTCCGACCCATGGGAACCGTCCATCAGGAACGGAAGGCTCTATGCGCGGGGTGCCGACGATGATAAAGGGCAGGCGATGATTCAGGCGAAGGCATTTGAATACATGGCTAAGACTGGGCAACTCCAATGTAATGTCAAGTTCATTTTCGAGGGAGAAGAGGAAATAGGTTCTCCATCACTCGAAGCCTTCATCAGCAAGCATAAAGAGCTTCTAAAAGCTGACATTATCCTTGTTTCCGATACATCCATGATTGGCAAGGACACACCGTCTATCACCACCGGTCTGCGCGGACTTGCTTATTGGCAGATTGAGGTGGATGGGCCTAACCGTGACCTGCATTCCGGACATTTCGGCGGAGCCGTCAAAAATCCTATTAACGCGCTGTGTGAGATGTTGGCGCAAGTTGTGGACAAGCGAGGGCGTATTACCATTCCGCATTTCTACGATGATGTGTTGCCTATTCCTGAGGAAGAAAGGCAGATGATTGCGCAGATTCCTTTTGATCAGCAACGGTATAATGCGGCGATTGATGTCGATGATGTGTTCGGCGAAGATGGGTTCAGTACGCTCGAACGTAATTCCTGCCGCCCGTCTTTTGATGTCTGTGGTATTTGGGGCGGTTATACAGGAGAGGGATCGAAGACCGTACTTCCGTCAAAGGCCTTCGCGAAAGTGTCATGCCGGTTGGTTGCCAACCAGGACCATGAGAAAATATCTCAAACTTTTGTAAACTATCTTCAAACCATCAAACCGAACGGAGTTCGATTAACTGTCACTCCTATGCACGGAGGACAGGGATATGTCTGCCCGATTGACATCCCGGCATATCGGGCGGCGGAGAAAGGGTTCGAAAAAGCGTTCGGGAAAAGACCGCTTGCTGCCAGACGGGGTGGATCGATTCCTATCATTGCTGCCTTTGAGAAGATTCTTGGATGCAAAACAATACTCATGGGCTTTGGATTGGAGCAGAATGCCATTCATTCTCCTAACGAGTCTATGGACCTCGAGGTCTGGGAAAAAGGGATCATCGCGGTCGCTGAGTTTTACAAGGAGTATGCACAATAACCAATAACCAATGAAAAACCGCTCCGAAGAGCGGTTTTTCTTACATATATCAGAAAAAAGCAGTATCTTTGTACTCGAAATGAACAAAATCTCTACTAACTAATTGATAAACTAACCTTTTAATTCTTCACGGTTATGAGAAAATTCTTTTCTTCTTTGCTGGTTGTAGCGATATGCTGCATGCCCGCCAACGCGCAGTTCCTCAAAAATCTCGGGAATGCCATCAAATCCGCGTCGTCTTCACAGACTTCGCAGCAACAACAGCAACAGCAGCAGCAAAAACCGGCACAACAGAGCCAACAAGCTGCACAGGCACCGCAGAGCAAGTCGGACAAAATCTACTATGTCTCCAATGCCGGTACTGCGCGTGCGAACGGACTTAGCGCCGCTACGCCGAAGAAAGATATTCAGGCTGTCCTCAATACTATCCGCGACAACGGTGAGGATGGCGCAACAATACGTATCGCTGAAGGTAACTACCTCGGTTATATGAATGTGGGATATATTGAGGTGGCTAACTGGGTGACACTTGAAGGTGGCTGGAACGCGGACTTTACGGAGCGCAATCCGCTCAAATATATCACCCGCATGGAGCCGACTAAGGAACAGCAGGGACAGAACACCTCAAGAGGTGTTATCCATACTACCCGCGCGCTCGATGACGTCATGGCTAAAACGCCGAAGGGAACGCTCACTATTGATGGTATATTCATCAACCTCGGTCTGGAGAATAACTACATGCCCGCCGACCCGTCCGACCCGAGAAACGGCTGTCCGTCAGATAAGTTTGAGACGGGACGTCTGCTCGATAACCCGCAGCAACAACCGCAACACCAGATTTTCTATTCCGACGGCTGGATCGCCGGAAACGTCATCATTCGTAACTGCCTCATTTTGAACGGTGTCTATTTCGGGCTGCAGTTCAGCTCGCGCTGCGGTGAGATTGAAATCTGCAACAACGTTTTCGTTTGCAACCGAATGGCGGCTGTGCGCATTCAGGGCGGAGACAAGAACGGAGAGGCTTCGCATGTCAATTTCCATCATAACACTGTTGCTTTCTCTTGGTGCCGTGACAAGGAGCAGGGAGATATGGGCTACGGATATGAGTGTATGACGTATATCAACTGCGACCTGCACCACAACATCTTCGCTTGCAACAACTACGCGGCCATCTCGCGTACACACGTCCTCTCGGGACCGGACAAAGTGATTGAGGCTAAGCGCAAAACCAATATCTATGACAACGCCTTCTTCCTCAATGCCGCTGATCTCCAGTTGCCTAATTCCGGCGGAGGAAAGTGGCTCAATGTCAAGGTAGAGAACTTCGAGGACCTCGATGAGGCTATCATTCCGAAGGTGGAGGGGAACTTCGAACTCAAGAAAGGCGACCCGTTCGTTGAGGCGCTTGACCAGGATTATCTGGAAGCCTTCGCGAACCTCAAGATTGTGACCAGCAGTTCTTTCAACCCCAATTCTGCCGCTAACCTCTATCGCCAGGCACACGGTATGAACATGCAGGGATCTGAAACAATACGGCCTTCAATGTACGGCAACCGTTACAATTTTGACAAAGCGCTACGCCTATTCGGAGCTAAAGAAGGTTACGGAGCACAACTCCCCCAATAATCCGGAATGTCCTCCCTTCCTTTTAGGGTGGGGTCTGGGTTAGGCTTCTTCTTCCCTTCCCCTTAGGGAAGGGGCGGGGGTAGGCCTCTCAATTCACCAATCACCAATAAAAAAGAGCACCGAAAGTGCTCTTTTTTTTACCCTTTTCGACTGTTTTTCCTCCTTTTTTCGACTCAAAAGGGGGTGATTACGGGGTGATTACGGGGTGATTACAGGGTGATTACAGGGTGATTCGTATAA
>JAGKVE010000005.1 GCA_021152555.1 Bacteroidia bacterium | reverse complement strand
CTCCCCACAAGGGAGGGAAGTCTCGGATGAGACGGAAAAGGAATCCTCGTGGATCACGGCCGTGACCGATTGGTACAGCGCGCATATGAACTACGGCTCTATCGTGGCACTGATGACCATTGAAAGCTCGTTCATTCCTTTCCCGAGCGAAGTGGTAATCCCGCCTGCGGCGTATGTGGCGGAGGACCCGAACAGCGCGGTCTGCGTTACGGATAGTTATATCGTCAATGTCGTGCTGATTGTCCTTTTCGGTACGATAGGTGCTCTGTTAGGCGCTATCATCAACTATCTGCTCTCGCTCTGGCTCGGACGGGCTATCATCTATGCCTTTGCAGACAGCAAGATAGGACACCTGTGCCTGCTGAGCCGCGAGAAAGTGGAGAAAGCCGAAGCCTATTTCAACGACCACGGCAAGGTCAGCACCTTTGTCGGACGCTTTATTCCGGGCATCCGCCAGCTCATCTCTATCCCGGCTGGACTAAGCAAGATGCACTTCGGCTGGTTTCTTTTCTACACCTTCCTCGGCGCAGGAATCTGGAACGCCATATTGGCCGTCCTCGGCTACGTTGCGCACGGTCAAGCGGACCTGATAAACCAATACAGCCACGAACTATCCGTGGCAATACTTGTCCTACTCGGGGCCATAGTTCTCTACTATCTGGTCAAATGGATAATAAAACGCGCGAAGGCATAGCCCCGCGCGTTTTTTACTCTTCCTATCTATCTCACTATCCCGCTTATTCTTTCAACCAAGCAAGAATAACCTTGCGCTTGTCAATTATTTCCGCTAAAGCGCAACCGAATATCCATCCTAACAGTAAGAATACAACCACACATTTCATACGCCCATTAACCGGCGCTGGAAAAACGGCGAAGTGATTCTCTATCGTCACGGGAGCCGTTGCTAACTCCAAGCGCTGATCAACACGTTGTAAGTGCGCATGCTGTTCATAGATATCCTCCAAGAACAACTCTACCTCGCGATCGCCGTAAAAACTGACTCCGGAACTACGCGGATGAGCTTCAGACGGCTGATAGAAATAATAACAGCTGGTCAGGCTGTCCAATTTGTCTGCCTGACGATGATTGAAAGACACTTCATTGCGCAGATTCTTACTATATACATCATACGAATGTTGCATTGCCTGATTAGAATTGAAATATTCTAACAAAGCATCCTCTACCGCCGGTAACCGGTGCATGTCGCGGTTTTTGAGACGGAACTGCAGACACAAACGATCCTGCATCTGAACATTGACAGTGTCTGTCGGTTTTATTTTATGCTTAAAATCAATAAAATCAGCCGTCTCGTCTCCTAAACAATCAATAACACGGAAGGTTTTGAAGTCCGTGATTGTCTGGCTCCATACAAATGGAGAAATAGAAGCATCTTGCGGTAACCTTTGTGCAGAGCACATCGTATGAAAGCTCTGTTCAAACTGCTGAATTGTAGGTCCGTTGAGCAGAACGATGGCATTCACTTTGTACTTGAGGTTATCATGACGGGAGTAGTACAAAGCTCCGGCTACAGCCAGTGCCACTAATGTAAGCACAATCCACCAATAGCGGTAAGTGAGACGCACCATGTGCAAGAACAACTGCCAGCAGGCAGCACACGCCCGACCTATTGCACGGCCGCATGCCGCACAGAGGTCAATGAAATTCATTTCTCTACCCTCAGAGGGTACGATTGTTTCATGTTGGTTTTCCATAATCGTATTTTATTATTTTCGTCTAATCCAGTCAAACGGACGATGAGTCGTCTGATGAGGTTCTTCTGCTTTGGTATCATCCTCAACCGTAATTACCACATCATCGGCAGAGGAAGAATGGACATGTTCACGAGGTGCTTGCGGCTGCTCTATTCCTTCATTGCGAAGCGTGTCGCTCAAATCAATCAACTGAACTTTCTCATCTTCCATTGGTTTGGTTTGCTGAGAAGGATAATTTGCCTCAATTGCCTCAGATATTGATTTCTTACCGTCCTCTTCTTCCTCTGATGGTAAGCCGTCCACTTTATAACCGGTTGCAATAACGGTTACACGCACCTCTTCACCGAGAGACTCGTCAATTGACGCCCCCCATTGTACCTCTATATCATCGCCCACTTCCTGTACGAAATCGTTAATCTGATCGATTTCCTCCATTACGATAGCATGCTCTGTTGAGCAATAGAACTGCAGCAAGATACGCTCTGCGCCGTGCACGTCGTTAGTATTGACCAAAGGCGAGTTAAGAGCATCGTTGATGGCGTTGGTAATACGCCGTTCTCCGGATGCGCGACCGATATTCATGATAGCCACACCGCCGTTACGTAACGTATTGCGCACATCGGCAAAGTCCGTGTTAATATACCCCGGAACAGTAATAATCTCTGCAATAGCACGCGCCGCATTGGCTACTACATCATCCGACTTGCTGAACGCATTCAGCAGATTGAGTTCCGGATAGATTTGCTTGAGTTTCTCATTATTGATGATAAGGAGAGCATCGACTTGTTTCGCCAGACGGGCTACGCCCATCATTGCTTTCTCTATCTTTCGCTTTCCCTCAAACGCGAAGGGGATAGTAACGATTCCAACAGTCAAGATTCCCATTTCCTGCGCTACTTCAGCTACTACGGCGGATGCCCCTGTGCCGGTTCCGCCACCCATTCCGGCAGTTATAAATAACATCTGTGTTCCGTCATTGAGTGCTTCGCGTATATGCTCACGGCTTTCTTCAGCATACTGACGTGCAGTTTCAGGATCTCCTCCGGCTCCCAAACCAGGACCTAACTGCAGTTTGCTCGGAACCGATGACTTGATTAGGACCTGGCGATCCGTATTGCATACAAGGAATGAGACATCCTTTAATCCTTGCCGATGCATGTAATTGACCGCATTACATCCACCACCACCGACGCCTATCACTTTAATAATACTATCCTCTGTCAAACCCTCCAAAGGAAGTGTAAAATTCTCTTCCATATAATAATTTATAATTTAATATTTACCATTAATTCATGTGCGTATTTATTGCTGGTCAATAAACATATCAAGCGTACTCTCTTTCACGCGGTCAAAGAAACCGGGCTTACGTACCAACTGGTTTTTATGACTATCGCGGTAATCTTGTCCCAAAAGAATGGTACCGACCAGCGATGTATATTCAGGCGATAGATATTTCTCCTCAGTGTCACGGTGGAGAAGAAGATTATGCGCACCGTATTGCACGCGCACTGCCGTTTGACTCTGGATATACTCCGCCAATCCTGCCAGCATGCTGGCACCTCCTGTTATATATAGCGTTTGGATACGTGCTTCCACCTTCTTCAGTTCTTCAAACAGCGGTGCAAGTATCTCCTGCAATTTCAACTCTATAGCCTCCGCTAATTCGTAAGAAGCGATTACCATCTCTCCTCCTATTTCCGGACTGGCAGGTACACGCAGACGGACATTCTTTGTCACCAACTCCGGTGATGCGCAGCCATATTTCTTTTTAAGCACCTCTGCTGTTGCAAAACTCATTCCTTGCTGCTCTAACATTCGTGATATGTGATATCCGCCCTTTGGTACCACTTTATTAAGCAGATACTGACCTCCCTTATAAACGGTAAGACTGGTTGTCTGCGCTCCGAAATCCAATACTGCGCAACCGTTCATCAGCACATGATTCCCATCGCATGTAGCAAAAGCAGACAGTAATGCCTCAGGACGGACAAACGCATGCTCTATACTGCGACCTGCCTGCGAGAATGATTTTTGCAATTGAGTGTCAATAGCTTTACGACCATAGAAAGCGATATAATGGGCTTCTATCAATGCCGCACGCTGCTCGGGACCGGGCACTTCGTCCTGTTCTACTCCGTCTAAGGAAAAATAACTCGGGACAAGCCCCAATACCGCGACATCCGGATTACGCAGTTCTATTTTCTCCTTGCATTCCTGTTCCATCTCATCAAGCAACGCCTGACTGATTTCTTTTTTGCGCGCCTGGTCACGGCGCGAATGAACTGCCACAATCTGCATTGACTGCCCGCCGAGGGATAGAAAAGCGGTGGGTAATTCGCTTACGCCAATACGGTTCGCCAGCAGTTTCAGCACTTCGGCTATCACATAACCGGCATTACTTGACTGGGTGATTATCCCCTGCTCTACGCACACATTGCCTAATTTTTGCGGACGTTCCTCTACACCGAGAATCTGAAACAGATCCGGCGCTATGCGGCGAGCTGCCATAGCACGCACGCTGTCACTTCCCAAATCCAAGGCTACAAGGGGAAGCGAATCCGTTGTCGTTGGTTGTCTTTTTGCCATGATTCAAATAGTTAAAGTTTAGTATCTACCGATAACTTGCCCGCGATAACGGACATCCAATTCGGTATAGTTCTTATCTTTGATTATCTCTGATGATTCTGTCAAGAACGTCTGCAATTTATTCAATTTACGCTCATAACCACGCATATTGCCCATTACAACACGTGCGGATGAGTTCCGCAGATATAAATAAACCATTTGCGGAGATGCCACATGCACATGATGTACACGGGAGCACCAGTAATCATTATTCTCAAGCCATTCTGCAAAATCCGCTAAAGTTTTTGATGCCATTTGTACTCCTATCGTTCCATTTGCGAGCATCACCCTATCTTTTATGTTTGCCCTTACCGGCATCACACGGCGGTCTGTGTCAATAAAATACATCTCTGCGGGTGTCTGAACTCGTAAGAGCGGTTGACGTTGTGTTACGCATATGCGCACTTCATTACGGGGCGTAATGTAGCATTCAGCCGTACGTACCATCGGATGACAGCGGACTGCTTGCTCGATGCGATTGATAGAAACAGCATTTTGGGCACGACCAACAGGATAAAGGTCAGCAGTCTCAAGCATTTGCGTCAACTCACTTTCCGTCAGATACATGCGTTCGTCGCGATCCTCTATCACATATACCAGCGATGTACAAGGAGTTGATGTCGGTGTCATTCTATACCCCATGAGCACTGACGCCACCAACAAAGATATAGTTATTCCTATACCGACACACGTCCAAACTATATACGCTGTTTTCCTCATTTGCCTAATATTTCTGTTATCTCAGGAACTAAGCGGTCAATATCTCCCGCTCCGATTGTCATGATTACGACAGGCTTGTCGCTCTGCTCTACTCTGCTCTTTAATTCTTTTGCCAGATCGGCTTTCTCTATTAACGTTCCTCTACCTATTTTTCCAAGAAGCATATCGCTTGTTACTCCCGGGATAGGCAACTCGCGTGCCGGATAGATAGGTAATAATATACACTCGTCCAATGTACTTAACACGCGGACAAAACCGTCGGCAAAATCACGTGTACGTGTGTACAGGTGCGGTTGGAAGACACCTATCATTTTACGGGACGGATATAATCTGCGTACAGAATCAATGGATGTGGCTATCTCGTCCGGATGATGTGCATAATCGTCAATATATACCACCTTTGGCGTATTCACATGGATATTGAACCGGCGTTGCACACCGCGGAAAGAGGCTATTGCCTCGCGTATTGCATCGTCTTTTTCCCCGCATAAATGGGCTACCGCCATCGCAGCTACTGCATTCTCGATATTTACCCACACCGGCACACCAAGCCGGACGTTCTCTATCATACCGTCAGGCATTTGATAATCGAAGGATATCTGACCGTCTGAAATACGTATGTTGTCTGCGTAAAAATCAGCATGCCCGGTTGCCGAATATGTATAGCATTTGACTCCCGTTTGAAGGCGAGGTTGCAATGCAATCCCTTTCTTCATTACCAAAGCACCGGTTATGAGACTTGTATAATGCGCAAAGGCATCACGGTAAGCTTCCGGAGTGCCATATATATCCAAGTGATCCGCATCAACAGATGTGACAACTGAAATATAGGGTGCCAAATGATGGAATGAGCGGTCATATTCATCAGCCTCAACCGTCACATATTCGCTATCTTTGTTAAGTAACAGGTTCGTGCCGTAGTTCATGCTGATACCGCCGAGAAAGGCGTTACTTTGCATCAAATGGGCAATCATCGTACTGGTTGTCGTTTTACCGTGCGTACCGGCTACACATAACGCCTTCTTCTCGCGTGAAATCATACCAAGAACTTCTGCGCGCTTATGGATTTCAAATCCTCTCTCACGAAGGTATGTATATATAATGCTGTCAGCCGGCACTGCGGGAGTTCGTACAACCAGCGTTTTTTCCGGGGAATTAAAAAGCGAAAAGCGGGAATTGAAAACATTTGCGTCATCATCATATGTAATCATTATCCCCTCTTTTTCGAGTTCTTTTGTCAATGCGGAGGGCGTTCTGTCATAGCCGCCTACATTCTTTCCGCAATGGCGATAATAACGTGCCAGCGCACTCATTCCAATGCCGCCGACACCTAAAAAAAAGATATTTTGTATGTCTTGTAATTGAGCCATCTTTCTATATTTTACGCCATGGCGCCATTCACTTGAATTACTTGTCCTGATACGTAGGAGGACAATTCCGATGCGAGGAAAAGGGCTACTTTTGCTACTTCTTCCGGTTCTCCTCCTCTACGCATAGGAATCATTGAAACGAACGATTTGAGTGTCTCTTCGCCAAGTTTTTTTGTCATATCGGTTACTATAAAGCCCGGGGCAATCGCATTCACGCGTATATTACGGCTTCCCAATTCTTTCGCAGCGGACTTCGTGAGAGCGATTATGCCAGCTTTGGATGCTGCATAATTGGCTTGCCCTGCATTACCGTTAATGCCTACTATAGAACTTAGCGATATGATTGAACCAGTCCGCTGACGCATCATTACCGGCGTTACAGCATGCGTAAAATTGAATGCTGATTTGAGATTAACCTGAATAACTTGGTCCCACTGTTGCTCCGTCATACGCATCAACAGCGTATCGCGCGTTATTCCGGCGTTATTCACCAATATATCTAATCTCCCAAAGTCCGCAACTACTTTTTCTACTACTTTATGCGCCTCTTCAAAATCCGCTGCATTGGATGCGTAGAATTGAACTTTCACCCCCAGTGCAGCTATCTCGTCGCAAGTAGCTTGCGCCTCTTCAGTTAATGCCAAATCAGTAAAGGCAATATTGGCCCCCTCGCGCGCGTACGCAAGAGCTATTTGTTTGCCTATCCCTCTGGCTGCCCCCGTGATGAGGGCTATTTTGTCTGTTAATAACATGATTCTGGTTATTCTTTATTTTCTTGCAGCTCAATCCCGTTAGCCGGTTGGGCGGTCTCCTCATTTTCATCAATAGGGAAGACGCCAGTCGGATGCAGGATGGTATATTTTGTCATTTCTTCATTCGAATCAAACCCCACCCCTTCGATAATACTTTTCTCTCGCGTAATACGGATATATTGGTCAGAATAAACCCGGTGGGCATGCTGGTCCCAATTCAGTTCCTGGGTGTCAAACTGTTCCCCCTTATGATTGAGGGCATGCACATTCCCCGTGAGTTTCCACCGTTGCGCGTCTTCATCATAATGCGCATAATCCGATTTAAGCGATGCGAGAACACTGAGATTTTCGTCAAACTGCTCCAAATAAATACCGGCAGGAAATTCCTGATACTTAGGTTGCGTCCTGTCATATACGCACCATTGTGGTGCTTCAATGCGGTAACGCGTGATGCCGGAATCAGAGATGAGCGTAGTCACGGAGTCCGTCAAGAGTGCAGGCATCTGGTCACGAGCAAGAGGTACAACGCTTTGTTGCACCTCCTGTTGTTTGTTACACGAACAGATAATCATAACGAGCGCCAGCATGACACTCGTTATGAAGATTCTATCGGATTGCCGTCGTTTCACCGATCCAACCTCCTACGTAGAACGTAGAACCAGAGAATTCATTTGGTAAGTCGAAACGCTCTTCTTTCGTCGGGTAATAACGGCTGTAAGAAGAGATATATTCGTTGGCAGTAGCCTCTACAGACGGATCCACTTGTTTTGCTTTTACGAATTTATCTACGGCTGCCCAGTAAACGGTTTTATTAAGGATAGCACCCTTGGCATCGTTTCCGTAAGGACGGGATGCAGCATAAGCCATTCCGATGATGATGTAGCAGCGTCCTTGACCTTTATTGATACCTAAACCGCTGAGGGTTGAAATAGATGCTTGCGCATATTTGCGTGCCTCGGGATATTTCTTGAGGTTGGCAAAACAATATACTGCTGCATTGTACTGGTAGTCCGCAACATCTTCCAGTTCGTCTTCAACCATAGCATATTGGATTGCCTGGTCGTAGTATGCAACAGCTGCTTCGTAATCGCCTTTCTTGGCCGCCATAGATGCGCAGCCTGCGGCAGATTCCTGGGTCGGCTGGAGTTTGTGAGCTGCTTCGCAGGCTGTGAAATAAACCTCACTCTCCGTGCAGCGGACACGTTTATACAATTTGGCTATTTTTTGAAGCATGTCAAGATTCGTGAGATTTTCCTGAACAGCCGCAGCATAGATCTCATCCAGTTTGGAGCAGTCTGCTGCACCTGAGATGGCGAAGATATTGTCCACATAATCTTTCTGCTTGCCTGCTATTTCAGCATTTTTATTGTTGGCATTTGCGGCCTGCTCTCCGAGCGCATTGCTTGCCATTTCGTAGTCGGAGATAAACTGTTCAGCCTTTCCGTTCGGGTCTTGTTTGTACAGTGCATAGGAAACGTCAACCAGTTTGACCAGCACCATAATCTTGCTGTTTGCGCCCATTCCTTCTACAGACTGGTGCAAGCATTCGCGTGCCTCAGCAAGTTTGGTATCGCCATAGAAATCAACATATGCCATACCCTTTTCGCCCAATATATATGCCTTCGGGTATTTCAGGTCATTTCCAAAATAGCGAATACGCTTATCCTGCATTTCTACTGCCAGTTTTGCCAAACGCTCTTTCTCAGCGGCGTCAGTGGTTGCCAGATACAGTGCCTCAACAATCTTGGCACCATCGGTATAAATCGACTTGTTAGCGTTTGGACATGTACTATACACTTCCCACCATGGGCCGTAAGCGTCAGCATACATCTTGTTCTTTACCGATTCATGGAAGAGAGATACATTGATTACACATTCCTCCGTGATTGTCGGTTCTGCTTCTTCAACTACTGGCTCAGCAGCCTTAACAGGAGTCTCTTCTGCCACTTTCTTGGGCTTTTTAGCACATGTCAGTGCCGGAACAGCAGCGACAAGTGCAAGTACAACTAATGTTTTGAATCTCATAATCGTATGTTTTTAATTGTTGTTAATAGCTTTGTTCAAGACGCTATGCCGTTGTTGGTATAAACGTCGTGTCGGAATAGTCAAATACCGTGCCAAACTACAACTTGCGTTTGAAGAACCAGTTCTCGGCAATAGAGGCTCCTATAGTAAATCTCAGGCCATTATCCACCAACCCTCCGGGAGCACCGCGGTGTGTATATTCGAATGTAGTATTGATAACTGTACCGATGGTCCAAAGAGGGAATCCGAAACCGATACTTGCAGTAATACGTTTGGCGCCGACTGTCACAAGGTACTCATCTTGTATATTGACGCCCGCGCGCCAAATCATACGGTCTGCGTATTTGCGTCCCTGTGGATTATGCCGGTACTCTACTCCTACGGCTATGCGGTTACGATCCTGGAAACCGCTGAACTCGCCCGGCAGACCGTTATACATAGCCGATGCCATACATTGACGTTCGTAATCGACACCTATTGTCAAGCGGTTCGCCCAGTTATAACTGAGACCTACCCCCCATACCATCGGTAACTGCCAACCATCCTTGAAGATAGGTATCGAGTCTTCGGATTGCGTTTCTATAAGGATATATTCGCTATTGAGTTTCATGCGGTTTTCAAATATAGCGCCAGCGACAAATGAGTGATCACCGAACGTATGGAAGAACTGTGCGCCATAACGCAGCCTCATACTGCTGACACTCAGTATCTCGTCCTGAATGGTGGGATTCAACCCCGTTTCTGTAAAAGAAAGCGTGCGCATACGGCTCAGGTCTCCCCACATATAGTAGATATTTGCGCCGAATGCGAACCAATTACATATATTAAAACTGAGCCCGCCATAGACCTGGCTTATGTTTCCGTCTCCCTTATAGTCTTTTGTATAATGATAATCTCCTCCTGCAGTAGAGTCCTTGAGCGAAATATTATACCCGACTGAGCTATAAGGCAGCAAGCCGACTGACATCGCAATCCATCTTTTCCAAAGCGGGAACTGCATCGTTACATATTCAAGGTTTCCGTTCGCTTTGTTCTTCACGCCTCCGGCATCTTGATAATGGCTCCAGGATGCGCTGGCGGCGATGTCAAACATGAATGTAAGGCTGTCGCAGGAAGTATAAGAAGCGGGTTGTGCAGGATTGATGGCGCGGTTGGCACGCATACCGAACCCGACGCCGCCCATAGCACGATACCCCGTCGGCACATTTTCATTCATATCGCCATATGCGTAGCGGGAAAATGGCGAGCTGGTCATGTTCTGCGCACGCACGCCAAGGCTCAACAACAATGCGGCCCACAAAAATACTATTATCCTTTTCGTTTTCACTTCTTGTTACAAACAAGTATATTGTTCAACCCTATAAGCACCAAGTGCTTCTCGAAACGTATATCTCGTTTCTCTTTTCGCGAATTGCGCACATTATTTAATATATAAGGTGCATTACCTCCCGTAAGGAATGTATGGAAGTGCGGCACTTTCTCGCTCAGCGTTCTCATGTACCCTTTCACTTCGTATGCCACGCCGCGTATTACGCCGGCGGCGATGGCATCGCGTGTATTTTTTCCGAACAACGGAATCAGTTCATTCTCTTCTGTCTCTACAATCGGCAGTTTTTTGGTCATACGATTGAGTATCGTAAAACGCATTTTGATGCCAGGTGCTATGTTGCCGCCGAGGTACTCGCCTTCGGCGGACACAAAATCATAGGTCACCGCCGAGCCTGCATCAATAATCAGGAGATTCTCATCGGGGCAGAGGCTTTTCGCACCTACCGCCGCTGCCAGTCTGTCTTGCCCCAAAGTCTGCGGTGTGTCATACTTATTGACAATTGGCACCGGAGTATTATGGTCAAATAGCACGAAATGTTGCGAGCGGCGATGTAATGTATTGACGATTGCCGCTTCTATATTCACCACAGAACTGATGATTGAATCGGTGATGTCGTACAAGTCAAAAAGCCTTTCTACTTCGGCAGAGGAGAAGGATTTGTATATGAAGTGGTTTATCATCTTTCCTTCGTCCGTCATCAGCGCCACTTTTGTACGGCTGTTCCCTTGGTCTATACACAGATTCATCTACGCAGTCTTGATTGGGTCATTTAACTGTTCACCGTATAGAGGAACCGTTTGATGGATTTCTTCGGGGTTTTCTCGAACTCGTGCGGATATAGTTTGACCATCGCGATCTGCTCATAGGAAGCCAGTTCGGAGTTGACTTGTTTGCGGGCGTCCTCCATGAATTCCGCGAGTTGTTCCGGGGTCAGCCCGCTGGCGTCCACCTCGTTGTAGTCGGGGCATACGAGCGCCACCAGACGGTTGTCTGCCTGTTGCAGAACGAGCGACTCGAGCACGTAAGGCATGTTGTTGATCTTCGCCTCTATCTCCTCCGGGTATATATTCTGTCCGGAAGGTCCGAGCAGCATAGTCTTGCAGCGTCCTTTGATATAGAGGAATCCGTCGCTGTCCAGCGTACCCAGGTCGCCGGTACGGAGCCATCCGTCCTTGGTGAAGACCTCTTTGGTTGCCTGGGGGTTCTTGTAGTATCCCGCCATGGTGTTCTCTCCGCGTACTACCACCTCTCCTATTCCCTCGCTGTTGGGGTCGAGAATCTTCACCTCCATGATTCCTGCAAGCGGTTTGCCGCAGGAGTACATCCTCGGTCCCTCGTTGATCGGGGTGTAGCAGATGAGCGGCGCACATTCGGTCATGCCGTATCCCACCGATACAGGGAACTTGATCCTATGCAGGAAGGCTTCCACCTCGGGGTTGAGGGGCGCGCCGCCGATGATCATCTGGCTGAACTCGCCGCCGAAAGCCTGAACCAGCTGTTCGCGTATCTTGGAACATACCACTTCGTCCAAAAACGGCACTTTGAGCACCCAGCTTACGGGTGGCTTCTGAATCTGCGGCACGATCATCTTCTTGTAAACCTTCTCCAATATCAGCGGCACGGACAGGATGACGGTCGGTTTGACTTCCTCAAACGCCTTGAGCAGTATCTTCGGGCTGGGCGTTCTGCCGATGAGCCATGAGTGTCCTCCGGCGGCAAGGCATGCCAGGAAATCGAATGCGCAGCCGTAAGCATGCGCCAGCGGCAGGAAGGTCACAAAACGCGCTCCCTTGAAAGCGATACCGCTCTCCAGACCATAA
Source organism: Bacteroidia bacterium (assembly GCA_021152555.1). Taxonomy (GTDB): domain Bacteria; phylum Bacteroidota; class Bacteroidia; order Bacteroidales; family Paludibacteraceae; genus Colicola. The sequence goes on along the minus strand of JAGKVE010000005.1, from coordinate 57,820 downwards.
CGCACATTACCCGCAAGACCGTTCAGAGGCATGACGACTCCTTTGCTGAAACCCGTGGTTCCGGAGGTGTAGTTGATGCTGCCTATCTCGCTGTTCGGGCGCTCGTTGAAATGCACGTCTTTCGCCCCATAGCCGTCCGGATGTTTCTCCTTGAACTTACGGGCGATAGCTTCGTAGTTGATTTTCTTGGAATCCAGCGCCATGGAGATAGGATGCCAGTCGTTCAGACTGATGGCAGCCAGCACCTTGGGAATCTGGTCCAGGTCAATGCCTTCCCAGTTGATATCGCTGATAAAGAGGAGTTTGCTCTCCGAATGGTTGATGATATGGATAGCATCATTGGCGGGGAAATCCTGCAATATCGGCACGATGATGGCGCCGTAGGTCACGGTAGCCAGATAGACGGCTATCCAGTTGCTGTTGTTCTTGCCCATCACGGCTATCTTGTCGTTTTTCTTGATACCGCATTCCTTGAAGAGGATATGCAGTTTCTCGATATTGATTGCCAACTGGCCATAGGTCAGCGTCACATCTGTTCCGTAGTCCGTCAAGGCTTCCGCGTCCCAGTTCTCACGGAAGGAACGCTCGTACATCTTGACGAAATTATATTTCTCTTCTGTCATCATAGGCTATTTGATTTAATCTTCAGCCGGTTTAGCTGCTTTCGAAGTGGATGAAACAACTTTATCCACAATGAACTCACTGTTTCCTCTCCATGGCAAAGTGCCGCGATAACGTTTCCAGTGCAGTTTGACGCCTGTATTGGAGATCTCGTTGAGTTGCTGAGCCACCTTCTCGTCATCCACGGAGAACTTGAACTCGTTTGATTGAATACTGCCTTGCACGCCTTTAGCAGACTTCAAGCCAGTCTGAATCATCTTTCCCTCATAGGTCTTGAAAATGTAACCTTCTTTCTGGAAATAATTGATGTCGCCTTCATTAACACCTTCTGCGTAAACGAAGAAGAACTTGAGAAAGATGTAACCAGCAAGCACAAGTACTGCGATTACGGAGCTCCATGTAAGGATTTTAGCAGATGTTGTCATATTCTTTGCTTTTAATATTTATATTTCGTCCAATGATTTCTGCTTTTAGACACAAATCGGCTGCAAAGGTACTACTTTTTTTTTACATACACAAACGTACGCGCGTTTTTTTTTGAGAAAAAGAAATATTTTTCATTATTTTTGTGGTTAAATAGCGGGATTTCAGACGTATTTTTTGACCTAAAAACAAGCAAAAAGTATATATATACAAAGTATATATATAGTAGATGTATAATTTGCAGCAAAAACGGCCAAATATGTTATGGTTATCCTATGGGTATGTTATGGTTATCCTATGGTATTGACTCGAAATTGACTCGAAATTGACTCGAAAAAGGCATAACCTCACTCTGCTCCCCTCCCCTACCCCCTCCTCAAGAGGCGAGACAGAGGAATCATCAAAAATGAGCTACAAATTATTATACCGGGCAACAATTGATTTACCGGTCACAACAATTATTTTAGAGGCAACAATTATTTTACAGACAACAATTAAAGCCAATTCGGGTAGCCGTATATTAATAAGATACATTTACAAGTTACTATATTACAATAATTTACATAGATGAAGAATTATTTTTAGCGACATAAATAAAGAAAAACAATAAAAAAATTTGCATATATGCAATTTTTGTTGTACCTTTGCGGCGAATTTATAAAAAAAACAGCGAAACAAAAAAAGCCACACATATGAAAACGAAACTGAGAATTTGGACAAACACTCTCATCGGAGTTATTTGCGGGTTATTGGGAATCAGCAGTTATAGTTGCGCGAAGTATGGCGCCCCAACAGTGATGTACGGTGTTCCTACAGGTGATTTGGTATTTGAAGGCAAGGTGTCAGACAAGACAGGCAAGCCGTTGGAAGGCATACAAGTGATTCGCCGCGGAGGATGGAAAGACGGTACAAATACACGGCATTGGGAAGACCGGGCGGACACATTATACACCGATTCCAATGGCAAGATACACAAAGAATATGATGGCATTTTTCCTGTGAGATACCAAAAAGTCATAGTGAATGACCCTGCCGGAGAATACCAATCGGACAGTATTACAAGCAAAGTAAACTACACGGGCGGCAATAGTTGGGATAAAGGGAAAGCGACACTAAAAACAGATTTCAAGCTGCGAAAAAAAAATTAACCAAAGTCACAGCAGTCTACTATAAAAAAATGGACAAAAACCAAGATAAACATTGCTAAATCAAATCAGCAAAAAAGGAACAGGCTGAAGTTCAAAAAAGGAGCAGGCTGAAAGGGGAAAAAGAAGTTTTTAGTGGACACTAATGGTGATTATAGGGAAACAAAGGTAGGGAAACCAGTATAGGGAAACTGTATAGAGAAACAAGTATAGGGAAAAACAAAATTGTAGTGAAACGGTTTATACACATAGCGATTATGGTTTTCTGCGCGGTTGCAGGCATGCAGGCGGAAGACCGGTTCGGGTATCAATACAACCCGAACGAAGTGCGCGTTGGTTGGGGTGACCAGCTGTTTGAAAGTCTTATGTGGCACAACCCTACGAGTATTGTAAGTACCATGCCGGCCAACTGGACGAAGGTTTACCATGAGGACTATCATCACGACCAGCATTTCTGGGTGGAATACCAGCGGCGTTTCAACCATTGGTTTTCCGTAGGCGGAATGGTGGACTGGAGTGATGTGCGCTGGACAGACGTGACGCGCGACGGCACCGGAAAAGAACTGAACCGTGCCCCCGGGCATTTTTTCTATAATCTGGTATTTATGCCAACCATCCGTTTCACCTATTTCCACCATGATTATGTGAATCTGTATTCCGGTCTGGGTATCGGTTTAGGCATCAACGGCGGTTCAGAGCAGAACGCGAACGGCAAGAAGACAGATGTCGGTGCGGCGATTGACCTGACCGTCATCGGCGTGAGCGCCAACTACGACCGATGGTTCATGGCCGTTGATTTCGGCGGTTTATACTCTCTCAAACACGTGAACGCCATTTTTATGGCTTCATCGCGTATCATCAATGTAAGTATAGGAGCACGTTTCTAAACACATGAAATACAACAAGTTATTACATATTCTTTATGCGTCAGCATTGCTTTTCGTAGCGATGTTTGTCAGTTCATGCCGTTTCCGCGAGGACAAGTTTGTTGATTTTGCCAATATCGAGGCGGCTAAAGGATTGAAATTCCAAGTCATCGGTCAGCATGAGACCGATCTTAGTCAGGGTCTTCCGTATAATTGCTACCTTCCGGACGGTACGCCAGTGAATGAGGGAGTAAACCTCCCCCCGTCCCTCTCCCCAGGAGAAGGAGAAGCGGAGAACAGCAACGGTCCGCGGCGCACGAATTCAGTCACGGGAGCCGGTATTCTGCAGGAGTTACTCAAATACGGCAACCAGAACCAGGTGATAGAGATTGTAGGCACCTATCCGAGTATAGACGGGAACTGGGATACCATCACGTTGTCCGGCAAAGTGATGCTCCCCGCCCAAGGCAAGCCGAAACGGATGATTTTAGTGAGCCACTACACGGTATGCTCGAACGGCGAGGCGCCCAGTAACTGCTTCTCGCTGGAGGGCGTGCTTGTGAAATTAGGTTACGGCCTGATTATCCCTGATTATATCGGTTACGGCGTTACCTCCAACATGGTACACCCCTACCTTGTGATGGACCTCACGGCACGTAACGTATTGGACATGTACCTTGCCGTCCGTCCATGGCTCAAGGCGGTTGGCATGGAACCGGAGTATGACGATATATACCTGATGGGTTACAGCCAAGGCGGCGCGACGACGATGGCAGTTGAGCGACTGATAGAGACAGAGTACAACCAGGATATGGTAGATGATGTTGTGAACATTCATCGTGTTTTTGCCGGCGGCGGCCCTTATGACGTGAAGGCGACTTACGAACGCTTCGTAACAACAGACACTGCAGGCTACCCTGTTGCCGTTCCGTTGGTATTGCAAGGCATGATTCTTGGCAACGAACTGAACATGAAGGTTACCGACATGATGCAACCATGGCTGTACGAACACATGGATGAATGGGTGAACAGCAAAAAATACACCTCCGCACAAATCAACAAACTGATCGGTACCAAAGTGACTCACGAACTGCTGACCCAAGAAGCGATGGACCAGAAATCCGAAAAAGTGGCAGAACTATACAAAGCCATGACGGAGAACTCGATTATCGCTCAGAACTGGGAACCTCTTTCGTCCGTCTATATCATGCATTCGATAGACGACGAGACCGTTCCCTATACCAACGCCGTTCGCGCTAAGAGTAAATGGCGGAACGCTAATATCACCTATAATTTCGGCCACTATGGAGGTCATGTGATGACTTGTTTGCGGTTTATCTATTCCGTGCGCTCGCTCCTCGAGCAAGAAGAGGAAGAAAGGAGGAAATATGAAAATTAAACATCTGTCAGCGAAGCGGTCTGTCAGCATAGCGGTCTGTCTTCTGTCAGTGTTAGCGGTCTTTTCCCCTTCCTGCAGCCCCGAGGCGAGTTTTGAGACCAAGGATGTAGAGGTGCATCTGGAGGTAAAGAATATCTCTGCGGGCTTCGCGGAGTGCGAGTGCTCGACGAATAAGGACGCGTATTATCTCCTCTCTATCTGCGAGCCATGGGAGGACTGGGATCCCGTAGCGAACCCCAAGCAGTTCATGATGCTTGCCCTCGATAGCGCTTACGCCGAGTATCTGTCTTGGCGGAATGACCTCTTGCGCGACAAGGAGTTCAACGTAGCGCCTTTTGCCAGCCACTCCTTGGAGTACGGCGCAGAGACCCACCATTTCTTCACAGGCCTGCTGCCGGATCAGGACTACTGGCTCTTTGCCTTTGCGGTCGATCCTGTGAAGATGCAACCCATCGGTTCGCTCAACCTCATCCCCATTAAGACCCTCGATGAGAGTAAGATGGACATCCATTTCGAGTACCGGATCAAGGGGGTATGGGATTACGCATACCCCGTTGATGCGCAGGGAAAGATCAATGAGTATTTCCCGTATATCACTACTACTTGCGACAGCTTGACCCTCGCCGAGGATTCTATTTATACCCACCCGGAGATAGCCTGGTATTTCGTAGTGTGGTCCTTGGAGCGGTTTACGAATCCCGATTTGGCGGACGTCCATTACGGCGTACACGCTGTAAAGAACGACGGGGAACAATCCGCAGAGGTTTTCCAAAAGGGACATACCTATTTCACCTGCTTCTCCGGTTATGACGGCAGTTTCCGCCAGACGACGGTCTATCGTTTTGTTTGGACAGGAGACTCTTGCGAGTACTATTTCCACGACACCGACTCCGCGAATATTATTCATCAGTTCCTATGAGAATATCCCTCCTCATGGTCGGTAAGACCAACGACCCGCGGCTGGTCTCACTCATCGACGACTACCGGCAACGGCTCACGCATTATGTGCCGTTTGAATTGGTCGTTATCCCTGATATCAAGAATGCCAAGGCACTGAGTATGGAACAGATAAAAACGCAGGAAGGCAATGAAATTCTGCGGTGGCTGACGCCTTCTGCGGACGTTTGGCTGTTAGACGAACACGGCCGCGAGTTCCGCTCCATTGAGTTTGCGGATTTCCTGCAAAAGAAAATGAGCACGGGCAAAGACTTGGTCCTCGTCATCGGCGGCGCGTATGGTTTCAGCCCGGCTGTCTATCAACGGGCAAACGGAAAACTGTCCCTCTCGCAGATGACTTTCTCCCACCAGATGATACGATTAATGGCCATCGAGCAGATCTACCGCGCGATGACCATTCTTCGGAACGAGCCCTACCACCATGAATAAAAAAGCCCCTTCCTTCAGGGAAGGGGTTGGGGTTAGGCTTTTACCTCACTCGTATCTTCTGTCCAATCTGCAAGATTTTTGTTTCTTTGATTTTATTCAGTTGGCAAAGCCTCCTTACTGACGTGCCGTACTTACGTGCTATACCGGACAGTGTATCGCCCTGGCGTACCTTATGGAACTTCATCGCCGCCTGCTCGGCCCGTGCCTGTTTCATCGCCTTGATGCCGATAACGTACTCGTCTTTGTTCTTCAGTTCTCCTGTAGAGAAATCGATGAAATTAGCCGGGTTGATAGCCTCGCCCAGATAGCGTATCTCGAAGTGCAGGTGACTGCCCGTAGAACGGCCTGTATTACCACCGAGACCGATAACGTCTCCAGCAAACACTTTCTCGTACTCGTCCACCATCGGCCGGCTCAAGTGTCCATAGACAGTCTCCAAGCCGTTATCATGACGGATTACGACGAAATAGCCATAGCCTCTGGGGTCCCACCCGACGATACGAATTTGTCCGTTCCATGCTGCGCGAATAGAATCGCCAATCTGCACTTTGATATCCGTACCTTTGTGCATGCGGTAACGTCTCCATCCATACGGGCTGGTGACATACCCGGGCGCAGGCAGACGGAATCCCGCCATCGGTATATGCACATCGTCCTGCAGACTATCAAAGAGATTGCCGTAAGGGTTGACACGTGCGTCCGTCCATATATTCCGATAGACGCTATCCGCCGGATGGTGTGTGAAGAGCGTCGTGTCGCCCATCATGAACTGCGGCGCCATTCTATACACCACATCTCCGTTTACAGTTCGCACAACGATTTTGCTGGGCAACACGTCCATTTCACAGCCGAGAATAAGCGTATCGTGCGAGAAGAGTCCAGCCAGACATTCGGGCAGTTGTGAGCCCCGGACATCCAAATCGTCCAGTTCCTCCAACTCATCCCCCTCGCTATCCGCTGCAGCACTATCCAACGGGACTTGAGGCACAGCGGGTGCATCTTGCGCACCTGCGAATGACACCCACCCCAACAGGATGGCCGTCAGGATCATGGTGCGCTTCATTCGGCATCCTCCTCTGCTATCGTTTCAACGAGCGTCTCTGCAGCCTCAGCAGCAGCCTGCGGGTCGGCGACCTCTTCAATCTGCTCGATAGTAGCCGGACGAGTGATGTATTTATAAATCCCCCACCCTCCGAGACAGAGCACAGCAACACAAGCGATGGTCACGCAGATAGCCTGCCAAGGTTTCATGCTGTTTTTCTTTGCCGCCAGCGGATCTTTGACAAGCGGGAAGCTTGCCTGCTCGGTCAAGGTACGTCCAAAGAGGACGGAAATGATAGCATCCGCGTTGACAGCCCATCCGTTGGCATTCAGAACCGGCGCGAGGTTACGGCGGCGCAGTTTGAGCCAAGCCATAATCATACTCGGTCCACTGATAACCAGCAGTATGCAGACAAACACAATCAGTAGTTGCCACCAAGTGAATCCACTCATTCCTTTGGCGACCGCCGCCAAGGCGGTACCAATCATACCTAACGCCATACCGATGGCAGCAAAGATACCGGCGAACTTGGCGATATCGAAGGCAGGTTTCTTCTCTGCGTTCGGATCAACAGCAGCGTCCGCTTTGGCAGTCATATCGTCAAATGCCTTGGCGTCTTTTTCTGCAGCAGATTTATTGATTTTCTCTTCAATCCATTTGGCGAATTTGCGGTAAGGCGTCCAGAAGGCCTGGCGGATAGAAATCGGGTTGTCAATAATTTTGGTAACTACGGCATCGTAGTCATTTCCTTCATTGTCATAGAAGATAGCGTTTTTGCCGACACTGAGGTTATTGATGTCGCCTTGTGTCATCGCCGCCACGATTTGCATTTTCTTGCCCAGTTTTTTGCTTTCGCAGTCGCAATAGAGCAGATAAATGCCTGATTGCGGAGCCTGTGCTTCATGCTTTGGCATATCGTTCACTCGCAAGCAGAGATGGCATGCACGTTGGTCGATAATGAGCGTACCCGCCTCAAAAGAAGCGATGGTCTTTTTGTTATGGCCGTAGAAATCCTCAAAAGTGATGAAGTTACGCAGGACCCGGAAGAAATCGCGGTGCAGGAGAATGAGTTTGCGGAGCTGTGCAAATTCAGCCTGCGCAGCAGCCAAGGCTTCAGCATTGGCAGCCTCAGCAGCGCCTTTGGCAGCCTCCCAGTCGGCAATCTGCTTGCCCATTCCGATAAAATCTTTCTCTTTCATGCCTGGTTTCGGTGTCTCTTCAGCGATAACAGCGAGACCGAGTTTTTGCAGTTTCTCCTGCTCAAAATATGCGGCATACTCAGCGCTTCTCTCTTTGTAAGCAGCGATGACGTCCGCCTCTAACGGCGCAGCAGGTACAGGTTGCTCCTCAATCTTGATAGCAGCGATAGCAGCGTCCACGTCAGCCAGAGTGACGAGTTCTTTGTCTGCAGCCACTTTCTTCGCCACAGCAGCAATGCTCTCATCTTTTATATCCGCTATCTTAAGTTCCTCTTTCTGCGCAAGAAGCGTTTTCGGGTCTTTCAGAACCGCGCAGAGCCATTCCGAAGCACCAACCACCTCTTTGAGACGGAGTTTGCCGTCTCCGTCCGAGTCCATGGCCTTGAGCGAATCTTCGCATATCTCCAAACCAGTTGTCGGACATGAGAGGACTGTCCACATTTTCTTGTCTAACTCACCGAGGTGACGGATATCCTCGCCCGACTGAATGCGTACGCGGGTTACGCCACCCACGTTCGCAAAAGTCCAATTGTACTTAGTCATAATTCTATTTACGATGTAGTCATTTACCAATTACGATTTGCTTTTTAACACAAAATCGGGTGCAAAGATAGTAAAAGATTTGCACATATGCAAGATTTTTTGTAATTTTGTCGCCGTTTTTGCAATTATGTGGACCCTTTTAGCCTTTATCTCCGCCCTTTGTCTGGGCTTTTATGACATATCAAAGAAGATAGCCTTACGCGACAACAAAGTGATTACGGTACTGACTATCAGTATCTGTTTTTCTGCAATCGTGCTTGCGGTACCTCTTCTTCTCTCGCGTGTGTACCCGGCGCTGATGAGTGACTCCTATTTTTATGTCCCGCGCATGGACGCGCAAGCCCACGCGTTCACGTTACTCAAATCGGTCATTGTACTCAGCAGTTGGGTGTTTGCGTATATATCGCTCAAGCATTTGCCTATTTCGGTAGTGAGTCCGATGCAGGCGACGCGTCCGATGTGGACTCTTATCGGCGCAATGCTTATCTTTGGCGAGCGGCTTAATACATGGCAATGGACAGGAGTGTGTCTTGCGCTCGGCTCTGTGTTCCTTTTCTCGCTGGGCGCAACCAAAACGGCGAACGATCCCGCACTTCTCAAAGCGCATAAATACTACTATCTGGCGCTCGTCCTCGCTATTCTTATCGGTGCCGGTTCCGGATTGTATGACAAGTATCTGATGAGGCGCTACGACCACAATGCCGTTCAGGTATATTATACTATCTATCAGGCGATTATGATGCTCATTGTGTGTGCGATAAACCAGCGTTTCAACAATCAGCCATCAGCGATCAGTAATCAGCCATCAGCAATCAGCCATCAGCAATTACCCGTCATCCTCCTCATTTCCGTCTTTTTGATTATCTCGGATAATGTCTATATGCTGGCGCTCCGTGACCCTGATTCGATGATTGCTGTTGTCAGTACCATCCGTAGAGGCGGAGCGGTTATCGGCTTTGCCTACGGACTTCTTTTTTTGCATGAGAATGACCCTTGGCACAAGGTTTTTTGTATGATTGGCATCCTCGCCGGGCTTGTCTGCCTCGCCCTCGGTTCTGCATAAAAAGCACATAAAAAACTGGCAATGGGACAGCGAACTATACAAAAACGTATACGCAGACGCCGAGATCCGCGGCACACTGGTTGAGGATGGCGGCACAGCAGTCAACAACCTCTCTGCCGAAGACGGAAAAGTCATGAAGGTTCTGCGTGACGGCCAACTCTACCTCATTTACAAAGGAACAATGTACAACGTTCAAGGCGCAAAAACCAAATAAAGAACAACAAAATACAAAAAAATGGCATACAAATTTGCGTATGTCATTTTTTTTGTGTAATTTTGCACGCTTTTTCGCGAGAAAAAGGCTAACATGTTTAACTTTTTAACGGGAACTCGAAGTTTCGGCATATCGGAATATCGACATATCGGAATGACGTTTCTCAAAAATGATTCTACCAACATGGCAGAAAATCTTTCTCTCCAGAACTTCGACTGGGATGCCTATGAAGCACAACAGCAAGGCAAACAAAACGAAGAAGAAATCCAGAAGTACAACGAAACCCTTTCCGCTATCAAGGACAACGAGGTAGTAGAGGGAACCGTTATCAGTATCAACAAACGCGAGGTAGTTGTCAACGTAGGCTATAAGTCGGACGGTATCGTCCCTGCAGCCGAGTTCCGTTACAACCCGGAGCTGAAGGTAGGCGACAAAGTAGAGGTTTACATTCAGAGCCAGGAGGACAAGAAAGGCCAGCTCGTATTGTCTCACAAAGAGGCACGCACCGCTCGCGCTTGGGATCGCGTTAACGAGGCTTACAACGCAGGTGAGATCGTTACCGGTTACATCAAATGGCGTTCGAAAGGCGGCATGATCGTGGACGTTCTCGGCATGGAAGCATTCCTCCCAGGCAGCCAGATCGACGTGAAACCCGTTCGCGACTACGATATTCTCGTAGGTAAGACGATGGAGTTCAAGATTGTGAAACTCAACCCTGAGTTCCGCAATGTAGTCGTTTCGCACAAAGCCCTCATCGAGGCAGAACTCGAGGCCCAGAAGGCTGAGATTGTCGGCAAACTCGAAAAGGGCCAGGTACTTGAGGGTACCGTTAAGAACATCACCAACTACGGTGTCTTCATCGACCTCGGCGGTGTTGACGGTCTTATCCACATCACCGACCTCAGCTGGGGCCGCGTCAACGACCCGCACGAGTTGCTCCAACTCGACCAGAAGATCAACGTTGTTATCCTTGACTTCGACGAGGAGAAGAAACGTATCGCTCTTGGTTTGAAACAGCTCACTCCGCACCCATGGGATGCCCTTGACCCGAACCTCAAAGTAGGCGACAAGGTACACGGCAAAGTAGTCGTTATGGCTGATTACGGCGCATTTGTTGAGATTGCAGAGGGTGTTGAGGGTCTTGTTCACGTAAGCGAGATGAGTTGGAGCCAGCACCTTCGTTCCGCAAACGACTTCCTGAAAGTCGGCGACGAGGTAGATGCAGTTATCCTGACTCTCGACCGCGCAGAGCGTAAGATGAGCCTCGGTATCAAGCAGCTCAAGGCTGATCCATGGGCAAACGTAGAGACCAAGTATGCAGTCGGCACACGTCACTGGGCTAAAGTTCGTAACTTCACCAACTTCGGCGTATTCGTTGAGATTGAGGAAGGCGTTGACGGACTGATCCACATCAGCGACCTGAGCTGGACCAAGAAAATCAAACACCCGAACGAGTTCACCCAAATCGGTGCTCAGATCGAGGTTATCGTACTTGACATCGACGTAGCCAACCGCCGCCTGAGCCTTGGTCACAAGCAACTCGAGGAGAATCCTTGGGAGGAACTTGAGGCTAAATTCGGCGTTGATACCATTGTTGACGGCAAAGTAGTAGAGTTGACAGACAAAGGCGCTGTCGTTTCGCTCGAGGAAGGCGTAGAGGGCTTCTGCACCACTCGTCACCTCCAGAAAGAGGACAAATCCGCAGTGGCTGTGGGCGACGTACTGCCGTTCAAGGTAATCGAGTTCAACCGCGACGCTAAGCGTATCCTCGTTTCGCACCTCCGCACATGGGAGGAGCGCAAAGAGGCTCCCGCTAAAGCAGCAAAAAAGGCTGCAAAAGAGGAACCGCAGGTAGAGATGCCGAAGGTAGAGAAAACCACCCTCGGTGACCTATCTGTTCTTGCCGACCTCAAAGCTTCCATGGAAGCAGAGGAGAAACCGGCTAAGAAAGCAACCAAAAAAGCTGCTAAAAAAGACGACGCAGCTGAATAAGCCGCACTCTTAGCACAAAAAAAATGGCATGCACGCTTGTGTATGTCATTTTTTATTTGCACATTCGGATTTTTTTTCGTACCTTTGCACTCAGTTTTAAATTAAGTATATTGTGGCCTTATGACAATAGCTATATTTGGAAACGCGATGAAGACAAATACCTTGAACGAGGTAAATCATATCTTGGAGTTCATGACGGACAAGGGAATTAACGTTCTACTATCTCAGGAACTGCGTCAGGAGTTGAATTTACGCGAGTATCCGGGTTTCCCCGAAGACTGGAATGACAACGAGAAACAGCCGGAGAACGTTTATGGCGAGCCTATTGATTTTGCGCTGTCGGTAGGCGGCGACGGAACATTCCTAACCAGTGCCGCGTCCATAGGAAGCAAGAACATTCCCATCTTAGGTGTTAACTGCGGACATTTAGGCTTTCTGGCAGAAGTACAGAGCCAAGACTTAGACGATATATTACAGAAACTTGTCGCAGGCGAATACACCATCGAGCAACGCAGTTTACTGTCACTTGCGATTCTGGACAAAGACAATATTGTCCGCGAAGGTCTGATTATGTCCCCAAACGCACTGAACGAGATAGCCATCCTCAAACAAGGTCTGACCAACATGTTGACGATAGAGACGCGTGTGAACGGCGAACTGCTTCACACCTATCACTCAGACGGTCTTGTCATCGCTACGCCTACCGGCAGTACCGCGTACAACCTCTCGATTGGCGGTCCTCTTCTTGTTCCGCAAAGCCGTGGCATTATCCTTACGCCTATCGCGCCGCATAGCCTCACGGTACGGCCGATTGTCATGCCGGATGACTGGAAATTCGACATCCGCGTAAGCAGCCGTTACGACGCATACACAGTTTCTGTAGACGGACGCAGTCAGAGTCTGAGCACTGATATGAGTCTGCATATCGAACGGGCTCCATACACCGTCAAACTGGTGCAGATAGGCGACAACAGCTTCTTGAAGAGCTTGAGGACGAAATTGAATTGGGGAAAATAAATATCGCTTTGCGACGTTAAATCGTTTAATCGTTAAATCATTATGATGTTAGGTTCTATAGTTTGGGATGTTGACCCGATACTGATACATTTCGGGGACGGAGGTATCCGTTGGTATGGTTTGCTATGGGCCATCGGCCTGTATATATGCTGGCAAGTCAACGAACGAATGTATAAGAAAGAGCACTGCCCCGCCGAATGGGCAGACCAGTTATTCTTCTGGCTTGCAACGGGTCTTATCATCGGTGCGCGGGTCGGTCACTGCTGGTTCTACGAATGGCACGATGTAACAAACCCTGCTTTAGCCGGATACTGCGAGTATATGCGGATATCCACAGAGCCGTGGCATTTGTTCGGATGGGAGTTTGCATACCGAAATCCGTATATCGAGCATCCGTTACAACTGATTAAGATATGGGAAGGCGGTTTGAGCAGCCATGGCGGTGCTATCGGTCTAATTACCGCCTCATGGCTGCTAAACAAATACAAGTTCAGCCGCTACCCGCAATTCGGTACCAGTTGGATATGGATTCTTGACCGCGTATGTGTGGGTGTATGTTTCACCGCCATGCTTATCCGTCTCGGAAATCTATTCAACAGTGAGATCTATGGCGGTCCGACCGACCTGCCATGGGGGTTTATCTTCGTCCGTGACGGACAAACCGTGCCATGCCATCCGACGCAGATTTACGAGATGCTATACTGTTTTGTTGCATTGTGCGTCACATGGCCCATGTATTGGCACACAGATGCACGCCGACGCGAAGGACTGCTGCTCGGCGTATTCCTGGAGATTATCTTCGTTACACGATTCCTGTTAGAGTTCATAAAGAATGACCAAGAGGCTTTTGAGGCAGGACATATTCTGAACATGGGACAATGGTTAAGCCTGCCGTTCATTGCGCTTGGTATATTCCTTATTGTACGCGCCTACATGAGACCTCTCTCACCTGTTGTAGATGTTCAGCCAGAGAGCCTTGAACCAAAGTACAAAGAGCAGGCAAAAGTCGAAAAAGGCACTAAAAACAAAAAGAAATGACAAAAGAAGATTTACGCATCATCTATCTTGGCACGCCGGAATTTGCAGTTGCAAGCCTGCAGGCTTTGGTTGAAGGCGGTTATAATGTAGTAGCAGTAGTCACTATGCCTGACAAACCGGCAGGACGAGGACACCAAATGCAGTATTCCGATGTGAAGAAATATGCGCTTTCTGCCGGCTTGCCGGTTTTGCAGCCCGAGAAACTGAAGGACGAGGCGTTCATAGAGGAGTTACGCAGTTATCACGCTGATTTGCAGGTTGTAGTGGCTTTCCGTATGTTGCCGGAAGTCGTTTGGGCGATGCCGCGTTTAGGTACTTTCAATCTGCATGCGTCCCTTCTTCCACAATACCGTGGTGCCGCGCCTATCAACTGGGCTGTGATGAACGGCGACGCGGAAACAGGCGCAACGACCTTCATGCTCAAACATGAGATAGACACGGGGAACATGATTCTCCAGGAACGTATTCCTATCGGTACTGACGAGAATGTCGGTTCTGTACACGACCGTCTCATGGCACTCGGCACAGAGATGGTAACGCGCACCGTAGATTTGATCATTGACTGCGAAAACAAAGGAATCGCGCTGCCTACTACTCCTCAACCGGAGTTGTCGGAATTACGCCCTGCTCCAAAGATATTCAAGGAAGATTGCGAAATCCGTTTTGCCGAGAAGGCCGCACAGGAAGTGAAGAACTTCGTCCGTGGCCTCAGCCCCTACCCTGCAGCCTGGGCTAATCTGACCATCAACGGGCAAGTCTTCGAGAATGTCAAGGTGTATCGTGTAGAGGAAGTACAAAAGGATGATGTACAATGTACAAAAGATATCATCGTGCCCTGCAAAGAGGGCGCAGTACGGATTCTGGAGTTGCAAGTACCGGGGAAGAAGAGAATGGAGGCAAAAGCGTTCTTAAATGGATTACATTAAGCTCATTGACAAATATTACAGCAATCAGCCTCAGTTACGCCATATATTGGTAACGCATAGCCGGCAAGTAGCAGACAGATCTCTGGCGATTATAGACAGACACCCCGAATGGGAGCAGCAAGGTCTTGTGGACCGGCAGTTCGTCGAGGAGGCAGCTATGCTGCACGACATTGGTATTATATACTGCGACGCTCCGAAGATCTATTGCAACGGCACGCACAAATACATCGAACACGGCTATTTGGGTGCCGAGTTACTCCGTCGGGAGGGATTCCCGAAACACGCGTTAGTTGCGGAACGACACACCGGAACAGGTATCACAATCGAACAGATTGAGCGAGAAGAACTGCCTATTCCCGAACGCGACTATTGCCCACAGAGCCTTGAAGAAAAAATCATCTGCTATGCAGATAAATTCTATAGCAAGAGTCATCATGGAGAAGAAGTGAGCCTTGCCAAAATCAAATACAACATCTGGAAATACGGGCATGAAGGCTATTTAAGATGGCTCGAATTGGAGAAACTATGTAACTGACCGGCAAGCCTTCCAGCCGTTTTTTTACCTAAATTTATGCGCAAAACCAATGGATAACAGTTCCCTAAACTGTATTTTTGCGTGCTTGTCCCCCTCCATGATGACCGAACTATCGTAGCGCGGATGAAGCATCAAGCGCGTCGTCAGATAACGATTGATAATGAAATCAAGATTCACTTCCAAGTCCGCCTCAATGCCGTGATAGTTGGTATAGAAAAAGAATTTTGTTTCTAACGCAAATTCACGAACCGGTTTCCATACATATTCCACACGCACAGACGAACCGACATTGTGCTGAATCTGTTCGCCCTCTTTGAGACCAAAATCTTTACCATTAACGCGTACCGTATCTGATATGTAAACCAGTTTGTAGGACAGTGGAGAGAACGAAACGGAAAGGTTCTTTACGGGCTTGTAATCCAGACCGAAAGCTGCATTGAAACGCAAAGGAGCGAACGGCGCGGATTTGAGATTCATCGAGTTGGACTTATAGGTTGGCAACAGGCGTGTCTCAAACTCCATGGAAACGGATGTATACAGCTTTGGTACGATTCGGAAGTTGGCTTTTGAGTAGAGCCGGAACAGGTCGTCCGTTGTATTCACTTTATGCAGCGAGTCAGCAGAGATGGTTGATCCGCCCATACGCCATTCGCCTGTGTTCTCCCATGTGAAACGCTCTCCGAAATACCCTATTTGTCCCTTTGCTATTCCGAGCGCAGCGAAAGAAGAGGATCCGCCTTGATACCAGTTTGCCGTGACGTAGTTCTGCGTTATTTGCGCCATGAGAGTGGCTTCTTTGCGCCAACGGGTTTTCATATCCCGAATGACACGCAACACGTCGTTTCTATCCTCCACTTCGTCTCTGAACCATGATTTTTCAATTACAATCTCCGGCGTACCCTGCATTTTCTGCAGCGTCAGTACGGCATTGACTGTGCGCAGCGAATCTACTTCCGCCATCTCGCGCTGAATGGAATCCAAGCGAAGAAGTTCCTCCATTGACAATGTATCTGTGATATCAGCCGTTGTATCGCCGGCGTGCAGTTCGGCGCTCTGCTTTCCAACAAGGTCTAACAGATACATATCCAAATCCGCCGCCATATTCTGGTCCTGCAACTTGAATGTGTCGGGATATACTTGTTGCGCCGTCATACTCATGGCGGCGCAAACAAGGAATATTATTATGATATATCGATATTTCGACATTCCTGTTTTTCAGAACAACTATATACCTGCTGCATTTAACTTCCCGTGACATTGTTTGTACTTCTTGCCACTACCACAAGGACACGGGTCGTTTGGCCTTGGTTTCTTATCTACGTGGATCGGTTCGGGGCGTGCGTTCTCGCGCGTGTCGCGGCCTGCCGCCTGCGCCATACCGGATGCCTGAGCCGCCTGCTGGACAGCATCTTTCTGTGTACGGTAATGACTATAATCCATACGGCGCTGCTGCTGAGCCTGCTGCACCCTATCTGGTTCCTGCTGATGTATCTGTCCCCGGAGCAAGATGGATATAGCGCGGCGGTTAAAGTTCTCAAGCATGCCCTTGAAGATACCGAAAGACTCTAATTTATAAATCAAGAGCGGGTCTTTCTGCTCATAGGAAGCATTCTGCACAGACTGCTTGAGGTCGTCGAGTTGGCGTAAATGCTCTTTCCACTCATCATCAATGACATAAAGCAACATGCGTTTCTCGAACTCTTTGACCACTTCTTTGCAGTGACTCTCAGCGGCTGATTTGAGATTGACGGATATATTATATACTTTCTTGCCGTCCGTAATGGGGATTAGTATGTTCTCATACATCTGTCCCTTGGTCTCATATACCTTTTGAATGACGGGATCAGCGACTTGTGTCAACTTATCCATACGGCGTTTGAATCCTTCCAGAGCAGCCTCTGCCAGTTGTTCACTCAGTGCCTCGCGCTTTCCGCGGCTGAACTCTTCCTCGTCAAACGGTAGGTCAATGGCAAAGGTCTGCATTGCGTCAAACTGCAAGCCTGCATAGTCATTCGCGGAACGGGATTCGGCTATGTATTCTTCTGCCAACTCATAAATCATGTTGGTAATATCCACACCGATACGTTCACCCATCAGCGCGTGACGACGCTTGGCGTAAATAAGGTTACGCTGCTGGTTCATCACATCGTCATATTCGATAAGACGTTTACGAATACCGAAGTTATTCTCCTCCACTTTTTTCTGCGCACGCTCAATGGAGCTGGAAATCATGTTATGCTCAATCATCTCCCCCTCTTGGAATCCCATACGATCCATGACAGACGCTATGCGCTCTGATCCAAACATACGCATCAAATCGTCCTCCAGGCTGACGTAGAAGACCGAACTACCCGGATCACCCTGACGTCCAGCACGTCCGCGTAACTGACGGTCCACACGGCGGCTCTCATGACGTTCTGTTCCGATGATAGCAAGACCGCCGGCCTCTTTGACTTCGGGAGTCAATTTGATATCAGTACCACGTCCTGCCATATTTGTCGCGATGGTTACAACACCGGCACGCCCCGCCTCAGCAACGACCTGCGCCTCTTGTTGGTGCAACTTGGCATTGAGCACGTTATGTTTGATTTTGCGGATATTGAGCATCTTGCTCAGCAATTCGGAAATCTCTACCGAAGTAGTACCCACCAGCACAGGTCTGCCCTGCTCTACCATGTTTTGTATCTCATCAATAACGGCATTGTATTTCTCACGTTTGGTACGGTAGATACGGTCGTTCATGTCGATACGTGCAATCGGTTTGTTCGTCGGGATAACAACTACATCCAGTTTATAGATATTCCAGAATTCACCCGCCTCAGTCTCTGCCGTACCGGTCATACCGGCAAGTTTATGATACATACGGAAATAGTTCTGCAGCGTGATAGTTGCAAACGTCTGCGTAGCGCCTTCTACGGTCACATTCTCCTTGGCCTCAACAGCTTGGTGCAAGCCATCCGACCAACGACGCCCTTCCATAATACGGCCTGTCTGCTCATCCACAATCTTTACTTCGCCGTTGTCAATGATATAATCCACGTCTTTTTCAAAGAGCGTGTATGCCTTGAGCAACTGGTGAACTGTGTGTACACGTTCGGACTTAATGCTGTAATTGGTCAGGATGTCATCTTTCTTCTGCTGTTTCTCTTCAACAGAAAGTCCTGTTTGATTCTCCAGTTCCGCCATCTCGGACCCTACATCCGGCAACACGAAGAAATCCAGATCATCGGTTGTGCCCGTCAGTGCATCTATACCCTTATCGGTCAACTCTATCGATTTGTTTTTCTCATCAATAACGAAATAGAGTTCGTCGGTGGCGATGTGCATGTTCTTCTCATTCTCTTGGAGGTAGAACTCCTCTGTTTTCTGGAGACGCACCTTGATGCCCGGCTCGGAGAGGTATTTGATGAGGGCTTTTGATTTCGGCATACCCTTGAACGAGCGGAAGAGAGCCAGTTCGCCGGCCTCCTTCTCTTTCTCGTCAGCGGATCCCATCTTTGCCTTTGCCTCGGCAAGCAGCTTGGTGGTCAACGTTGTCTGCTGGCGTACCAGATTTGCCACACGGTCTTTGTATTCATCAAACATCTGGTCTTCGCCTCGTGGTACAGGACCACTGATGATTAACGGCGTACGGGCATCATCAATCAGCACAGAGTCCACCTCATCTACAATTGCGTAGTTATGCCCGCGCTGAACGAGGTCAAGCGGGCTCGTTGCCATATTGTCACGCAAGTAGTCAAAACCAAACTCGTTGTTCGTACCAAAGGTAATATCACAAGCGTAGGCTTTGCGGCGTTCGTCGCTGTTCGGACGGTGTTTGTCAATACAGTCAACCGTCAGACCGAGGAACATATAAATCGGGCCGTTCCATTCGCTATCACGCTTGGCCAGATAGTCATTCACAGTCACCACATGCACGCCTTCGTGCGTCAGAGCGTTCAGATAAACCGGCAGAGTAGCTACCAGCGTCTTACCTTCACCGGTCGCCATCTCGGCTATCTTCCCCTGGTGCAGTACCACGCCGCCAAAGAGTTGGACATCATAATGAATCATATCCCATGTTATCTCATTGCCGCCCGCCATCCAATGGTTGTGATAGAGTGCTTTTTCGCCGTCTATCTCCACAAAATCGAACCTGGAATCTGCCGCCAGATCTTTATCCATTTGGGAAGCCGTCACCTCAACCGTCTCGTTTTGCGCAAAGCGGCGAGCTGTTGATTTGACGATAGCATAAGCTTCGGGAAGGATTTCATTGAGCACACGTTCATACTCATCTTTGATTTCCTTCTCTAATTTATCCACTTCATTGTAGATATGTTCGCGTTTCTCAATGGGCGTATCTTCAATAGATGCCTTGAGTTCGGCGATCCGAGCTTTGCGGCCTGCCACTGCTGCCTGCAGCTTGTCCATCAACGCCCAACTGGCTGCACGGAGATCGTCGTTGGACAATTGGTCTATCCGCTCGTATTCCGCTTTGATTTGATCGACTATCGGCTGTATGGCGCGCATATCTTTCTGCGCCTTGTTACCGAAAATCTTTGTAATTAGTTCTAAAAAATTCATATCTATGTTACTGTTTTTTACACGTTGTCCGGCTCGCATATCCATCTTCCTGACACCATAGCCTACAAAAAGCGTGCAAATTTACTGCTTTTTTTTGAATTATGCAAGTATTTTTGTAAAAACATTTGATATTTAGGTTGCTTATGTACTTTTTGCGCATTTATTGGTTCTCGGAGTTTTATCGGAGTTGTGTTAGAAAAAGTCCCGTGATGGTCGCATACTTGACACGACCATCACGGAACCATCTTCCAAGATTGTTACAAAAACGATCTGAAAGGAGAGGAAGTTTATTCTTCTTCGGACTGCGTTGCAGCGTATGCAGCGAGCAGTTTCTCCTGAACGTCCGCCGGAACGAGTTGATAACTATTGAACGCCATGGTAAAGGTGGCACGTCCTCCAGTAAGAGACGAGAGAGTTGTAGAATACGAGGCCAACTCTTTCAACGGCACTTGCGCTTTTAGGCGTGTGAAGGACTTTTCTGTTTCCATACCCATTACCATGCCGCGGCGGCCGTTGATGTCAGACATCACATCACCCATAATCTCCGAGGGGACAAAGACTTCCAGGTCATAAACAGGCTCGAGAACTTTCGGGTTCGCCTCTTTGAAGGCTTGTGCGAACGCATTACGTCCCGCCAGACGGAAGGAGATTTCGTTCGAATCAACCGGGTGCATCTTACCATCATAAATAATGACGCGTACGTCGCGCGCATACGAACCGGTCAACGGTCCCTGCTCCATACGATCCATGATACCCTTGACGATAGCAGGAATGAAGCGTGCATCGATAGCACCGCCGACGATAGAGTTGATAATAATCAGTTTACCGCCCCACTCCAAGTTGATCTCCTGTTGGTCTTTAACAGAGATCTTATACTCCTGATTACCAAATTTATATGTCTCCTTAACCGGCATACCATCTTCATACGGTTCTACGATGAGGTGTACCTCTCCAAACTGGCCGGCACCACCGGACTGTTTTTTATGACGGTAATCGGCACGTGCAGCCTTGGTGATTGTCTCACGGTACGGAATCTTCGGTTCGAGGAACTCAACAGGCATCTTGTCATTGTTCTCCAGACGCCATTTGAGGGTACGGAGGTGGAACTCTCCTTGTCCGCTGACAATCATCTGGCGGAGTTCTTTGGACTGCTCGACAATCCATGTCGGGTCTTCCTCGTGCATACGTGTGAGAAGAGCAGCCAGTTTTTCTGCGTCAGATTCAGTTACCGGCTTGATGGCACGACGGTAACGAGGCTGCGGATACTGGATCGGGGCATACTGGTTATCACACTCTTTGGCATTGAGAGTGTTGCCCGTACGTGTATCTTTGAGTTTAACAGTAGCACCGATGTCACCTGCAGCCAATTCATCCACAGCCGTACGGATAGAACCGGCAACCGAATAAAGTTGTGAGATACGCTCTTTCGAGCCACGCTCCATATTAAGCAGATCATCGCCATTATGCACCGTTCCCTGCATTACGCGGAAATAGTTGACCTCACCGATATGCGGTTCAACAGACGTCTTGAAGACGTAGAGGCTTGTCGGAGCTTTCGGGTCCGGACTGATTTGCTTGCCGTCCACAGTAGGATAACTGAACTGCTCAGGGCTTGGAGCCATACCGTTAAGGAAGTCCATGAGGCGGCGGATACCCATATCCTTGAGGCCAGAGCAACAGAGAACGGGATACATCGAGCCGTCTGCATACACAGACTTGAGGCCCTGCATGATTTCCTCATCCGTCAGTCCCTCGCCAAGGAACTTATCCAGCAGCGTCTCATCTGCCTCTGCGGCAGCCTCTGAAAGTTGCGAACGCATTTCATCTACACGCTCAGCATACTCAGCGGGTATGTCTTTGAATTCAGGCGCACCGCCTTCGAGTTTCCATACCAACATTTTCCCTTTGAGCACGTCAATAACGGCATTGAAGCCGGCACCAGCGTTCACAGGGAACTGAATCAGTGTACATTTATTGCCAAAGTTTTCTTTGAGTTGATTGAATGTGCGGTCGAAATCGGCGTCCTGATGATCACATTTATTGATCACGAAAGCGAGTGGTTTATGTGCCTTTTCAACGAGGCGGAAATTATTTTGCGTCCCCACCTCTACGCCTCCGTTAGCAGAAAGCACGACAAGCGCGGAACCGCACATTTGCAAAGCAGCAACCGTACCTCCGCAGAAGTCGTCTGAGCCTGCGCAGTCGATAATGTTCAGTTTCTTGCCCTCGAACTCGATGTTACAAACAGTAGAGAAGACGGAATATCCGTACTCTTTCTCGACCGGGAAATAATCGCACACGGTGGATTGCTGCTCAATCGAACCGCGGCGTTTAATCACCCCGCACTCAAACAACATCGACTCCATGAGGGTCGTTTTACCAGATCCGCTGCCGCCCAACATAGCGACATTCTTGATCTCATTTGCCTGATAAACTTTAGCCATAATTGTATTATTTAAGGTGTTAATTTGTTTACAAAGTACAGAGTACACTATCGGATTGTAAAGTGTAGTTTGCAAAATCGGGTGCAAAGGTAGTAAAAAAATATTATATACGCAAACAAAATAAAAAAAAATAAAAAAATAAAATAATATTTGCACAATTCAGATTTTTTTTGTAATTTTGCAGCGTTTTTGATTTGGGACATACAAACGCGCTAATATCTCATGAGAAATCGCCGTTATTTCATACTTATAATTCTTGCAGGTCTGCTATGTAGTACCTCGCTCTTCGGAGTCCCAAGAGGGAAGCAGAAGGTGGTATGGAAGGAGAAGACCAACTCCAGAACCGGATTGTACACGACGCAAAACTATTTTGTGTCTCATGGTGTGAGTCTCAATGCCAGTGCAATGTACTTTTTCGGAGATGTAGACAATGAGGGTATCGCTTTTAATGGCGGTTTCAACACGAACAACCTCAGTTTTGGCGGCGGATTGACTTTTGGATACTCGATGCCAGTCGGCAACCATTGTAATTTGCGTTTTACCGCTCTTGCGGGTACGCTACGCGGTAATAATGAGTTGAAGTTCCAGAGTCTTCCTGAGCCACGAGATGATTATCGTAAGTTCCAGTCAGTTATAATACAGCCTTCTTTCGGCGTTGAATATTACCCGTTCTCGAATGCCGGTTTCTATCTTTACGGTGGTGTCGCTTTGACAGCAAGCATCATTACCAACTATGAATTCTACTATTATAAGAGAACCGGTTCCGGAAAGGAGCGCTCTAAAATAGAAGGAAAGACTTTCGGCTTCCTGCCCATGGTTCAGTTGGGTCTCGGTTATAGTTGGAAACTGAGTGAGTCATGGTCTTTGAATCTTGAGTTGATGGTTCAAGAGGGTTTGATTGATACCCATTACATGAACTTGGACGCTTGGCCTATGGCTCCTTCGCAGAACAGCGACGGTGTAGAATTAGGCGCCAGTTTCGGCACATGGACAGACCGTTATGGAAAAGAACATATCCACTGGAATGACGGTTGGTTCCAAGTAGGCATTACCGTCACATATCGTTGGCACAACTGCGAGCACTGCCGCATACTGAACAATTACAGCAACATCCGTCCTTCGAGACGATGACAAGCGATATTATACAAACAAGAGGGTCATTTCTTCGGCCCTCTTGTTTTTTGTTGAACGGTTCCTGTTTCTGTTTGTTCTATCAGGTTCTCCAATATAGTTTCCAAGCGCCATTTGATGGCATTGTTCCATGTTTTATCAGAGATAAAAGCAGACAGCACTTTGCCGAATACAAGGCGGAACTCATAATGGATACGCGTCTGCATGTCGGAAATGGGCTCCATGCGCAGAATGAAATCCCCTCCCTCAAGGATTGAGCCGCTGTACGTTGCAGTCATGTGCGCAGAGAGAGGGTACTGGGAGTTAGCGGGTCTCATGAGGCGTGTTTTCGTACCGAGATGCTGGTCCTTCCACCACCTCACTCCCAGCACGTATATATCAATCGCGACGTTGCCGGTCTTGGTCGCCGCGTCATACGAGCGGTCTTTATAACGTAATTGAATGGCATCGCGTCCCTCTTTGGTTTTAGACTCTTCCACTTCTGCTTCTCCTGTCCCGACATACGCCCAGTTAAAGAGCGAATCAGGGCATGCCTGGAACTGGCGACAGAACCGGTTAGTCGTTTGTAACATCTGATGTAACGGGGCGTTACAAACGGTATCAATAACCACCTCGCGCTGTTGAGGACGGGCAAAAACAGACGTGGCTGCTACAAGCAGCAACGTAAATAAAACTATTTTTCTCATCATTTCAATATTCGTAATCCAGACAGGTACGTACCTCTGTGTTCGGACGTACGACACCATTAGCAACCGCCACATGCGCAGGGTGAACAGCGTAGCCCTTCAGAGACGCCTCCGAATCAAGCGTACAATCTAACATAATATCCGCATTGCTGGAATCTAACCGTCCATCAATTTGAACACGGATATCCAGCAAACCCGGGACTTGTCCTTGCAGTCCCTCAAGACCTTGCTTGATGGCCAACGCCGCTTCGCGTTTCTGCGCCTCGCTCAAATCCGAGCGCAGTTTCCAAAGAATAATATGTTTTACCATATGTTGTGTAATGTGTAATGTTTATTGTGTAATGTTTATTGTGTAATGTTTATTGTGTAATGTTTATTGTGTAATATGTAGTTGTCGTACCAGTTTGTCGCTGATATTATTCTCTATCTGCCGGCATACATCCTGACTCCATCGCTGCGCCATAACAATACGTTCGGGTTCGCTGCTGCCATTCAGCAGCGCATATATATACCCGGCATTGAAATTGTCTCCTGCCCCAACAGTGCTCACCGTCTCTATCGGCTCGACATCATACTCGTCACAGCCGGCGGGCGTATAGACCCGTATTGTTTTCGCGCCATCAGTCAAGATCAGTTTCTGACAGAATGCCCCCACCCGATTGTATATCTCTACGCCGTCCGTCAGTCCATAGAGACAGAAGAAATCATCCGTTGAGCCACGCACAACGCTCGCCAACCGCATGTTCTCCTCAATATACGGCAATACGTTTGGCAGGTCCGATATGTGCGGTTTTCGGAAATTGACATCATAATACAGCCATGCGCCAGCATCGTGTGCCTGCCGCAGAAGTTTTCCCACAACGGGCCGTATCACAGGATTGATGGCGAAGAACGAACCGAACAGCACAACATCTTCAGCTGTAATGAGCGGCAGTGCGCCATCCAGGACCAGCGAAGTATGGTCTTTATAGAACGTGTAGTGCGCATCGTTGTTCTCATCAAGAAACGCTAACGAGATATGAGATTTAGTACCGGTATGACGACATACATACTCGTCACTCACCCCGTTTTCACGCAAAAAACGGCAAATGATATTCCCTATATGGTCATCGCCTACTTCCGTCACCATCGCGCACGTAACGCCCGCGCGCACGAGCGATATTATACTATTATATGTAGAGCCGCCCGGTACTGCTTTCTGAGGCTGGTCATTTTTGAAAAGGATATCCAGCACTGTTTCTCCTATGCCGATGACGCGTTTCATTTGACAGCAGTGTATATAGTGGCAATGCCAAAGGTGAGCGGTTTGAAGAATGTGCTACGAAAGCCCGCGTTAAGCAGATGTTGCACAAACATCCCGCCCCAACAGAATGATTTGACCGAGCGGTTGAGATAGGTGTATGCTGTTTTATCATGACTTACCACGCGGCCTATGAACGGCAGAATGCGGGTAAAATACAAATCATACGCCCAGCGGATGATTTTGTTTTCCGGATAACTGAACTCCAATATCGTCACTTGTCCTCCGTCTTTGAGCACGCGATACATTTCGCCAAGCCCGGCATCCAAGTCACTAAAGTTACGACATCCGAAAGCGCAGGTAACGGCATCAAACGAATTATCCTCAAAAGGCATTGCCTGTGCATTTGCGAGCACGAAGTCCACAGCCGGTTGCGGGGTTTGGTATTGTTTCTTTACCTTCTCTTCTCCGATACGCATCATCTCTTTCGATAGGTCAATACCCGTGACGTGTTCCGCCTTTCCCCGCCGGAGCATTTCGATAGTCAGATCCGCCGTGCCGATTGCGACGTCCAATACGCGTTTGGCAGGCTTCATCGCAGTCACAGCCCTCCGTCGCCATAGACGGTCAATGTTCAGAGACAGGCCATGATTCAGCCCGTCATATGTTTCCGCAATCCGGTCAAACAAACTGCCTATATGCTGTTTTTCGTTTTCCATCCTCGCATTTTGGGCTGCAAAGGTACAACAAAAAATCGACATACACAAATGTACGCCGATTTTTTGTTGTATAAACGTTAAATTGTCAGGCTGTTAAGCCGTTAAACTGTTGGGTTGCGGGGCTGTTGCCGTAGAACATCTCGCCTTCATAAACCACATATTCACCGCCTTGTAAGAGTTTGCAATAATTACGGTAGTACGCTGCGCATAGAAGTGGTCAGTAAGTTGATTATGTTTCTCAATTTCGGTACAAAGATACAGCAAAATTTTGATATATGCAAATAATTTTGTAATTTTGCAGCGAATTTATGGAAAAGCAATGAATATCCCCACCAACCCGGACATGCTGGTCAGTTTCATCAACATGAAGCTGCGCGATGAATACGACTCATTGGAGGCGCTATGCGAAGACTTGGACATTAATATAGACGAACTGATTCAGAACTTACGCAACGCAGGATTTGAGTATAACCCACAAACCATGCGTTTTTGGTGATTTAAGCACAAAAAGTGTATATATACATAGTATATATACAGGAGAAGCGATATTTGTTCAAAAATCGGGCGTTTATGCTATGGGTATCCTATGGGTATGTTATGGTTATCCTATGGTATTGAGTCGAAATCGAGTCGAGATTGAGTCGAGATTGAGTCGAGATTGGGTCGAAAGTGGTTTGATGTTGAAGGAGTAAAGGTATATCAAAAAAGGAGCAGGCCGGAGAGGTTGACGGGTTAGAGGATTAGCGGAAAGGGCCGGAAAATCCGGAGAAACCAGACCGCTACGCTAATCCAGAAGAGCAAAGAGCGCGAGCACTAATTCAGAAGAGCGAAGAGCGCGAGCACTAATCCAGAAGAGCGAAGAGTGCGAGCACTAATCCAGAAGAGCGAAGAGCGCGAGCACTAATCCGGGAGGCAAGCCATATATGGACGAGATTAATACCATACGAAACGGAAATCCGCATGTGGAAGTATGCCGCACGCGCGGTTTGCACGCCTGATATCCAATGGATGAAAGAGGAGGGAATCCTATAAAAAACTGCCATTTTGGCAGTAAATGACAGACTGGCACGGAAATTGGAAAATACTTCGTGACCGGCGCAAGCGCCTGCAAGACCGTTGCACTGTAAGAACGCTGCGCTGTAAGAGCGGCTTCGCCTATAAGAAATTAAGTACAATTTAAAAACATTATATATCATGAGCAAAATCCAACCGTTAGCAGACCGCGTGCTTATCAAGCCCGCCGCTGCAGAAGAAAAGACCGTCGGCGGCATCATCATCCCCGACAGCGCGAAAGAGAAACCGCTTCGCGGCGAAGTACTCGCCGCAGGCGAAGGAACAAAAGACGAGGCAATGGTTCTCAAAGCCGGAGACCAAGTACTGTACGGCAAATACGCCGGTACGGAACTGGAGTTGGACGGCGAGAAATACCTGATTATGCGTCAGAGCGACGTGCTGGCAAAAATTAGTTGAAAGTTGAAAGTTGAGAGTTGATAGAAGTTCTCAAGATAAAAGTTTAAAGTTTATATATTATGGCAAAGGATATTACATACAATACCGAGGCGCGTGAGGCGCTGAAAAGAGGCGTTGACCAACTCGCCAACGCAGTGAAAGTGACACTGGGTCCGAAAGGCCGTAACGTCATCATCGACAAGAAATACGGAGCTCCGCACATCACTAAAGACGGTGTGACCGTAGCCAAAGAAGTAGAGTTGAAAGATGCAGCCGAGAACCTCGGTGCACAACTTGTGAAAGAAGTAGCCTCCAAGACAGGCGACCAAGCCGGTGACGGTACCACAACCGCTACCGTTCTGGCACAAGCTATCGTAGGCGTGGGTCTGAAGAACGTGACCGCCGGTGCCAACCCACTCGACCTGAAACGCGGTATCGACAAAGCCGTTGCCGCCGTAGTGGAGGAAATCAAGAAGAACGCCGTAGTCGTCGGTAATGACTTCGACAAGATCGAGCAAGTAGCCACCGTCTCCGCCAACAACGACGCCGAGATCGGCAAACTGATTGCGGACGCGATGCGCAAAGTGAGCAAAGACGGCGTAATCACCATCGGCGAGGCCAAGGGTATGGACACCACGATTGACGTGGTACAAGGCATGCAGTTCGACCGCGGCTACATCAGCCCGTATTTCGTGACGAACACCGAGACGATGCAGGTGGAGATGGAGAAACCGTACATCCTGATCTACGACAAGAAAATCAGCAACCTGAAAGAGTTGTTGCCTGTCCTGGAGCCGGCAGTACAGAGCGGCCGTCCGTTCCTGATCATCGCCGAGGATGTTGACAGCGAGGCGCTGACCGCATTGGTAGTGAACCGTCTGCGCGCACAGTTGAAGATTTGCGCCGTGAAGGCTCCGGGCTTCGGCGACCGCCGCAAAGAGATGCTGGAAGACATCGCCATCCTGACCGGCGGAACCGTCATCAGCGAAGAGAAAGGTATCAAGTTAGAGCAAGCCACGATTGAGATGCTCGGCACAGCCGAGACCGTCAACGTGAACAAAGACAACACGACCATCGTCAACGGCGCAGGCAACAAAGAGGCTATCGCTGCCCGCGTGGCACAGATCAAGGCACAGATTGCTGCCACCAAGTCCACATACGACAAAGAGAAGCTGCAGGAACGTCTTGCCAAACTGGCAGGCGGTGTAGCCCAACTGAACGTAGGCGCCGCGAGCGAGGTAGAGATGAAAGAGAAGAAAGACCGCGTGGACGACGCCTTGAGCGCCACCCGTGCCGCTATCGAAGAAGGTATCGTACCGGGCGGCGGCGTGATGTACATCCGTGCGCAGGCTGCATTGGACGGTTTGAAAGGCGCCAACGAGGACGAGCAGACCGGTATCGAGATTGTCCGCCGCGCCATCGAAGAGCCTCTGCGTCAGATAGTAGCCAACGCAGGCGAAGAAGGCGCAGTCGTAGTCGATAAAGTACGTGCCGGCAAAGCAGACTTCGGTTACAACGCCCGCACCGACAAATACGAGGAGTTGTTCAAAGCCGGTGTTGTTGACCCCGCCAAAGTAACGCGTGTCGCATTGGAGAACGCCGCATCCGTAGCAGGCATGTTCCTGACCACCGAGTGCGTCATTGTGGATCATCCGGAAGAACATCCGGCACCCGCTATGCCCGCCGGAGGAATGGGAGGAATGATGTAAAGGACGAAGGACAATAAGAAAAATGGCACTCGGGTGAGTGCCATTTTTTATTGGTGATTGGTCATTTATGGAGTACCGCTTCAATTTGCGCGATTTGCTGGCGCATCACAGGGTCAATTTCCATTTGGCTTTTGACGTATGCGATCGAATGCAGTACAGTGGCATGCGTGCGTCGGATCTTGAGCCCTATCTCCGTGAGGGAACTTTCAGTCAGTTCTTTCGAGAGATAAGCGACGACATGCCGTGCCTGCGTATATTCGCGTGAGCGGCTTTGTGCGGCGATTGATTTTTCGGGCACGTTGTAATAATCCGCGACAGCGCTGATTACTTCGCCTACCGTAGTTTTGCGGGGCTGAATAGCCACGATGCGGCTGACAACCTGCTCGGCGAGTTGAAGATCTATCTCCTTGTCGGTCAGCGTACTATGCGCCAAGAGCGAAGCCAAGACACCTTCGAGGTCGCGTACCGAATCACGCACGTTGTTTGCAATAAAATCCACCACTTCGTCACTGAGTGAGATACCGTCACGGCGCATTTTATAGAGCAAGATGTTACGTCTCAACGCATAGTCCGGTTTCTTGATTTCAGCCGCCAATCCCCATTTGAAACGCGTGAGGAGCCGTTGCTCAATATCCTTGAGTTCAATCGGCGGCCTGTCGGACGTCAGTATCAGCTGTTTGCGGCTCTGCTGCAAATAATTGAAGATATGGAAGAAGGTATCCTGCGTACCTTTCAGCCCGGCAAAATACTGTATATCATCCACAATCAGCACGTCGACCGACTGGTAGAAATTCAAGAAATCAGGGATACGGTTATTCAGCGCGGCATCCTGATATTGGAGTTTGAACGTGTTTGCGCTGACGTACAGCACTCTCGCCTGCGGGTTGAGGACTCTCGTCTGATTGCCGATGGCATTCGCCAGGTGGGTTTTCCCTACTCCGCTGCCTCCGTAAATAAAGAGCGGGTTGAATGCGGTACTGCCCGGCTGTTTTGCAATGGCAATGCCGGCAGTGCGCGCGAGTTTGTTAGGTTCCCCACTGACGAACGAATCAAAGGTATAAAATGAATTAAGTTGGGTATCAAAATTAGATACAGGCCTCGGTGTGTTGATGACCGGTTGCGGATTCACAGTCCCGACAGACGGCAACATCGTGCCTGCGCCGGATGTTGAATCAATGAGAACACGGTACTCGAGACGCGTTCCCTGCCCGAACACGCGGATAATGGCAGATGAAAGCAGAGGAATATAATTCTCCTCAATATACTCCGCGACGAACTGCGACTTGACCTGAAGCACCAGAATGCCATTCTCAAACTGCAACGGGACGATGGGCGCGAACCATGTCTGGTACACACTGCTCGTGAGGTTGTCAGCCAAGATAGTCTGACATTGAGCCCATTGTTCGTTGAGAGATTGTGTTTGCATTCTTTTTTGTTCTTAAAAAACGCCTATATATTTATATAAGGAGTCAAAATAATAACGAGCCTATTGACCCGAAATCGAATGCAAAGGTACTGCTTTTTTTTGAAATGCGCAAATTTGGTATGAAAGGCAAAAAATGCACAAATTTGTAACTACCTAATAATGTGATAGTTACGCACAAATAATTATATTTCAGCGAGTTACAAAAAAAAGCCAATTCTAACCTCTTGATTTATAGGTCGTTTGACATATGCAAGTATCATTTTGATTTTGTTGAAAAAAAGTGCGCAACGCCGAATTTATAGGGCATTGCGCACAGTTGAAATTATTTACAGTTTAGAAAATCTACAAATTGTGGAACAGATGTTCCCCGCAAATTTTCAACACTTATTTTTCTTTTTTCCCGAAAAGCGAGAATTGCACGTATCGTTTCGGATGTGCCTTGAGGTCCGTCAGTAGCGAATCAGCGGAAACAACCGTAGCGTCAATGTGGTTGTATAGTGACTTATTATAAATAAGCTGCCCAAGTGTGCCTTCCTGCGACCGAACGTCAGAAACGAGTCCGTTGACATTATCGACCGTTTTGTCCACCCGTGCGACAGTGGATTTGAGGTCCGCCTCTTTGATGTCGGCTATGACCGTATTGAGATTAGCTACAACCGTGTCTGCATTGTTGACAATGCGCGGCACCTGGTTATTCATCAGTTTCTTGAGGTCGGAGGAAACGACCGTAAGGTCTCCTGAAACACGGTCCACGTTAGTGAGTGCTGATTTGAGGTGGTCACCTTCCACTTGCCCGTGGAGTTCAGCGATGAGCGAATCCACACCCTGCACCGCCTGATCAACATGCGCCAACAATTCGCCTTGCAGGCTCTCCATGAGTCCTAGGACGTAGGTAGTAGGAAGGAAAGCGCCGTGGGCGATTGGTGATTGGTCATTGGTGATTGGTGAGGGCATTTGGAGTTCGATAGCCATGCCGCCAAGGAGACCATCGGCAATGAGCGCCATCCGGGTTCCCTGCGGCAAAGCGATGTCTTTTCTGATAGAGATATCAATAGTAAAAGCACTATCGCGCGCAAAATCATAATGAATAGCGTCCACCTGGCCTACTTTATGTCCGCGGATATACACGGCGGCTTGCTCCTCCAACCCATGGAGGTTGTAGTATGTACCGTGGAAGGAATTGGTAGGCGAGAAGATATTGACGCCTTTGAGGAAATTAAAACCAAAGAACAGCAAGAAAAGACAAACGGCAGCCAAAACGCCAACCTTTATTTCCCGTGCGTATTTCATATAAAGTAAATTAAAAATTATTTTTTTAGTCAAAAGTCAAAAGTTGAAAGCCGTGGATTGTCAGTTATTTCTCAAACTTGATAATCCAGCAATCCGGGAAGAGCCGTTTGAGTTCCTTTTGGGCTTGGACGACTTTATTCCTATCCGTATCCGCGGCAGTGTAATATTTATACCAGTCGCCATTTCTGATATACCCGCACTCCTGCCCTTTGAGTTTCGGGTCCATCGGGGCAAGCAATGCTTTTACAGCACATATCTGTACAGCGTAATAGGTCATTTTGGGAGCCTGGCGAACGGTACCATTACTTTGCCCGTTTTTGTTTATCTCCCGATGCAGGTCCGATGCCGGTCCGACATCGGTCCGATTTACCTTCGAACTCTCTATGACCAATGTTTCTTTTTTGACCGCCTGCTTGTGTGTGTATGCGCCCAAAGCGTTGACCAACGCGTTCGCCATCTGCGCCATCGATGTCTCCTGATTCAAGAAGCGCTCTTCTTCAGGGTTGGAAATGAACCCCATTTCGAACAATATCGACGGGCAAGCCGTTTTGAGCAGAACCCAGAAAGAGGCCTGCTGCACGCCTCTGTCGGAGCGGTTGAGATGGCCGACAAACCGTTTCTGCACCTGCTCGGCAAACTGCAACGACTGGTCCATATAGATATTCTGCATGAGTTCGAACATAATATATGAATCAATCGAATTCGGGTCAAAGCCGTGATATGTAGTCTTATAATCCGCCTCCAGTTTCATCACAGCATTCTCCCTCATGGCGACATTCAGATTCTTCTCCGCTTTGTCAGTACCGAGTATAAATGTTTCTACGCCACGCGGTTTTTTCGATTCGGAAGAGTTCGCGTGAATGGAGATGAAGAGGTCGGCGTTGGCTTTGTTGGCGATATCCGCGCGTTCCTGCAAAGGAATGAAGATATCGGTTGAGCGGGTATAAACGACCTTGACGTCGGGATATTGTTCCTCCATAATTTTGCCTACTTGCAGCGCGAGTTTGAGGTTGAGATCCTTCTCTTTGGAGAACGCTCCTACCGCCCCGGGGTCTTTTCCTCCATGCCCCGGATCGAGCACAACGGTATATGTATCACCGGCGGAAGCCGCCAGCGCGAGACATGCTGCAATTATCAAAAACAGATATTTCCGCATAATAAGGCAATTTAATCGGTTGCAAAGGTACAAAAATTATTTGATATTTGGTATTTGTTATTTGATATTTAGTCAAAATTTATGCCAAAAGGTGTTTTTTTTCGTTTTTTATGCGCGCGGGCTTGCGTATATAAAATATTTTTTGTAATTTTGCGGTCGATTGAGCGTGTATATGCAGAAAAGCGAATTTACACAGGCAGAAGAGCAAATGATCCAACGCGAGTTTGAGGCGTTGTTAGACGATTATGCGCGCACTCCCCATCGTCAGAAGACGGAGTTGATTACGCATGCGTTCAATTTTGCCCACAAGGCGCATTACGGAGTGCGTCGCTTGAGCGGCGAACCTTATATAATGCACCCGCTCGCTGTCGCGCGTATCTGCGTGCGCGAGATCGGTCTTGGCAGTACCAGTATATGTTCGGCCTTGCTGCACGATGTGGTAGAAGACACGGATTACAGTGTAGAAGACATAGCTGGTCTGTTCGGCGACAAGATTGCGCAGATTGTAGACGGTCTGACAAAGATCAGCGGTGGTGTGTTCGGCGATCAGGCGAGCGAGCAGGCCGAGAACTTCCGCAAGCTGTTGCTGACTATCAGTGACGACATCCGCGTAGTGCTTATCAAGATAGCCGACCGGCTTCATAACATGCGTACTCTTGGTGCGCAGCCCAAGGACAAGCAATACAAGATTGCCGGCGAGACGCAATACATCTACGCTCCGCTGGCTCACCGCTTAGGTCTTTTCCCCATCAAGACAGAATTGGAGGACCTGAGTTTCAAATACGAGCATCCTGACACATGGCAAGATATCCATGACAAACTGGAGCAGGTGAAAGCGGGTCAGATGGAGACCTATGAGCACTTTTCCGAACCTATCCGTGAACGTCTGACCAGCATGGGTTACCAGTTCTCGATGAAAGCCCGCATCAAGTCGGTTTTCTCAATCTGGAAGAAGATGATGCGCCAGCAATGCTCGTTCGAAGACGTATATGACCTGATGGCGGTTCGTATTATCTTCACACCAAACGAGTCGATGAGCGAGAAAGACCAGTGCTGGATGATTTACTCGGCAATTACGGAGATTTACCGTCCACATCCCGAGCGGATCCGTGACTGGATATCCACGCCCAAATCCAACGGCTACGAAGCGCTTCATGTGACCGTCATGGCAAACAACGGTCAATGGGTTGAAGTCCAGATCCGCACCGACCGCATGCATGAGATAGCAGAACACGGCTACGCCGCACATTGGAAATACAAGACCGGCGAGTCAGACGATTCTGAATTGGACAAATGGCTCCAAGAAATCAAGGAGATACTTGCCCATCCGGAAAAAGACGCGATGGAGTTCCTCGGCACCTTCAAGTTGAACTTGTTTGCCCAGGAAGTGTTTGTATTCACTCCGAAAGGCGAAGTCAAGACAATGCCATTGGGTTCAACAGCATTGGATTTTGCGTTCATGCTTCACTCGGAGCTTGGCGAACACTGTATCGGCGCGAAAGTGAACCATGCCTTAGTACCTCTGTCGTACCGTCTGAAGGGCGGAGACCAAGTAGAAGTACTTACTTCCAACAGCCAGCATCCCCAGAAAGAATGGATGAACATGATTACGACCGCGAAAGCCCGTAACTGTCTGAGCCAGTATTTCCGCCGCGAAGAGAGACGTTACATGCATCACGGCGAACAACTGGTAGAAGACGCCATCAATATGGACAGCGAGTTACGAGCCAACCGCGACATGGCCCTTCAAAAACTGCTGAACCATTACCAGATGCGCTCTCCGAACGAGTTGTATCTGCAAGTAGGGCAAGGCACTATCCGGCTGAACGACTTTCATGATATCGTATTCCCGAGACGCAGTCTGCTATCCTACGTCCCATTTATCGGGAAACGCAACAACAATTCCCAGCCGCTCAAAGGTGAAAACGACCAACCGCAAGAAGTAGTCAAGCCGAAAAAAGGGCAACCGCACGCGATTGTGCTGACAGACGAGAATTTCGGGAAAGATTATATTCTGAGCAACTGCTGCCATCCTATTCCAGGCGACGAAGTATTAGGTTATCTGGACGAACGCGGTACGATGCATATTCATAAGATTGACTGCCCGGAAGCGAACCTGCTGAAGACAAGTTACGGCAAACGAATCTACTCAGCGACATGGAACACCCACCGCGTCCAGTCATTCGTAGAAACGATAGAACTGAAGGGAATAGACAAATTCGGTGTATTCATCCAAGTGCTGCAAGCCATCACGACGGATTTTCACATCAACATGCGTTCCATCAACATGTCCAGCGAAGACGGCATTTTCAAAGGAACGATGGAGATTTACGTATATGACCGTTCAGAACTAGACGAACTGCTGAAAGCAATCCGGAAGATAGAGGACATCAAGGAAGTGAGACGGATTGTTGAAAGTTGAAAGATAAAAAGTGACAATTAACAATCAGACAGCTAAAATAATTATCGTATGAAAAAGATTTTTAGTACTCTCTGCATGGCTCTCGTAGCAGTAGCCATGATGGGTCAAGAGCCGGTAATCACATTTGAGAAGACTGAGCATGACTTCGGAAAGATTCACGAAGAAGACGGCCGTGTATCAGTAGTATTTGAATTCAAGAACGAAGGTATGAGTCCGCTGGTACTGAGCAACGTGCGTGCCAGTTGCGGTTGTACGACCCCTACATGGACCAAAGAGCCGATAGAGCCGGGTCAGACAGGCAGCATCACCGTTACCTATAACCCGAACGGCCGTCCCGGACGTTTCCAGAAAACCGTAACCATCACATCGAACGCCAAAGAGCCTACCGTACGCGTTTATATCAAAGGAGAAGTGATTCCCAAGGCCGCTCAGCCTGTAAACAAATACCCCATCTCTGTAGGTGAGTTGAGCATGAAGAGCAAAACTCTGGATTTGGGTACGCTGAAAAAAGGTGAAGTGAAAGGCGGCGAACTGGAATACGCTAACTGGAGCAAAGCAGAACACAATGTAGAGTTAGCAACAAGCGCAGCAGACGCATTCCTTGCCCATCAGGTTACATTGGCAACCGTTCCGCCGGAGAAAGTAGGCAAAGTCATCTTCTCGTTTGACACCAAAGCCACTAAGTTATATGGCCCGGTCGAGGCTTACGCTTATGTTGTCATTGACGGCAAGCAAAACATCAGCGAACCCTTCAAACTGACAGTCAAAGCCAATATCGTAGAAGATTTCTCGGCCCTCAGCGTTGAGGAGAAACAGCAGGCACCGATTATCGAGTCTGCATCTTCCATTGATTTAGGCAAAGCCGCAGCAGGCAAAGTGCTGAAAGGCAAAGTGGAGGTAAAGAACATCGGTGTCAACCCATTGGAAATCCGCCGTGCGTACTCTACCGACAGAGCCCTTGTCATCAAGCCCTGCAAGGCCATTAAATCCGGCAAAAAAGGTGCTATTGCCATTGAGATGAACACCAAAGGTCTTCAACCCGGCACCTACAACCGCGAAGTTGTCATCATCAGCAACGACTACAAAGTGCCCAATAAGAAAGTGAAAGTATCGTTTTCCGTTGAATGATAGACCATCCTGAAAATAGTGCAGAATACAAGGGTCTGACAGTTAATGCAGGTGTACCGAACCTGCCAAGCGTCAATCCCTACGCCACTTTCCACCGCAAGAAGACGGTACTGAGCCCCGAAGAATACTTCGAGGGCATCCGTCGCGGCGACATGACGGTTCTCAGTCAGGCAGTAACTCTGGTAGAGAGTAATCTGTTAGCCGACCAAGCGATTGCACAAAAAGTAATTGAGCTGTGCCTTCCATACGCCGGCCATTCCATCCGTGTAGGTATAACAGGTGTACCAGGAGCAGGTAAATCGACCTTTATTGAAGCGTTAGGAAGCGAGTTATGCGATAACGGGAAACACTTGGCGGTACTGGCTATCGACCCGTCAAGCGAGCGCAGCAAAGGTTCGATTCTCGGAGACAAGACGCGCATGAATGAGTTATCCGTCAAGTCCAATGCATTCATCCGTCCCAGCCCGTCAGCGGGTTCATTAGGCGGCGTGGCACGCAAAACACGCGAGACGATTGTATTATGCGAAGCGGCAGGATTTGACACCATTCTGTTAGAGACCGTCGGCGTAGGACAGTCCGAGACGGCTGCCCACTCCATGGTGGATTACTTTCTGCTGCTACAAGTGACCGGCACCGGCGATGAATTGCAAGGTATCAAACGCGGCATCATGGAAATGGCGGACGGCATTGCAATCAACAAATGCGATGGAAATAATATTGAACGTGCGCGCGCCGCGCGCGTAAGCTTCAAAAATGCACTGGCTTTGTTTCCCCCACCCGAATCAGGCTGGAAACCGGAAGCTATATGCTGCTCATCCATTGACCATAGCGGTGTGATGGACGTTTGGAAAAACATTGAAGAGTATATTGCATTCACCAAACAAAACGGTTACTTTGAAGCCCATCGAACCGAACAAGCCAAGTACTGGATGTACGAAACAATCAATCAGGCACTATTGGACGGCTTCTACAAGAGCACACAAATGGAGCATCAGATAGAAGTAGCAGAACGACAGGTGCTGAACAACGAAATAAGCAGTTTTATTGCAGCGCATAATTTATTAACAGAATATGGCAGACTCAAACAAGAATAGCCGCAAACGTACTCAAACCCCTACAATCATCAAGGTAGGCGCCAACGAGTTTGGCAAGCTGCCCCCTCAGGCCCCGGAGTTGGAAGACTCCGTTCTCGGCGCATTGATGATAGAGAAAGAAGCCTACTCCACAGTAGCGGATTTGTTGCGTCCAGAGGTCTTTTACAAGGACCAGAACCGTATGGTTTACGAGGCTATCCGTGAGTTGGCATCCCAAGACAAGCCCGTAGATATATTGTCCGTAGGCGAGAAGATGCGGGCACTGGGAACACTTGAAAAGGCCGGCGGCGCCGTTTATCTGGCGGACCTGACACGCCGCGTAGCCTCGACAGCCCACCTGCGCTATCACGCGGAGATTATCTCGAAGAAAGCGACAGCGCGTGACATGATTGCGCTGGCGGCACAAATAGAAGAGAAAGGTTTCGACGAAACGCAAGACGTAGATGAACTGATGCAAGAAGCCGAGAGCGGCATCTTCGAGATTTCCCAACGTTCGCAAAAACGCGACGTAACGCAGATAGATCCTGTTATTGAAGAGGCTTTCAAGCGAATGGAGAAAGCCGCCAAAAACACGGGTTCTATATCGGGTATTCCTTCCGGTTTCAACGCCTTAGACAAGATCACATCCGGTTGGCAGACTCCTGACCTGATTATCATAGCCGCCCGTCCGGCGATGGGTAAGACAGCCTTCGTCCTGTCTATGGCGAAAAACATGGCAGTAGACCGCAATATACCGGTTGCTATTTTCTCGCTTGAGATGAGTAACGTACAGTTGATAAACCGTTTGATTATGAACGTCTGCGAGTTGGAAGGCGACCGTATCAAAACAGGCAAGATGAGCCAAGAGGAGACTAAACGGCTAAATACGAAAATCAATATCATGAGGGGCAAACCGCTATACTTGGATGACACCCCGTCATTGTCGATTTTCGAATTGCGCTCCAAAGCCCGCAAGTTAGTTCGCGAGCATGGCATCAAAATGATTATCATCGATTACCTGCAATTGATGAACGCTCAGGGATCGTCTTTCGGCAGCCGTGAGCAAGAGGTATCTATCATCTCCCGAAGCCTCAAAGCATTAGCGAAAGAGTTAGATATCCCCATTATCGCCTTGTCACAGTTAAACCGCGGTGTAGAAGCACGAACCGGAATAGAAGGCAAGACTCCTCAATTGAGCGACCTGCGCGAATCCGGCGCTATTGAACAAGACGCCGATATGGTATGTTTCATTCACCGTCCGGAATATTACCATATGTACAACGACGAGAAAACAGGCAGAGATCTACGTGGTTTGGCACAGATTATAGTCGCCAAACACCGTAACGGAGCAACAGACAGTATATGGCTTCGATTCCGCGGTAAATTTGCGAAATTCCAGAACGAAGAGGATGCTTTTGACCAAAACGAACTGAATAGCGGATTACCTGCGTCAGAAGGCAGCGAGAGTGTGTCTATCCAGTCAAGCATGAATAGTTCTATCGGCGCGGTTTCGTTTAGTCAACAGATGTCTCCTGACGGCGCAAGCATCAATGCGTTAGGAGAAGATTTGAGCCAATATACACTATAATTGAGAATTGAGAATTGAGAATTGAGAATTGAAAATTAATATATAAAAATGCAAAGAACAGTAATCATAGACGCTCTTAAACGCACCGATTTCGGCTCCGAGATCAACGTCCGCGGATGGGTTCGCAGCCGTCGAGGCAATAAAAACATTTCATTTATTGCTCTCAATGACGGCTCGACTATCAAAAACATCCAAATAGTCGTTGATTTGGAGAAATTCAGCGAAGAGAGCCTGAAACCCGTGACAACCGGTTCCTGTATATCCGCCACGGGAATACTGGTGGAGAGCCAAGGTTCCGGTCAAGCCGTAGAGATCCAACTGAGGGAACTGGAGGTGTACGGTACCGCCGACCCAGAGAAATATCCTCTACAGAAGAAAGGATTGAGTATGGAGTTTCTGCGTACAGTAGCGCATCTGCGCCCGCGTACGAACACATTTGGCGCCGTATTCCGTATCCGTCATAACATGGCGATGGCGATACACACGTATTTCCATGAGCATGGCTACTTCTATTTCCATACTCCGCTAATAACCGCCAGTGACTGCGAGGGAGCCGGTCAAATGTTCCAAGTAACGACCAAGAATCTGTATAACCTCAAGAAAACAGAGGACGGACAAATAGATTACTCCGATGATTTCTTCGGGAAAATGGCAGCACTGACTGTCAGCGGGCAGTTAGAAGGCGAATTAGGAGCGATGGCACTAGGCAAGATATATACTTTCGGCCCTACCTTCCGCGCAGAAAACAGCAATACGCCACGCCACTTGGCCGAGTTCTGGATGATTGAGCCGGAAGTTGCATTTATACAGAAAGACGAACTGATGGATCTGGAGGAAGATTTCATCAAATACTGCGTCCGCTGGGCTCTTGAGAACTGCAAGGACGATTTGGAATTCCTTAATCAATTCGTTGACAAAGGACTAATTGAGCGATTGAAATCGGTTGTAGATACAGAGTTTGTACGCCTGCCATATACGGAAGGCATCAACATTCTTCAGGAAGCTATCAAGAATGGCCGTAAGTTTGAATTCCCATGCGAATGGGGCGATGACCTCAGTTCGGAACATGAGCGTTACTTGGTAGAAGAACATTTCGGCAAACCGGTTATCATGACCGATTACCCGAAAGACATCAAGGCGTTCTATATGAAAATCAATGAAGACGGAAAGACAGTACAAGGCACAGACGTGCTCTTCCCTCAGATTGGCGAAATCATTGGCGGTAGTGTACGTGAAGAGAGTCTTGACAAACTGAATAACGAGATTGAGAAACGTCATATCCCGATGAAAGATATGTGGTGGTACTTAGATACCCGCCGTTTTGGTGCAGCCCCCCACGCCGGATTCGGTTTAGGTTTCGAGCGGTTGATGCTTTTCGTTACCGGTATGCAGAACATACGTGATGTCATTCCGTTCCCGCGTACTCCTAAAAGTGCAGAATTTTAATAAATTAACACCATCAAAACACTAACAAACAATCGTATGAAAAACAAACTCTTTTCGTTGATGTTTGTGCTGGCGATTAGCCTGAGTGCTATGGCACAAACATCCCTTAGAGGGCGAGTTATTGACGAGGCCACACAAACACCTATTGTGGGCGCGAAAATTACACTCGCCAATCAAAACATCTCCACTACGACCAATGCGTCGGGTGAGTTTGCCCTTCTCTATCTGGAAGCGATGGACGAAGAGGTTATCATCGAAGCTGACGGCTATGTCGCCGGCTTGGAAATCGTTAATCTCAAAGAGAACCAATCGAACCAGTTAGAAGCTATTTCTCTGCAACAGGACATCGTTTCGCAAACTGAGAGCGAGATTTTGCTGAACCTGACAGAAGAAGAAATGACAGATGATGAGGGTCGTTCACAGGCTCAGGCTTCATCTTCTTCGGCTTCAACAGATGTATTCAACAAAACGACGTCATTCGGCTGGTCCACAGCGCGTTACCGCAACCGTGGTTACCAATCGAATGCAGAGAACTACTACATTGAAGGTTTGCATTTCAATTCCATGGAACGCGGACAATTCAATTATTCGGCAATGGGAGGTTTGAATGATGCGAGCCGTTACAAGGAAGTGATGAATCCCATGGATGCAACAAACTTCTCTTTCGGCGGTGTCGGTCAATCCACGAACTACCTTATGGGCGCCACCCGTTATGCTCAAGGTTGGAAAGTCGGAGCAGCAGGCACAAACCGTAACTACAAAGCACGTGTCAACGCCACCTACTCGAGCGGTTTGATGCCAAGCGGCTGGGCAGTAGCAGCACAGTTAGCGTACCGTTTCTCGCCGTATATTGACAACAAAGGAATCATCGGCGAAGGTATCAAGTATTATTCGTTGGGATATTTCCTTACCGCCGAGCGCGTTTGGGACAATGCCCGACTCAAATTGATTACGTTCGGTGCTCCTACGGAACGCGGACAAAATGCAGCCGTAACACAAGAGGTGTATGACCTGACAGGCTCAAACTACTATAACCCTTACTGGGGCTACCAGAACGGCAAAGTACGCAACTCACGTATTGTAAAGTCGTATGACCCGACAGTGATTGCCGCATTTGAGTACAAAATCGACGAGCAGCAAAACTTCAAAGTGGCTGCCGGTTACCACTATTCCTGGTACTCTAACTCCGCTCTTAACTATTTCAACGCCCCGGATCCCCGTCCGGACTATTTCCGCAACCTGCCTTCATACATGTGGGACGGTCAAATTGCCAACCCGAACAATGAGACATCCGCTCAACAACTATTCGATGAGAATGGCGCGCATTATCCTTGGGGTTTATTCGTAGGCAAAGACATGAACGGCGTCCCTTACGGAGAAGGATTTATCGGTCATGACGGCAATATCGTAGGCCCATCTGTAGATCAAGACCA
Organism: Bacteroidia bacterium; assembly: GCA_021152555.1. GTDB lineage: Bacteria > Bacteroidota > Bacteroidia > Bacteroidales > Paludibacteraceae > Colicola. Next base: position 15,508 of record JAGKVE010000005.1, on the reverse strand, counting down.
ATACAACCAACTTGTTGATTTATGGAAATCGCGTGACAACCAGACAACGCAACTTGACTGGGACAAGATTTACGCAGCTAACATCGCCAATAATGCCAATGACCCGACCGGTTCGGCACGTTATTTGGTTGAGCGCCGCCACAATGACATTCAAGAGGCTACTGCTTCGTTTAACTATGTCAACACGCAGTTTGAACACCTTAAAATGACACTTGGCGCCGAAGGAAAATTTGCACAAGGAATCCACTATAAGACGATTGACGACCTGCTTGGCGGCAATCAGTGGATTGATATTGACGCATTTGCCGACCGCGATATCAAAGAACTGGCATCGAATAGCGGTTTCACACAGGAAGATATTGCCAATGTCCGCAAAAACGAAATCGCTTCCGACTACAACGATGTAATCAAGGCTGACGGCAAACGATTCGGATATGACTACCGCATCAACATGGGCAATTTCAAGGTATGGTTCCAAAACGAATGGAATTTCAATGAGGTTGACTTGTACTACGCACTTGCACTGGACTACAGTTCGATGCAACGTACTACGAACATGCTCAATGGACGTGCATGGTATCTGACAAAAGTTGCAGAAGAGAGAACCGGTGCAGAGGCATGGAGATACTACGGAAATGCTTCTTATACACGCATTAAAAATGCAGAAAGCGCAGGCACTCTCCGGGCAGGAACCAACTATGCAGGCGATGCTCACCATTTCTTCGACCCTGCTTTCAAATTGGGCGCGACATACAAGATTAACGGTCGTAACCATTTGAAAGTAAACGCATTGGCACAGACACGCGCTCCGTTTGCACGCGATGCATATATTTCGCAACGTGTACACGACCGCGTTGTTTCTACGATTTACACGCATGACAATGCAAAGAATCTGAAAGACTTCTATGCAGCAAGCGAGAAAATCGTTTCCGCAGACCTGACATATGAATTTAACTATCCTATCGTCCGCGGACGTATCACCGGATTCTTCACCCAGAGTTGGGGAGGAACCGAGTTAAACGGTTATTATGATGACGAGGCGCGTACCTTTGTCAACCAGGCGATGACCGGTATTGACAAACGCTACATGGGAGTTGAGGCTGCAGCCGCATTCCAACTGGGCACCTATTTCACATTGACTCCTGTTGTTTCCGTCGGAGACTACCGCTATACGAGCGATGCTATGGCCGTTAGCTCTGCAGAAAACGGTATGCCTATGACCCAAGACGATGTAACCAAATCGCTTGTCTTCGAGACAACCGACAAAGTGTTGCTGAAGGGTCTCAAACTCTCGACCGGTCCGCAAGTAAATGCCAGCCTCAAACTTTCGTTCTTCCACCCGAAGATGTGGTTTGCTGACATTACGGTTAACTACCATGATTGGAACTATCTGTCGGTTGCTCCAAGCCGTCGTATGCAAGGTCTATACACCGGTGTACGCGCAGATGGAACATCTGTGAACGGATGGTTTGGCGATTCATATGCCAATGCAATTGAAACAACCGACGGAAGAACTGTTAGATTCTCGATGGATGGCAATGGAAACGTAGCATATGAAAATGCCGTTCTGGATAAGAATGGTGTTCCTGTACTCCGTTATCCTTACAACATCATGACAATGCAGGAGAGCATTGTAGCAACCAACCCGCTCAACCGTTTCATCATTGATGCATCGGTTGGTAAACTGCTCTACCTGCCAAACCGTCAATCGCTGTCTATCAACCTGAGTGTAACCAACCTCACGAATAATACACATTTCAAGACCGGTGGTTACCAGCAGGCTCGTCTGCCGCGTGCCGTACGCCAAGGCGAGGCAGACTACCACAACTCGGTTATTACTGCCAATGCTTGGAAATACCCGTCTAAGTATTACTACGCATGGGGTGTTAACTTCTTCTTGACATTAACATATAAATTCTAAGCACTATGAAAGCAATAAAAAATCCTTTGTACTTCATACTTGGTATCTTAGTACTTATATCAATGGCCTCTTGCGAGCCAAAGGCACTTACGGCCGAAGACGTTCTCGTATCCAGCGAAGAACAATTGGCTCAGGAATTGGTAAAAGAAAACCCGAACGGATACACGATTTACAACATCAATGATCTACTCAGCCAATTTATGGGCGAGGAGGGCAACTTTATGAGTGATTCCAGTCTATATCGTACACGTGCATATTATGACGGATTATATCTGTTCTCCATTGACACGCTGCCTACTAACGGCCCGGGTATATATATCCGCGGACGCGTCGTAACTGATGACTACGGAGGTAATTTCTACAAAACATTGGTTATCCAGCAGACAAAAGACTGGACAACAGGTGCCGATATAGACCAGCAGAACCTACGCATCTCGGTGGATATGGGTTCGGCAGGAGGTATGTTCCAACAGGGACAGGAAATCATTATCCGTTGTAACGGGCTTGCGATTGGACGCTATGCCAACCAGCCACAGCTCTGCATTCCCTCGAACAATAACAACATCTATGCTTCCAGTGCTACACAAAAAGTCGGCTGGGCACCGGGACGTATTCCGTCTGCACGTTTCCGCAAGGCAACACGTCTGATTGGTGCGCCGGACAAGAGCAAACTGGTGTACGAAACCTTGTCTTTGGAAGACCTGGACAACAAATATCTGAGCAAATACGAAGATGTTGTCGGTGCACGCAAGTTGGACGGACGTTTGGTGAAAATCACAAATGTGCATTTTACGAACTCACTGGATAGTTTCGGAACAGAGATGCAATGTCACATCTACAATGTAGAATTGAGCCCTGTTGACGGTAATCCGGAGGAGGATCAGTATGCAGGAACATTCGGCCCGACAACTGGTAATGTAGGTTATCCTCAGTCGCGTTACGTAAAAGACGCATCTGAGACACACAAAGTGCTGGTATCCACCTCCGAGTATGCTAAATATGCCTACTATTATCTTCCTGCAGCCAAGTACGTCGGTTCTATTACCGGTGTGCTAAGCTACTATATGGATAATGGCAACTATGCTCCTGACGGAGGCGAATGGTCCATCTCGCCGAATGACATGGGCGACATTCTTCCTGAATGCCAGAAAGAAGATGCCGATCCCCGTTGGATTCCGACAGAGTGGAAAAAAGGGACTCCTCAACCGGAAGAATAATCACAAATGAACTGGTTAGACGTTTTATTACTTCTACCGCTTCTTGTAGGCCTCGTTAGAGGTCTTATGCGCGGGCTTGTCTCCGAGATCATCGCCATTGTGGTGGTGATTCTCGGAGTGCTCGGCGCAAAACTTTGGGCACCGTCTTTTTCCAAATGGCTGCTTACGCAATTTGCGTGGCCGCAAGGCATTTGTGACGTTGTTGCATACACGCTGGTGTTCTTAGCCGTTGCTATTGCTCTCTCCATTCTGGCCAAACTGCTCACAAAATTCATGCGAGCTATTCACCTTGGATGGGCAAACAGGTTGTTCGGAGGACTCTTCGGATTTGCCAAGTACGGAATCATAGTGCTCATTGCCGTTTTCGTAGTCAATAAAACCAATGAAACATTCCATTGGTTAGACGAATCGCCGGTAGTAAAAAAATCAGTCATCTACCCTAAAATGGTAAAGATTAGTAATCGAGCTTTTATCGAGGGCTTATCGAAGGCAAATCGAGATTAATGAACATGATTTATTACCTCTCTTTAGGTGCTAATCTCGGTGAACGGGAACGAACCATTCAACAGGCGATAAAAAATATTGAGCAGCAAATAGGTAACGTCCTTCGCTGTTCTTCTTTTTACTATTCCAAGCCTTGGGGATTTGAATCAAAAAACGATTTTTGCAACCTTTGCTGTGCGGTAGAAACCGCTATGCCGCCACTCGAAGTACTGGCACGCACACAATCCATAGAACGTACGCTCGGTCGTACTGAAAAAACAATCAAGGGAAATTATTCCGATAGGCTGATAGACATTGATTTGATACGCGTCTTTAACGGGGAAGTTGAGATTTTCATGAATGACGATACACTGACTCTTCCGCATAAAGATTGGCAGCAACGCGATTTTGTCCGCATTCCTCTACAAGAGATTGCCAATCCCGACACAATAACTATATGATGAACTTTCGAAAAATAGGACTTATTCTGTTGTGCATACTGGCATTGCCCGTTCAAGCACAACTAACGCTGCAACAGTTAGGAGACTCGCTGACTGACTACACCGGCTTTTCATCTGTATGGTCATCAAAAGTGCGTGTTAAACAAATGCGTGTCAACCGCAATAACATCACGCTGAAGACCAATCGTACACTGCATGATGTACGTTGGTCACCGGCTTCAATAGCTGATATCAAGCGTAAAGTAAGCAGATGGATATTAGGTCATGAGAAAGGGAACGTAACTATTTATACCGGGAGAGTTGATATAGAAACGCTCGTCACAGATTGCGCCAAGTCCCAATCAGGCACCGGGAAATGCTCTACCGGTAAATGCAGAGACCTCGCTGACCGAAACATTGTCCTTTGGCCGAGTCACGGGCTATATTATAACAAAACACGCGACGAATGGATATGGCAGCGTGCAACGTTATGGACCACTGTTGAGGATCTTTTCAGTCATGAATATGTACGACTTGTAAGGCGAATGCTGGAGAATGCCGGAGCCAATGTTTATATGCCGCGTGCGGGATTGGAGAATCAGGAAATTGGCGTTTCCGGAATGCCACAATGGACAGAAGGTGCACGATATTGGCTTGCATCACAAGGGGTAACAGACTCCATCTGGGATCTGTACGATGGAGATGAATATAAAGACGATATGAAATGCCGCGCCATGTGGGTCAATTCGATAGATGAGCCAATAGACCTATGCATTGCCCTGCATACAGACGGGCAAGACAGCGGTAATGACTCCACTACTATCGGCACGCTCGTCATCTACACAGCCAAAGACGATGAGGGAAAAACGACCCTGCGCGACGGGCGTGACAGAGAGACAACGAATCGCAATCTTGCGGATTGGGTACAGACACAACTCACACAAGACCTACGGCACCTGGCCCCCAACTGGACAAGACGCCAACTGCTGGAAGCCAACTATTGTGAGTCGCGTGTACCTGTTGTACCGAGTATTATTCTTGAAGTACTTAGCCATAAAAACATGGCAGACATGAAATACGGACTTGATCCTAATTTCCGTTTCGCTGCTTCACGGGCTGTATATAAAGGTATATTGCGATTTATCAATGGCAAGAACGCCGTTGTCCAGCCGCTTCCTGTTAAGGAGATTGCCATTGATGCGAACGGCCTTTTGACATGGCGAGCGCAGGCAGATAGTATCGAGCCCTCTGCAAAACCGACCTATTACCTGGTTTATGTACAGGAAAACGACGGAGAATGGGATGTACAGCAAGTGGACAAAAGAACAGAAATCAAACTACCCTTCAAGCGCGGTGTCCGATATAACTATTACGTAATTGCCGGAAACGACGGGGGGCTTAGTCTCCCCTCGCCTACTATCAGTGCGTATATGAGTGAGCGGGATGATGCGCCAATGGCATTGGTCATTGACGGTTTTAACGACACATATGGTCCGGAATGGTTCTCAGATTCTACTTATGCGGGTATTGTACCCGGATCGTATGCCTGCGAGGATTATATTTCCTGCGCATATATCGGTCAACAATGGGATTATAACCGTTCTCATCCGTGGAAAGACGATGACAACTGCGGCTGGGGAGCCTGCGACAGAGATCATGCAGGGCAAATAACTATTGGGAACACTCATGACTGGTCAGCTCAACACGGGCACGTTTTACGCAGGATGCGTATCAGTTATACCAGTGCCACAGCCGGAATGAGCGCAATAGACAGTACATATACATTTGTGGATGTCATATGCGGGCGAAACCGTCAGCCCTTGAGCGAGACACTCAAAACATCTTTGGCGGACTATATATCAAACGGGGGTAAGGTTCTGCTCAGTACCGACCACTTCAGTGCAATTGATCAGGATTGGGCGAAGACCAATCTCCATGCAACCTTTCATGCGCCGCATGCAACACGCAACGGGCGCATTTCAACACCTCGCAGACGACTTTTCCAATTGCAGTTAGAGCCCAACGAAGAGCAGATTTTCACCTGTACTCCTGAAGCACTAAAACCCTTCGGCGACGATGCCAAACGAATGGCTGAATACCAAGATATGAGATGTCCTGCCGCCATCGGCTGGAAGACATCGACACTAGTCTATGCCTTCCCGCTCGAGGCTATTCAGGATTTCGATAAGATATACAAGCACTCTATTGAATGGCTCTTAGAAAAATAGCCCCAGTTACTTTACTACCTGAGCCTTTATACCATCGCGTTCCAAGAGTGCATTAATAGTTGGTTCTCCTCCGCGGAAACGCATATATAGATCCTTCGCTTTCTCTGTTCCACCCTTTTCAAGTACATTTTCACGGAAACGCTTGGCGGCCTTTTTGTCAAAGATTGAGCCATTTTTTCTCTGTGCATCCTTGAATACGGAGAAAGCGTCTGCGTCCAGTAATTCGGACCATTTGTAGCTATAATAGCCCGCAGCATAACCTCCTGAGAAAATATGGGTAAAGGCGGTTACCATTTGTGTTCCTGGTACTGTTGGAAGAACTTTTACCTGATTCATGGCGTCATCGCTAAAACGGCATACAGATTCTGTGGTTCCTATTGTCTCGTTGATTTCGAATGGTTTCTCAATCGTATGCCATGCCATATCCAGATAGCCGAAACTGAGTTGGCGCACACAAGCATATGCCGCATGATAGGTTTGTGAAGCATGCATCTTATCCAGCAATTCCTGCGGAAGGGATTCGCCTGTGATATAGTGTTTCGCAAACGTATCAAGAAATTCTTTCTCGTCTATAAAGTTCTCATTGAATTGACTCGGCAGTTCCACGAAATCCCGAGGTACATTCGTCCCGCTTTGTGCCGCATATTGACAACGAGTCAACATACCATGCAAAGCATGACCGAACTCATGCAAGAAAGTACGAACCTCATCATAGGTAAATAGCGCCGGTTTGTCTTCAGTCGGACGTGTAAAATTCATTACATTGACAATATGAGGACGGTGATCTGTCTTACCCCTCATATACTGCGGCTGAAAATCATTCATCCATGCTCCCCCACGCTTGCCGTCACGCGGATGGAAATCTGTATAATATACAGCGAGATATTTGCCTTTCTCATCATAGACCTCATAAGCAGTAACCTCCTGGTTATACACCTGGATATTCTTGTTCTCTTTGAATTTCAATCCATATAACCGCTCGGCCAACCCGAATACGCCCTTTTTCACATTCTCTAATTCAAAATAGGGTTTGAGGTCGTCGTCAGAAATAGCATATTTCTCCTTTTTCAGTTTCTTGGAATAGTAACTCCAATCCCAAGGTTCGAGGTGCGCAGCATAAAATCCATGTGCGTGGGCATAATCTTCCACCTCCTGAACCTCAGCTTGAGCCGCCGGCATATAGGCATCACGGAGTTGATCCAGCAATTTATATACATTCTCCGGCGTTTCTGCCATTGTCTTATACAGCGATTTCTCAGCATAAGTTTTCTTGCCGAATAAATTAGCCAGTGCCAAACGAGTATTGACAATCTCCACAATAATTGCCGTATTATCAAACTCGCCTCCTACACATTTGCTGGCATTTGCCATATATAATTCACGGCGAATATCACGGTTATCCAGATCCTGCATGACAGGTATAGTGGTTGTCGGTTTGAGATTCAACAGCCAGCCGTCAAGACCTTTTTTCTCCGCGTTGGTACGCAATACGGATTTAGTATCCTCATTCAAACCAGCCAATAAAGTTTCGTCGTTAAGCAACATCGACCATGCATTAGTTGCTTTGAGTACATTTTGACCGTATTGGAGAGTGAGCTGGCTTAATTTGGAGGTCAGCTCACGGTATTGCTGTTTTTCTTCAGGATTGAGATTGGCTCCATTATTTGCAAAACTCTCATATATATCTTCTAACAACTTAACCTGCGCCTTGTTCAATTTAAGGCTTGCGCGCTGGTCATATACCGTTTTGATACGTTGGAACAGTTTTTCGTTTAAACGGATTGTAGAAGAATATTCCGAAAGTTTCGGACTCAATTCCATCTCTATCTGCTGGAGTGTATCATTGGTTTCCGAATTAGTCAAGTTATAAAAACATCCTGCTACTACGGAAAGCAATTCACCGGAAGCCTCATACGCCTCAATGGTATTCTTGAATGTCGGCGCAGCAGGATTATTCGCAATTTCGTCAATCTCCTTCAATCCTTGTTTCATTGCCTCCTCAAAAGCCGGCATATAGTGCTCCGCATGAATTTCATTAAACGGATAAGTGCCGTGAGGCGTTTTCCAATTCTTGTAGTTAAAGAACGGATTAGTTGCTGCCGTTGCAGCCATTACTGTTGTGGCAAGAGCCATAAGCATCATTTTTCTCATTTTATCGTTTCATTTATCGTTTGTTTTTACCTCTCAGAAGATTTATGTCACCGGAGAGTTGGTACACACCAATAACCGCCTCATCCGCGTTGGCCTTTTTCTTTTTATACACTGCTTTCATAGAATAGGCCGCATCTTTCGCTGCGTCTGTCCCCAATGCGCGTATTACATAGAAGTAAGCACCTTCAGCAGCCGGACGTCCATTAATGGTACCATCCCATCCTCGCGAGGGGTCTGTCCATTCGTACACCAAGTGTCCCCAACGGTTATATACCCAGCAATGGAATTCCCTGAGCGAACGGTATGCTACACGGAACTCATCATTTTTTCCGTCTCCGTTAGGCGTAAACACATTCGGCACCGCAAGATATGATTCAGCAACGGCAACTGTCATTTCCGTTGAATCGGAAGCACATTCATTATTATTGACCATACATACCACTCTATACGAACCCGGTTCACTAAATGTATATCGGATATCTTTATCGTTACGTGTGACAATACGCTCTGCAGCCTTGTAGATGGTCCACTGATAGAAAAGTGCACCCGGCGTCGGGTTACTATAAAAAGCGACTTCCAACGGACCACTATACTCAGAACCGGTTATCAACGTTTGCGATGTGGGACGGTTCCGCTCATTACTTTTTTCACCTTCTTCTCCTCGTACGGTAGCTAAAGATGTCATTTCATGTTTCACCGCTTTCACTTCACTTTCCAGGAACATCACTTCCACGCACGCACTATCGAGCCCAAGTTTAGCACGCACTTCGGCATCATAACATAGTCTGATTGGCGTTTGTCCATAGAGAGGCGGCAACATAATTGTCGGTGTTAAAGTCCCTTCCTGCTGTGCCACCGAATCCACCCATGCCTCTGTATTCCATGCGAGTGCATTGTATGACAAAGAATACGTGTGTTTGCGCGATGAGATATCGCCAGTTACCCGTAGCAGTGTGTTTTCACATGACGGCTCGACGGTAAAACTCAAATCATCTATACCCATATATTGCTGCACGCAGAATGAGTTTCCATTCACACGATAACATCCCTCATCCGGATATATTTCTTCTGCCCCGGAAGCGTAGAGTGTACCGTCCGCTGTGTACCAATCAACGGCTCCTATAGTGGACCGCAGATGTATCTCATCCTTGAAAACAAAAGTTGTATCATTTCCTGCGACAACTTGCGTTGCTATTCCCACACACTCCACAGACGAGGCGTAAAGATCAGAAAATTGAAAACTGAAAATTGAAAGGACAATAAGTCCTAACAACTTTATGTTATAACACCTATCACCTTTCATTTTTCACCTTTCATCTCATTTATTCACCTGAAAGCGTGTATTGCCGTTTTGAATATAGTCCACTATCTGTTTGGCAGCTGCTATGCCGGCGTTTATATTCGCTTCTGCGGTCTGTGCGCCCATCTTCTTTGGGGTCGCAAAATAGCGTCCCTCAAAGAGTGTGCGGAACTTCGCATCCGCTACCGGCATGATATCCGTCATATATTTGAGGTCCGCACGCTCTTGCATGAGGGCTATCAGTCCTTCCTCGTCAATCACTTCCTTGCGTGCGGTGTTCACCAAAATGGCCCCCTTCGGCATGAGGTTCACCAGATCATGGTTGATGGACCCTTTGGTCTCTGCCGTAGCTGGGATATGAAGCGAAACGATGTCGCATGTCTTGTACAGTTCCTCCGCGGAATGTAACGGCTTCACATTCGCCGCAGTCATTGCCTCATCAGGACAATAGGCATCGTAGGCATAAACATCCATTCCAAAGCCTTGCGCGATGCGCGCTACGTTTCGGCCTACATTACCAAAGGCATGAATACCCAATTTCTTGCCCTTGAGTTCAGTTCCTGAAGTGCCGTTGTAGAGATTACGTACGGCGTATACCATAAGTCCAAGAGCCAGTTCAGCAACGGCGTTGCTGTTCTGACCCGGTGTGTTCATCGCTACAACCTTGTGGGCAGTAGCGGCTTCGAGGTCGATATTATCATACCCGGCACCGGCACGGACAACGATCTTCAGTTGTTTGGCTGCGTCCAAAACTGCCGCGTCCACAATATCTGAACGGATGATCAATGCATCAGCGTCAGCCACTGCATCCAGCAACTGCTGTTTATCTGTATATTTCTCGAGAAGCTCGAGTTCGTATCCGGCGCTCTCTACCACTTCACGAATGCCGTCTACGGCCACTTTCGCAAAAGGTTTCTCTGTTGCTACTAATACTTTCATAGGTTTTATCAATGTTGTGAGTTCAATTGTTTTGCCAGTCGAAGTCGTTATCCGATGTCGATCTGTAGGCAAAATATACGAATATCCCATATCAGTGTAATTTCTCGTACTCTTTGATGCAATCAACGAGTGCCTGTACTCCCTCAAGGTCCATCGCGTTATAGCAGGAAGCGCGGAAACCTCCGACGAGACGGTGCCCCTTGATGCCCACCATGCCTTTCTCCGTAGCGAACTTGAAGAAATCGTCCTGCAAATCTGCGTACTCGGGTTTGAGCACGAAGCATATATTCATACGCGAGCGGTCTTCTTTCTTGAGAATAGTCGATGTGAAGAGTTTCGACTCGTCAAGGCACTTGTACAGCAAGTCCGCCTTCGCTTTGTTACGAGCCTCAATCCATTTCACGCCGCCGTTCGCTTTGAGCCAACGGAGGGTCAGCAGAGCCGTATAAACCGGCAGAACAGGAGGCGTGTTGAACATCGAACCGCCGTCGATATGCGTCTGGTAGTTCAGCATCGTCGGGATATAACGGCTCACTTTGCCCAGACAGCTCTCTTTGATAATAACGAAAGTCACACCCGCGGGCGCTAAGTTCTTTTGTGCACCGCCGTAGATGATGTCATATTGGCTCACGTCAATCGGGCGGCTCAGGATATCCGAACTCATATCGGCTACCAAAGGCACATTGCCTTTCTTCTTGTAAATCTCCGCCAGTTTCTCGTCATTGATCTCGGTACCGAAAATGGTATTGTTGGTGGTGATATGGAAATAATCGGCATCCTGCGGAATCTCGTAATCCGTCGGGATGTCCGTTGTGGAAGCAGCTACTTCGATAGCCTCACCGAAACCTTTGGCTTCTTTGAGAGCTTTCTTGCTCCATACACCGGTGTTGAGGTAAGCGGCTTTCTTCTCCAGCATATTGAACGGCACCATGCAGAATTGCAGGCTGGCACCGCCTCCGAGAAACAGCACACGGTAACCCTCCGGCACGTTCAGCAGTTCTTTCATCAGCGCCTCCGCCTCGTCCATGACGGGTTGGAAATACTTCGCACGGTGGGAAATCTCAAGAATAGACAGTCCCTCACCCTGGAAATCTTTTACAGCCTCAGCGGTCTGGTTGATTACTTCTTGCGGCAGGATACTCGGTCCTGCGTTGAAATTGTACTTTTTCATGTCTATTTAAGTGTATAGTATTTATGATTCCAAGCGGTAGAGTGCACAAGCGGCAACTCGATGATTCCTTCTTTATGCTGCTTTCCTTGCGCCAGATGCAGCGCCATAGCCACAGCCGCCATCTCATCCTCGGAGGCTCCCTTTGTACCTTGTACATTAGTAAGGTACTTCCGTAACTCCTCCGGCACTTCTTTGCCGGCTTTCTGCATGCGCTCGGCGAGATCCTTGTTGAACTGCTCTTTGGCAATACCGGATTTGTATTCGCGATATTGCTTGTCATGCATGGCGAACTCGAACAGTTCCTCGTCGTCCTGTCCGCGGTCCCATCCTAACTCTTCCATCTCCTTGATATACTGCGGCAGCACGTTCGGATAGAGTTTCTGCGGATCGTCGGTGTAGAACTCGAATCCTTTCTCCTTGGCGAGCTCGATAACCTCCGGAGCCAACTCACCCGGCAGCTTGCCGCTCTTGCCCAGAATCATGCCCCACATAGCCGGATCCATACGCGTGAAGTCTTTCTCACCCATCGAGCGGCTGAAGAGGTTCATCAGTGCAGCGTTCTTGACATACTGGCTGAACGGCGTCACGAGACACGGCGTACCGAGCATCGGCCAGATACGTTGTACTTCGTCGAAGAGTTGAACGAGCAGTTCGTCCTCAGATAACTCTTTCTCGCCTTTCTTCTTGAGGTTGGCATTGATAGCGGCATGCATGCCTTTGAGATCCGCCATAAGCGAGCCCATCATGCCACCTGGAAGGCCGCAGCCCACAAGCAGCGAGGTCATCAACGCGTTCTTCGGGTCAATCCAGTAGCCTAAGAAATCGTCGATGAACGACTGCGTCAGACTGCGTGCCTCCATATAGGCTTTCATGTTAATGTCTTTTACGAGGAATCCGGCATCACGAAGCATGGCCTGAATAGTGATCACATCCGGGTGTACTTTGCCCCATGAAAGCGGTTCCATCGCAACATCGAGCACATCACCACCGGCTTTCGCCACTTCGAGCATAGACGCGACAGAGAAGCCTGGTCCTGTATGACCGTGATATTGAATAATGATATCGGGGTGTTTCTCTTTGATAGCAGCGACAATAACGCCAAGCATGTGCGGTCGGCCGATACCCGCCATGTCTTTGAGACAAATCTCCTGCGCACCACCTTCAATCAGTTGTTCCGCAAGATTGATGTAATATTCCGCCGTATGTACCTTCGAATAGGTGATACACATCGTCGCCTGTGCGGTCATGCCTGCCTCTTTCGCCCATTTGATGGACGGGAGGATATTACGTGGGTCATTGAGTCCACAAAAGATACGGGTGATGTTTGTCCCCTGCGCATGTTTCACTTTGTACATCAACTGACGCACATCCGCGGGCACGGGATTCATACGCAGCGCATTCAGACCGCGGTCCAGCATGTGTGTCTTAATTCCCGCCTCGTTGAAGGGTTTGCAGAACGTACGTACAGCTTGGTTGGGGTTCTCACCATATAGCAGGTTCACTTGCTCGCTGGCACCGCCGTTGGTCTCTACGCGGTCGAAACATCCCATGTCAATGATAACAGGAGCCACGCGTGCCAGTTGGTCCTTACGAGGTACGTACTTACCGCTACTCTGCCACATGTCGCGGTAAACAAGACTGAATTGAATTTCTTTTTTGCTCATATAAAGAATTTTCTAAATTGCGTGCAAAGATACAATATTTTTTGCATATATGCAAATAAAAAGTGCAGAAAGTTGGATTTCCGCACCTTTTATTGTTAAACAATTAAGTTGTTCGGTGTTATTTTACCTCTGTGCCGAGGGCGTTGAATGTTTTACCGTCACGCTCAATAAGCAGTTGACCGTTGCAAATCAGTTTTGTACACTGTACACCGCCCCCTTGTAGATTATCTACTCCTGTTGACGAATCTTTCTCAAACCTTGCGGTATATTTGATTTGAGGATGGCTATCGTAAGTTCCCGTACGATTTGCTTCGCAGATAGTGAACGAACGGGGGTTATCAGTATTCCCGTCATTCCACTGCTTGAACTTAAATCCTTCATTGGGAACTGCGGTAAACTCCATCTCTGTGAAATAGTCAATCAAATTACCATTATTCAGGACAAAATCATCCCCTCCTTTTTTTACTGAAACAGTACCATTACCGTCATTTAGGGCCTGGATATTAAATTTTATAATTTCTGTTGTTACCAGAATCGTCTGGTTCTTCAGAACAGTAAGCGTCAGGCCATGACCATATTCCCATGCGTAGGTCTCTTTATATCCTTCTTTTGGCGAAACAACAAACTTCACAGTGGTGTTGTTTGCAATCTTATCGGGGTCAAGTTCTACCTCAGTGTTCGCATCTATCACCTTTACAGACTCTACATGTCCGTCATCAGTAATCGTCAGTTTCCAAAAACCGCCATCAGGCACCACATTAAACTCTTTCCACACATTGGCTGTACTGTACGCGGCGTAGGTGGCATCTGTCACTTTGAGGTCTATCTTGCTCAAATCACCGCAACCGCTGAATACTGATTCCGAAATTACAGGTGGCGTAGGACGCATCGCATAGACCGTTTTCAAGTTTGTCATACCACTGAATGCATAGCCCTCTATGTCACTCAGGTTTTTCGGTAAAACCAGTTCTGTTACAGCAGAACACCCATCAAATGCCCCGTTTCCTACCGCCGTCAAGGCGTCTGTAAATAGTTTTCCTATTATTTCGTCAGTCATTTTTATGCACCCCGAGAATGCATCCGCTCCGATTTCTTTTAAATTGAACATTCCTTTTCCCGAATTGGCCTCAAGGACAAATTCTGCATTTTTCATCCCATAGAAAAGACCATTCGGAATATATTTTACTTTTTCAAACAAGACGATGTTTAGGATACCGTTTCCCAGGCCATAGAATGGTGATTTTGAATATGATGTCGGGTAGTCGGATAATTCTTCTGCATACATGAAGATTTTATTCACCGCTGTACATCCTTTAAAAGCGTTCTCACCGATAGATACAAGTTTGAAGCCTACTACTATTTCCTTGAACGCGTCACCCGTACTCGTACAGTTTTCGAAAGCATAGTTGCCTATTGATTTAAACTCATGCCACATACTTGCATCAAAAGCCATTTTTGAACACCCGGCGAATGCACTATCTCCGATGCAGATACTATCACCAGAAAACTCAACCCAAGTGATATTATTACAACCGGCAAACGCTTTATTTCCGATTACCCACTCATATTCCATATCACTATCAAACTCTACATTCTTCAGATTCGTGCAATTCTCAAACGCACTCTCCCCAAGCACAACCGCGTATGTTTTTGCATTATAGTTCAACGATTGGGGAATGCTTATTGTTGTCAGCGAAGCGTAGGAGGGATGACCGACTACAGTAGCCGTTAATGCATCCGCGTCCAAATCGTAATTGAGTTTGGAAGTACTGTCATAATACTCCAGCGCGTTCACGCTCATTGTCATCGCCGCGAGGACAAGAAACAAAGAATAAAACTTTTTCATAATGTTGTTAATTTTGGGTTAATAATTGGGTTAATAATATGATATTAATTTAGTACTGATGCGTTAACTTTCGCATCAAAAATTAAAAAATAATACTCAATTGTTGATCTTTGACATTTTGATTTGAAAGAAGGCTGACTAATCGGTC
>JAGKVE010000085.1 GCA_021152555.1 Bacteroidia bacterium | reverse complement strand
ATTGAGAATAATGATTTAGGGTCTGCTTCATAAAACTGAAATCTTAAAATTTGACACTTTTTATTCGTTTTATGAGTAAACCTATTTCAGTATAAGACACCTCCTGCCGAATAGTAAAATGGAGGAACATAATAATTTATAACATCATGAAAAGAAGTTTAGCCATTATTGCGCTCTGCGCACTATTCAACGGCTTTATCACCGCCGATGCCACCATCGGCAAATGTCATTTTGTGGGCGAACGTCCTCCACGTAGCATGAGTATTGGCAGTACAACGGTTTACTACCATGAGATGAGTTCTTCGTCTGTTTCACGCGGAGGTGTGGAGTACAAACAGTGTACCGGCGATGTGTGGGTCATCTACCGCTCTGCCTCTGATGCCAAACGCCTCCAGTTCCAAACGACAAACGGCTCCGTGCAAACATGTAATGATTATTAATCCCACCGACCGACAACCGAGAGAAGAGCGAGAGATAAAAAGAAATATATAAACCAATGGAGTATGCCGAAAATCCGAAGAAGAGTAGGCTTATAAAAACGTATTAAAATGAAAAGAAACAAAATTTTGCAAGTGTTGCTTGCTGTCGCGGCAACTTGTTTACTATCTTCTTGTGTTGGAGGTAGTTCGTCTTCACAAGATGAATCATTCTGGGAGGGACGTGTTCAACCAGGAACGTACTCCGGTAATTATGTGGAGGACAATGGACTCTGTGTTAATCGTTATAGTTTAACATTAGAGATCTATGATGATAGGGATATAAAATTAAAAGAAGTGTGTCGATCAAGCTGCGGAGACGGCACTCCGGAAACAAAGATTTTTTATGGTAGAATTTGCAAACATACAGAAACCTACGATGGGGTTAAAAAAGTTTGGTACGGTGTGGATGATGCGAAGCAGGAAGGAGGCAGTTGGGTGACGGCATTTAATTTGTCAACCAATTTGGAATATTCTCCTGGAGATTGTAATACATATCAAGAATATTCTATGAGGGATAAGTATTGCACATTACATTAAAAATCTTCATGCATATGAAAAACAAGCTTTTATCGTTGCTAATTTTAGCACTATGTGTGATTATTATAGTAGGATGCGCGAATAGTAACTCGTCGTCAAGTCAAAATTCCCAATCGTCCAAGTACGATAGAACTCCATACGCTGTTTATGTGTATGACGGCAATAAAGAAATAGTATTATATCAGAATCCTAATACTGCTACCGTAAATGGGAAAAGCGGCAGTTGGTCAGAAAGCAATTATGGTCGTATTTATGAGCGATATGGCGGACGCCCTGCTACTCCTGTTTATGTGGTAAATTATGGTAGTGAAACTTTAGTAATCTCTAAAAGCGAAGAACTCGTTTTCTTTGGAACAGAGGATGAGGCTGAGCAAAATGAGAATAAAAAGTACAACTGGAAAGAGTGCGAAAAAAAGAGATTATGATAGCAGATAAATTCATGTAATGATTTTTAAAAATAAATTATAAATCATATAAGCATAGATATTATGAAAAAATTTACATGGGGAATTATCATTTCCGCAATTATCGGAATTGTAGGCATCGCATCATATTTTCTTGTTAAAAATATGCGTGAGAAATATCAGCAACAAATGATTGATCAAGCCTACGAACATATAGAAAAGGGTGATTATTACTTAAATGCATTATGTGATATTGGAGCCGCAAGAGGAGAATACAAATTGGCAGAAGAATGTACCCCTGATTCTACCATAAGAAGTTTGGTTACTTATAGGCTTAGTATGGTTGAGGATACGTGCATTAGAGCCTACGCATTCTGCGAGAGAGACGACGTTGAATCCTTCGAAATTCCTGAAGGCATAACTACAATCGAAGATGGGGCTTTTATGCGTTGCAGAAATCTCATGTCTGTAAGCATTCCTAATAGTGTAAGATTCATTGGTGACGATGCTTTTGCTCTCTGTGATCATCTAACCTCTGTAACGTTCCCAAATAGTGTTATTAGCGTTGGGATGGATCCTTTCTGCGGGCATAAATATGAGGTTTATAATGCACATGTTTTTGTCCATTTGCCTGATGATTATTCCGGCCATTATACCATTCCGGACGGAATTGAAACAATTGGAGAGAGGGCATTTGCCTTTAAAGACGATTTGACATCTGTTACCATTCCAAATAGTGTTACGCATATTGCAAAAACTGCTTTTTATGGATGTAAAAATCTAAGATCAGTTACACTTCCGAATAGTGTTGTAAGCATTGGAGAAGAAGCTTTTGGTAATTGCCCGAACCTAGAATCTCCGATATTCAATGAGCATATTTTTGTATATATGCCCAAATCTTATGCGGGCGAATATACTATTCCAGACGGCATTGAAATAATAGCAGATGGCGCTTTTGAGAGATGTGCAAATTTGACATTAGTGAATATACCCAATAGTGTCACAACCATCGGCTTTAATGCCTTTTGGGGTTGTGAAAACCTAACGTCTGTAACACTTCCGGATAATGTAACCAGTATTGGATTTGGTGCATTCAGCAACTGTTATAATCTAGCATCGATTAATATACCTAATAGTGTAATTCGTATTGGAGATGATGCTTTTAGACTATGTTATAAGTTAGAGACTCCTTTATATAATGCACACGTATTCGCCTATTTACCAAAGAATTATACTAAAGCATCATATACTATTCCAGATGGAATTGAAATGATTGCAGGTGGCGCCTTTAGTGCTTGTAAAAATTTAGTTGCAATTATCATTCCTAATAGTGTTACCGATATTAGCGGGTATATAGGGGGAGGCTTGGAATTGCAGTCGCCAGTTATGAATGCTCATGTTTTCTTTTCTTTGCCGGGAACATATAGTGGCGAATATTCTATTCCAGATGGGATTGAAACCATAGCTGATGCTGCATTCTCTTGGCGTAGTGGACTAACGTCTGTGACCATTCCTAATAGTGTTACATCCATTAACGAATATGCTTTTGCATATTGCGAAAATCTGACTTCAGTATCCATTCCTAATAGTGTCACAACAATCGGGCGTAATGCTTTTCGTATATGCAAAAACCTAACGTCAGTAACGCTTTCAAACAATGTTACAAGTATCGGAGAGTATGCATTCGAAGGATGCACGGGTTTGACCTCTGTGACGATTCCCAATAGTGTCATAAGTATTGGAGCCGATGCTTTCTGGAATTGCAACATTCTAACATCTGTGACAATAGGCAACAGTGTCACAAGCATTGGAATAGGTGCTTTTGGGGGCTGCAAAGAACTTAGTTCAATTACGTGTAAGGCTCTAATTCCACCATCTTGCGAACCCGATGCATTCTATAATATTGGAGAAAATGCCATTTTGTATGTTCCAAATATCGCAATTCCTTTTTATAGAAAAGCATTTGGGTGGAAGGATTTTTGGAACATTCAGTCGATAGAGGAGAATTATCAAGAGTAAAATAAATATCAACATACATTAATCAATAAAACACAAAATTATGGCACTTATTAAATGTCCCGAATGCGGAAAAGAGATCAGTTCTTCCGTTTCAAAATGTCCTCATTGTGGATTTGATATCCAAAGTAGTAGCAAAGTAACTATTTTAGGTTACACAGAAAGTTTTGCAACCTCTCCTTCTGTAACTATTCTAAAGAATGGTGTTGAGATAGGAAAAGTAGAGCAAAATGGTAAATTGGAAATTGAAATTGATCAGGCATGCACTCTTCAATTCAAATGCAGCATGCAATCTACTGAATGTAATGTAAAACCAGGTGATTGGGTTTTACTATCATTTAATCGGACAACAGGTAGTTTGACAGCAATCCTAACTGATAAAGATAATTATCAGTTTGCTATCAACGAAGCAAAGGGGAAAGATAGTAAACGATGGCTATGGGCTATCATAATTGCAGCAATATTGTTTGCTATCGGATACATGCTATCTGCTTGCACAAGTTCAACAGATAGCGGTAGTTCCTATTCTGAGGATAATTATTACGAAGCTCCGAAAACAATTGAAGATTACGATGACATTCTACGACAGATTGAAGTATGCGAAAATGCCCGGCAAAACTTTCTGTATGAAGTAGATAATGTGTTTGTAAAAGCGAACTCTCCTGAATACCAAGGCATAATGGCACAAAAGATATTTTGGGACGCTAACAATGCTTTGGATAAATTTAATGAAGAAGGAGAAAAACTAGAACGTTTATTGCGCAAGCATGGCTTTTCAGAGGAAGCGTCCAAACATAAAGAAGATAGAGAGTACATGAACCGTGTCTATCGTGAAGAGAAAAGAAAGGCTCAAGGGTACAAATAAATATAGAAATAATATTGTCTAACCATATAAATTTATTGTATTATGGCACAGATTATAAATTCCGAAAAATGGAATCAAAAAAGAAAGATGTTTTTCTGCTTGTTAGCGGGAGTAATTATTGTTGCAGCAGGGTGGTTGTTGTATAATAACTTGTGTTCAACAATAACAGCTGCCAGTGCTAGTAATATTCGTATTCGATGCAGATTTAATCATCCGTATAATGTGAGGATACCAGGATGCACAATGAGCATTAAAAGTAGTGCTTTCAAAGGTTGCCGCGGTTTGACCTCTGTGACGATTCCCAATAGCGTCACCAGCATTGGAAGTAGTGCTTTCAAAGGTTGCACAGGTTTGAGTTCTATTGACATTCCCAATAGCGTAACAAGCATTGGATATATGGCTTTCGAAGGTTGCACTGTTTTGAGCTCT
>JAGKVE010000033.1 GCA_021152555.1 Bacteroidia bacterium | reverse complement strand
CAGTCGGTTAGAGCATCTGACTGTTAATCAGGGGGTCCTAGGTTCAAGTCCTAGAGGGAGCGCAAGAGTGATGACGTAAAAGTTATCACTCTTTTTTCTTATAAAAAAAATAAAAAAAAACGCGCGCGCTTGCACATATAAAAAAAAAGTTGTAACTTTGCGCAATTTTTCAACTCATCGGCATAGCAAAATACATAACGTAATAAAATTATGGGACTTTTTTCTTTTACACAAGAGATTGCCATTGACTTAGGAACAGCGAACACTATTATCATGTGTGATGACAAGGTGGTAGTGGACGAGCCTTCGGTTGTGGCTATTTCAATGGCGGACAACAAGATGGTTGCCGTCGGGCGCAAAGCGCAACAGATGATCGGTAAGGGCGGCACAATGATTCGTACCGTGCGCCCGCTTCGTGATGGTGTGATTGCCGATTTCTATGCCTGTGAGATGATGATTCGCGGCATGATTAAAATGATTCCCAAGCAGGCACATCTGTTCACTCCCTCGATTCGTATGGTGGTTTGTATTCCTTCGGGCTCTACCGAAGTGGAGATTCGGGCTGTACGGGATAGTTCGGAGCATGCCGGTGGACGTGACATTTATATGATCTATGAGCCTATGGCTGCCGCCATCGGTATTGGCCTGGATGTAGAGAGTCCCGAGGGCTGTATGATTGTAGATATAGGCGGTGGTACTACGGAAATCGCCGTTATTTCCCTCGGTGGTATTGTTAGCAACAAATCTATCAAGATTGCAGGTGATGATTTCAACCAGGATATTATCGAGTATATGGGACGTATGCACAATCTGCGTATAGACGAACCTACAGCTGAGCGAATCAAAATTCAGGTGGGGTCTGCTCTGCCGGAATTGGAGGATGCACCCGAAGATTTCATCGTTGTCGGTCCGAATAAAGTAACCGCCCTTCCGATGTCTGTGCCTGTAAGTTACCAGGAGATTGCCCACTGTCTTGAAAAAAGTGTAAGCAAAATTGAAGGCGCTATTCTGCAAGCGTTGGAATCTACTCCTCCTGAGTTGTACTCGGATATTGTTAAACGCGGTATTTATCTGGCAGGTGGAGGAGCACTTCTTCACGGGCTGGCAAAACGATTGACTGACAAGATCACCATTCCTTTCCACGTTGCTGATGACCCGTTACATTCTGTAGCCCGCGGAACCGGTGTTGCACTGAAGAATGTTAACAACTTCGGTTTCCTAATCCGATAAGCGGATAGTATGCAAAATCTGCTCAAAATACTGCTGCGATATAGCAACTTCCTGGTATTTATTACCTTGGAAGTTGCTGCATTTTTGCTGATAAGTTACAATAATGCTTATCCTCGCAGCAGTTTTTTCAGCACGGCGAATAATTTTATTGCCTGGCAACATGAGCAGATGAGTGAAATAAGCGGTTATTTCAGCCTGCGTTACCAGAACGAGCAATTGGCGGAAGAAAATGCAGCCCTGCGTAACCAGATTTATATGCAGGATTCAACCCTGACAGGCAGTTCGTATCATTGCATGGCAGCTAAGGTTGTTCAAATGACAACCGATGAGATGCATAATTATCTGACGATAAACCGCGGCAACAAAGATGGTATTGAGCGCGGGCAAGGTATTCGCAACAAAGATGGCGTTGTCGGGATTGTTCGGACGGTGGGGAGAAACTACAGCGTAGTTATTCCTATCATCAATACATATACCAATTTAAGCTGCCGCTTTTCCAAAAACGACTATATAGGTACGCTGCAATGGGACGGAAAAGATATCCGATTTGCGCAGTTGACCGATGTTGCAGCCCACATGGTTGTCAATCCCGGAGACACGATTGTAACAAGTGGTCTCAGTCCTGTATTTCCTGAAGGTATTCCCGTTGGAATCGTAGAAAATAGCGAGCTAAAAGAAGGCGCGTCATACTATACTATCCGTGTTCGGCTGCATACCAATTTCAAACGGTTGAAATATGTAGAAGTGGTTCAGAATGCGAATCAACATGAATTGGAGGAACTGACGAATGGAGTGGACTAAACAATTGGGACGATACATTATCGTAATGTTGCTGCAAGTGCTGCTTTTTAACCAATTGCAGTTATTAGGGGTTTGCCATCCGTACATCTATGTGCTCTGCCTTTTGATGATGCCTATCACATTGCCTCACAGTGCAGATATGGCAATCGGCGCAATAGCCGGCCTGATAATGGACATCTTCTGCAATTCTCTTGGAATCCACACAGCGAGTTGCATTCTGCTGATGTTTTTACGTCCCTATATTTTAGGCACACTCGTGAACGACAAAGACCGTTTGAATGAACAAATCACACTCCATGTTTTAGGCATGGAAACAATGCTCAAATATGTCACCATTCTCGTTTTAATCCACCATTTAAGTGTTTTCTTATTGGCGGCGTGGAGTTGGGCGCATATAGGCTTCGTCCTATTGGAGACACTGGTCAGCAGCATTGTGACAATCATTGTGATTATTGTTTATAACGCTCTTAAATACAAATGATTAATGACCAGTACTATAAACGCCGATATATCATCAGTGGCATTGCCATTGTTGTAGTATTAGTGTATATAATTCGGTTATTCTATCTCCAAATAATAGACCAATCTACAAAAGACCAGGCTGATAACAATGCACTGGTCAAACAGACCGTCTATCCCTCTCGCGGCTTGATTTATGACAGAAACGGAGAGTTGCTCGTCTTCAACCAGCCAATTTATGAAATCACAATGACGATGCGCCTCATGGGAAATGACTGGGATACAACAGCCTTTTGTAATTGTTTGAATATCAGCCGTGAGGAATTTGATACACGCATCAAGGAAATCAAGGATCGGAAAAAAAACCGTGGTTACTCGAAAGACACGCCACAAGGTTTTATGGGACAATTAAAAAAGGAAGATATTGCTACCTTGCAAGAGTCACTTGTCTTCTTTCCCGGAATTCAAATACAAAAACGTACCTTACGCGACTATACCTACAATGCAGCATCTCATGTGTTGGGTTCCGTCGGCGAAGTCAACCAGAACGACATAGATAACGATCCCTACTACGCACGAGGTGATTACTCAGGACGGGACGGATTGGAACGAACATACGAGAAACAATTACGAGGAGACAAAGGGGTGGAGATTTTGATGCGGGATTCTCGCGGACGTATTCAAGGCAGTTACCAAAACGGCGAAATGGATAGAAACGCCAAAGCCGGGACCGACCTACGCACAACGCTTGATATTCAATTACAACTATTGGCGGAAGAACTGCTGGATGGGAAAATAGGGAGCGCTGTAGCCATCGAACCTAAAACCGGCGAGATTTTGGCTCTTGTATCCAATCCCAATTGGAATCCAAAAGTGCTTGTAGGAAAAGAGCGCAGTGTAAACTACGATCTCCTTCTCAAAGATCCGACCAAACCTCTCTACAACCGTGCTACACAAGCCACTTACCCTCCCGGTTCTACCTTTAAAACTATTCAGGCTCTTGTCTGTTTAGAAGAAGGCGCTATTACCCCCAACACGCTTTATCCCTGTTCAGGTCCCGGAAGTACACCTATCAAGTGTACCCATCATCACGGCTCTCCGGTAGCTTTGGAGAAAGCCATTGAGCAAAGTTGTAACCCGTATTTCTGGGCTGCCTTCCGCGATGCGCTTCAAAAAGACGGTTACGGAAATGAGAATGAGGATTTCAGAAAGCGATACGAGTTATGGCGCAATGATGTAATGGCATTCGGATTGGGGCAAAAATTCAATGATACAGACATCGGAGACCAGTCTTCGGGCAGTATTCCGAGTACAAAGTACTTTGACCGTTACTATGGCAAAACAGGATGGAAAGCCATTACTATCCGCTCGCTCAGTATCGGCCAAGGAGAGATTTTGGTTACCCCCTTACAACTAGCCAACCAGGCAGCCATCATCGCTAACGGAGGGTTCTATATCTCGCCGCATCTGAATAAAAATGACTCTATGGAATCCCGAATTCATCGGCTGAATATAGAGAAAAAACACTTCGATGTGGTTAAAGAAGGTATGCATCGCGTAATGGTATATGGTACCGGCCGCCACTTCGCCATTGACACCCTCAATATGGCCGGCAAAACAGGAACTGCGCAAAATTCGCACGGACGAGACCATGCTATTTTCATAGGGTTCGCGCCTATCGAGGATCCGCAGATTGCCGTTGCTGTTGTTGTGGAGAACGCCGGGTTCGGTGCCACATGGGCATGCCCGATTGCGAGTATGATGATGGAACAGTATCTCACAGGACAAGTGAAAAGAAAAGATTTAAGAAAACGAATAGGAGAAAGTGTACTGAATGAGAGCGTCAAGGAATGGTAACATATGGCAGAATATTGACTGGCTGACAGTAGGCTTGTTTCTGGTCCTTGTAATTTTCGGATGGCTTAATATATACGGAGCCAGTTATTCTTTTGACCAAACCAGTATCTTTGATTTTTCCAACCGTGCAGGAAAACAGTTTGCCTGGATTTTGGGATCATTAGTGCTTGGTTTGGTACTTCTGTTGGTTGACTATAAAACCTATGATGTACTCGCCTATATTGCGTATGGCATAATGATAGCCTTACTGCTCATCACTCCCCTCTTGGCGCATAACATAAAAGGTTCTTTATCGTGGATTTCATTAGGTCCCGTCAGCTTGCAACCGGCAGAGTTCGCAAAATGTATTGTAGCACTGGCGGTAGCGAAATACATGGGACGCTATGAATATAAACTACGTACTTGGCGCGATCTCATCGTACCTTTTGCGCTTATCGCCGTACCGGCAATAATAATCATGGTGCTGCAAAGAGAAACAGGTTCGGCGCTCGTCTTTGCGGCATTCCTGCTCGTTTTCTACCGCCAGGGAATGAGTGGATATATTCTATGGATAGGTGTAGCTGCAGTTGCATTGTTTATCATCAGTATTCGTTTTGGCGGCATCGCTTTACCGTACGGATCCGGAAGCGTAGGCATTCTGACGTGCATGCTGTTACTTACGGCTATCGAAATTTTCTTTATTTGCAAAGAGAATAAGATGCGCTGGCAACCATTAATCTTGATTGGTAGCGTAGCTGCTATATACGGGCTGTGTCTCCTTATAAATATATGGGTTACGGTACCTTTTGACTGGGTTTCAATGGGAATTGTAGCAGCATTGATATTATATACCATCTTCGTCAGCCTTTATTGGCGCAGGTACATGCTGCTCATAGTGGCGGCCTTTACGCTTGGATGTATCGGATATACGCAAGCATGTGATTTTGTGTTCACGCGCGTACTGCAGCCACACCAACGCATCCGAATTGAAGTACTGTTAGGAATGAAAGAAGATCCGGCAGGAGCAGGATATAATGTCAATCAGGCACGTATTGCTATCGGATCCGGACGGTTTATCGGAAAAGGATACTTGAATGGAACACAGACCAAACTGCAGTTCGTTCCAGAGCAGGATACTGACTTTATTTTCTGCACCGTTGGCGAGGAATGGGGATTTGCCGGCTCGGTTGCCGTGTTATTAGTGTACCTGTTCTTTATTCTGCGCCTGATTGAAATAGCAGAACGGCAACGTACTATTTTTACGCAAATATATGCATACGCGGTAGCCAGTATTTTCCTATTCCACCTCACAATTAACGTTGGTATGGTTTTAGGATTACTGCCTGTTATCGGCATACCATTGCCTTTCTTCAGCTACGGAGGTAGTTCGTTATGGGGATTCACGTTGTTATTATTTATTTTACTGCGCTTGGATGCCGCACGGATGGAGCAATTAAGATGATATGTTTGTTACCAATCCCATAGGAATAATCGGAGAGGAGGAAGCCTCCAAAATACTGAAGAAAAAGGGATACCGCATTCTTGAGCATAACTGGCGTATGGGACATCTGGAGATTGACTTGATAGCAGAAAACAGGAAAGAAATAGTTTTTATTGAAGTTAAGGCACGAACAAGCACTTTCGGCGACAAAAGACCGGAGGAATATGTTGACAATATCAAAAAACAAAGACTGACGGCTGCTGCAAACTCCTATATCAAATACAATAAAATAGAAAAAACACCCCGCTTTGACATTATTGGTATTCTGGTTGATCCGGAAACACAAGAAATCACATACAGATGCCATATAGAAAACGCCTTTTTACCGCGCCTGCGCACTATAGGGAAAAACAGTTATAGCGGCTCGTGGAAATGGAGTCATAAAAACCATGTAATAAAATAAAAATGCTCGATTTCATCGATGGATTTTAAATATGATGTTATAGTAGTAGGAGCAGGGCATGCAGGGTGTGAAGCTGCCAGTGCCGCTGCTCGGATGGGGAGCAAAACACTACTCATCACTATGGATATGAACAAAATCGCCCAGATGAGTTGCAACCCTGCCGTAGGGGGAATTGCAAAAGGGCAGATTGTGCGTGAGATTGATGCGCTCGGAGGACAAATGGGAATCGTTACGGATAGAAGTGCCATTCAATACCGGATGCTCAATCAAAGCAAAGGAGCGGCTATGTGGAGTCCGCGCAGCCAAAGTGACAGGAAACGGTTTATCGAGGAATGGATAAAGATACTATCACACACGGACAACCTCTCCATCTGGCAAGATACAGTAACAGGTCTTATTATCAAAGATAATAAGGTTTGCGGTGTTAAGACTATTTTAGGCATCGAAATGGAGGCACAAGCGGTTGTGCTGACCAATGGGACTTTTCTCAACGGACTGATGCATTGCGGCAGAACACAGACACAAGGAGGCCGGATATCCGAGCCTGCCTCATATGGAATTACAGAGCAACTGGTGTCTTTAGGCTTCAAGAGTGACAGAATGAAAACGGGCACGCCTGCACGTATTGACGCACGCTCTATTCATTTCGATGAACTTATACGCCAGGACGGAGATAATGACTGGCATCAGTTCTCCTATCTGGATACCGTACACCGCCAACTCAAACAGATGCCATGCTGGATTACATATACTAATCCGGATACACACGATGCGCTGCGCGCAGGATTAGCAGATTCACCCCTTTTCAACGGACAAATCAAGAGCATAGGCCCGCGCTATTGCCCAAGCATAGAAACTAAAATTGTTACCTTTGCCGACAAAGACGCACATCAGTTGTTTTTAGAACCGGAAGGAGTTGACAGCAATGAATATTACGTCAACGGATTCTCAAGCAGCCTGCCATGGCAGGTTCAATTAGCAGGTCTAAAAACCGTCAAAGGACTGGAAGATGTTGTTATGTACAGACCGGGCTATGCCATTGAATATGATTTCTTTGACCCCACGCAACTCTACCACACACTCGAGACCAAACTTATCCGAAACCTCTTCTTTGCCGGACAGATCAATGGAACAACCGGTTATGAAGAAGCCGCAGGCCAAGGTCTCGTTGCCGGAGTGAACGCGCATATAAATGCGCATGGCGGTCAGCCGTTTACAATGGGAAGAAACGAGAGTTATATCGGCGTACTGATTGACGACCTGGTCAACAAAGGAGTGGATGAACCGTACCGTATGTTCACATCACGAGCCGAGTACAGAATCCTCCTGCGTCAGGATAACGCTGACGAAAGACTGACTGCACGCAGTTACGAGATGGGACTGGCGGACAAATATCGATACAATCTCTTCAAACAAAAACAAGAAAAATGCGCCGATTTCATCGAATACATGCAGCAAACAACAGTACGCAAAGGAACCATTGACGGATGGCTGGAAAGTATTGGCAGTAGCGCGCTGCATGAAGGATGCAAAATAAGCGATCTCGTTTTACGCCCGCAAATCAGCATCAAGTCTCTGGCAGAGACAGTTCCCGAATTAAAGGACAAAATGGAGAATATACCCGATGAATGCATAGAGAGTTGCGAGATTCAGGTCAAATACGCGGGCTATATCCGACGCGAACAACAAGAGGCCGCCAAGCTGCAGCGATTGGAACAAATACGCATACCCGATACATTCGACTACAACAGCATACAGAGTCTGAGTACCGAGGCACGCCAGAAACTCACACGCATCCGTCCGCGTTCAATAGGAGAAGCGCAACGCATTCCGGGAGTCAGTCCCAATGACATAAGCGTATTATTAGTTCTCATGGGACGATAGAATAGAATTTTTAGTTCATGTATGAACTAACTTGTAATGTTTCACGTGGAACACAAATAAAATAAGCAACTAATAAAAATACTAAATGACTTTATGACAGCAGAAGAAGTAAAACAAAGTATCCGTAACGTGCCTGACTATCCGATAACGGGCATTCAGTTCAAGGACATCACAACAGCATTGGCAAAACCGGAATGCTTGCGGTGGATGAGAGACGAGATGGTAAAGCGCTATAAAGGACTTGGGATTACCAAGGTAGTTGGTATCGAGTCGCGCGGATTCATTATCGCTCCGGCGGTAGCCATGGAGATTGGTGCAGGATTTGTGCTTATACGCAAACCCGGAAAACTACCGGCAGAAACAGTAAAGGTTAGTTATACAAAAGAATACGGCAGTGATACAATTGAGATGCATAAGGGTGCTCTCGATGAGAACGACATTGTACTCATACACGATGATATCCTGGCTACCGGAGGATCACTGATGGCCGCAGTAGAACTGGTCAAGAAAACGGGAGTAAAGAAAATCTATACCAACTGCATCATCGAATTAGAAGGCTTGAACGGTAGAAAATACTTGGAAGAAAGAGGTGTCGATTTTGATTGCCTGTTCGGCATTGAGGTGGACGAATAGAATGATTGGTGATGGATAACAGAGAATGGCGGTAAAGAATGAACATATTGCTCTATTACTAAAACGTATACCCGAGAACCCGGGCGTGTACCAATACTTTGACAAAGACGGGCAAATTATCTATGTCGGCAAGGCAAAGAACCTGCATCGCCGCGTCAACAGCTATTTCAACAAGGATCATCAGTCCTCAAAAACACGCCAACTCGTTGCGCATATAGCGGATATCAGGTACGTGGTGGTGGATAGCGAACAGGATGCATTCTTGCTGGAGAACAATCTCATCAAGCAATATCAGCCGCATTACAACATCCTCCTCAAGGACGGCAAATCCTATCCTTCCATTTGCATTACAAAAGAGCCCTACCCGCGTATATTCAAAACGCGGACAATCAATAAAAAAAGCGGTGAGTACTACGGACCCTACACCTTCGGTTATACCGTTGATACTGTGCTCGAACTCATCCATAAACTCTACCCGATCCGTACTTGTAATATACCGCTGACACCTGATTCCATCGAAAAAAAGAAGATTCGCGTCTGCCTCAAATACCATCTTCATAACTGTTGCGGTATCTGCGAAAAACGCCCGGGAAGCGAACACTACGCCGAATGGATTGACCAGGCGCGCAAACTTATCAAAGGTGACGCGCATGAGATAGGACGCCAGTTAGAGGAAGAAATGGCGATGAAATCGGCGGAAATGAAGTATGAGGAAGCTGCAGAGATAAAACGCAAGATTGAACTCTTGGAGCAGTTCAAGAGCAAGACAATTATTACCAACACCCACGCGGGCGACATAGATGTATTTGGTTACGACGAGCAGGAAGACAAGGTATATATATCCATGCTGCATGTCCACAACGGATCTATCATACAAGGCCAGACCATCGAATACCGCCGCAAGATGGACGAGGAGAAAGAGGAGCTGCTGGCAATAGGAATGATGGAACTCCGCGAGCGGCTGGAGAGTTCCACAAAAGAGGTCATTGTACCGTTCATACCGGAGGTTTTTGATGATACATTGCATATACACATCGCCCTCAGCGGCGACCGCAAGAAACTCCTCGATCTCGCTATGCAAAACGTTCGTCAGTACAAGTTGGACCGCCTCAAGCAGGACGACAAACTCAATCCTGAGCAGCGGGGAGTGCGTATCCTGACGGAACTAAAGGAGATGATGAATCTCCCAACGCTGCCACGATGGATTGACTGTTTCGATAACTCCAATATACAAGGAACCAACGCTGTCGCCGGCTGCGTTGTCTACCGCATGGCTAAGCCCAGTAAAAGTGACTACAAGCGTTTTGAGATCAAGACGGTTGAAGGAGCCGATGACTACGCCAGTATGCGCGAAGTAGTACGGAGAAGGTACCAACACCTGATGGATGAAGGAGAACATATGCCGGATCTCATCATCGCCGACGGAGGCATAGGACAGATGCACGCTATACGCGAAGCCGTCGAAGACCAACTCGGTCTCTCCATCCCGATAGCAGGTCTGAAGAAAAACGACAAGCACCGTACACAGACCCTCCTCTACGGATTCCCTCCGGCGGAGATTGGTATGCCCGTAACGAGCGAAGTGTTCCGCTTGCTTACTGCCATACAAGATGAAGTACACCGATTTGCCATCACATACCATAAATCGAAGCGAAGCAAGGCGCAAATTCATAGCCAACTTGATGATATTCAAGGAGTTGGACCTGTAACAAAGCAAAAGATACTGCGTCATTTCGGCTCTGTCAAGCGCGCTAGTTTGGCTAAAAAAGAAGAATGGATTGATTTACTCGGAACTACCAGAGGATCAGCACTTTACGAGTATTTTCAAGCAAAAATAACCCTCTGAGAATCGAATATTTGTCACGAACATGAGTACTTATACGATAAAAAAAGGAGAAAATTCAGGACTTTTGCTTCTCAATGAGAGAGGCGAGAGTGTAAGCCCGATGGAAATACTGAAGACATACGAGCCGCATCGTGTCTTTGCCTTTGACGGACAGATGGGAGCAGGCAAGACCACTTTCATCAAATCGCTCTGCGAGGCGATGGGGACAGCCGATGTTGTGAACAGCCCAACTTTTGCCATTGTCAATGTCTATGATGTGGAACAACCCTACCGGGGTGAAGTCTATCATTTCGACTGCTACCGGCTAAAGGACATACGCGAGGCGATTGACTTCGGTGCAGAGGAGTACCTCTATTCCGGCAACTACTGTTTCATTGAGTGGCCGGAGATGATTGCTTCCCTTTTGCCGGATGATACAGTACACATTAAAATCACTCACATGGAAAATGGAGATAGAAGGTTAGAAATTTGTTAAGTATGATTGAAGTACAGAACATATATAAATCGTTCGGCACCTTGGAAGTGCTGAAAGGCGTGAACCTCACCGTAACAAAGGGCGAGATCGTTGCTATTGTCGGCAAGTCCGGCGCCGGCAAAACGACCCTTCTGCAGATTATCGGCACACTGGACAGACCGACAAGCGGAAAAGTGGTTATTGACGGTCAAGATGTCTTTACGCTCAACGACACCAAGCTGGCCGCTTTCCGCAACCATCATATCGGTTTTATCTTCCAGTTCCACCAGCTCTTGCCGGAGTTCACGGCGCTGGAGAATGTCTGTATCCCTGCGATGATTGCCCACGAGAGTGAAAAGGAATACAAACCCCGTGCGCAGAAACTGCTTGCAGACTTGGGACTCGCGGACCGCATGAACCATAAGCCCAACGAACTATCCGGAGGCGAGAAACAGCGTGTAGCCGCAGCGCGCGCGCTGATGATGAGTCCGGATATCATATTGGCGGACGAACCGACCGGCAGTCTTGACGAGAAGAACAAAAAGGAGCTGAGCAATCTCTTGTTGCAGTTGCGAAAAGAGTATGGCCAGACTATCCTGCTTGTTACCCATGACAAAGAGTTGGCGGGTATTGCCGACCGTGTGATTGAAATAAAAGACGGAGTGATAGAATGATGCTATGAAAAAGACCATTTTTTACATCATAGGCGTATTCCTTTTGACCGCCTGCCATAACGGGAGAACGTACTTCCCGAAGGATTTAGAGTCGCAACCAATTGATATTGTGCGGTTTGACAATGCGCTGATGAACGTTCACGACTCTACCGTTGCGCAGGATATCCGTGTGCTCTATGACGAATATCCGGAGTTTATGCCGTTGTGGGTGGAAGATATCTTAGGTATCCCGGCAACCGATACCGCCTATTTGGAAACTGCTTTGCCGCAGTTTCTCAACGACACCCTCTACGGTTTCAAAAACACCAACGCACGTGAGCAACAGATTTTCGCCGACATAACCGGTTTGGAAAAATCGTTGTCAAAGGCTTTTTCCCGCATTCAGTGGCTCTATCCGAACGCGGATATACCATCGCTTTACTTCTTTATTTCCGGGTTTCAGACACCTGTTTATTTCAACGAAGAGCTTATCGGTATAGGGGCTGACATGTACCTGGGAAGTGACTACGAGTACTACAACCGTGTGGTGTACGAATATCAGAAGCAGACCATGCGGCCGGAGTGTATTCCTGTGGATGTAGTGAGTGCCTATCTCTTCCGGACTCTACCCTATACAAGCGCAAAAAGCCGCCTCTTGGACCAGATGATGTACCGCGGAAAAGTGATGTACCTGACTGCGCAGATCTTCGACGACCTGCCGCCATACGAAGTGATGGGATGGACGAAAGAACAATGGGAATGGTGTGTCCGGAACGAAAGAGCCATCTGGCATTTGGTTATGGACAACCGTGACCTCTTCAAGACCGAGAGTCTTGTTTTGACGGGTTATCTGAATGACGGACCGTTCACTTCTGAGGTCTCGCAGGATTCTCCGGGACGATTGGGCATATGGCTTGGATGGCGCATTGCCGAGAGCTTTATGGAGCATAATGAGAACGTTACGCTGCAAGAACTGATGGCGGAAGGGGACGCACAGAAAATCCTGGAGGAGAGCTATTACAAACCGTGAAAGAAAGGTGAAAGGTGAAAGGATGAACGAGTTACCGAAGAATCCATATATGATGGTGTCTGCAGTGAACATGCTGCTGCGCGATGGAGAGTTTGAGTCGCTGGAAGAGCTGTGCGCTTCTTTCGACCGCGAGCCGGAGGAGATGAAAGCGTTTTTGCGGGAGAGCGGATATGAGTATAACGCGGAACAAAAGCAATTCAAATGAAACGGATAGAAGTAGCGGCAGCGGTCATAGAGGACCCCGAAGGGCGTATCTTTGCCACGCAGAGGGGTTACGGCGAGTGGAAAGACTGGTGGGAGTTTCCGGGCGGTAAGATAGAAGCCGGCGAGACGCCGCAAGAGGCTTTACGCCGCGAGATACATGAAGAACTGGACGCTGAGATAGAGGTGGGTGAGTTGTTGCGGACGATCGAGTACGACTATCCGGCTTTCCACCTGACGATGCACTGTTTCCGATGCCAAATAAAGGGACAAAGGGACAAAGGACTAAGTACAAAGGAAGAAGGTTACACCCTTCTGGAACACGAAGCGGCACGGTGGCTCGCTCCGAAAGACCTGCAGACCGTCCGATGGCTGCCGGCAGACGAAGATATAATAAACGAACTGATGCAATGAACCATTACGAAATCATATCCGAGCGGCAGGAGAAAGTGCTGCGCTATCTGGAGGAACACGCTATTCCTTTCACTACCTACAACCACCCTGAGGGCAAGACCATCGAAGAGGCGAAACGGTGGTGGCACGATGACGGCTCTGTACATTGCAAGAACATCTTCATGCGCAACCACAAGGGCGACCAGCACTACCTCATCTGTTTCCCGTGCGATGACGACCTCGCTATCCATGACATCGAGCACTGGCTGAAGGACATCCTGGTCTCGCAGGGTAAGAAGGCCCCCGGCAAACTGTCGTTCGCTTCGCCCGAACGGATGATGAGGTACTTGGGGCTGGAACCCGGCAGCGTCAGTCCTTTCGGACTTATCAACGACACGGAACACCATGTGATTCTCTTCCTTGACAGCCGCCTGAAGGATGCCTCTTCGCTCAGCTTTCACCCTAACGACTGCCGCGGAACGGTGGTCATCAGCCAAGAAGCTTTTCAGCAGTATCTTGCTTACGTCAGAAACACCGTAGAATATATCAACACCCAATCAAAGCAATGAATAGAACAGATTTCCCTATATTGAAAGAAACGGTACACAAACGCCCCTTGGTCTATCTCGATAATGCGGCTACAAGCCAGAAACCGCAGGCGGTGATAGATGCCATCGCCGAGGCGTATTCCCATTGGAACAGCAATATCCACCGCGGCGTGCACCATCTGAGCCAGGTAGCGACGATGAAACATGAAGAGGCAAGAAAAGCCGTGGCAGATTTTATCGGGGCGAAGAGCAGCGATGAGATTATATTCACCAAAGGCACGACGGACAGTCTCAATGCCTTGGCTTTCTCCTTTGGCGAAGCCTGTATCCGGGAGGGAGACGAGATTATCGTCTCGGCTGTGGAACACCATTCCAACATTGTACCGTGGCAAATGCTCTGTGAGCGCAAGAAAGCCGTCCTGCGGCATATCCCCTTGCGAGATGACCAAACGCTCGATATAGAGGCTTTTAAGGGCCTTCTGGGCGAAAAGACGAAGTTAGTCTCCGTGGCGCATGTCAGCAATGTGCTCGGAATCATCAATCCGGTAGAAGAAATCGTGCGGATTGCGCATTCGCACGGCGTGCCTGTCTGCATCGACGGGGCGCAGAGCGTACCGCATATGCCGGTTGATGTGCAGGCATTGGATTGTGATTTCCTGGCGTTCTCGGGACATAAGATGTACGGTCCGACGGGTATCGGCGTGCTGTACGGCAAACGCGAGTGGTTGGAACAACTGCCGCCGCACGAGGGTGGGGGAGAGATGATCAACCATGTCCGCTGGACGGGTACTACCTATAACGACCTGCCCTATAAGTTTGAAGCCGGCACACCTAATTTCGTGGGCTCTTATGCGCTGCATAAGGCGGTGGAGTATATGCAATCCATCGGTTGGGAAGCGATAGAGACGCATGAACGCGAAGTGACGGACTACTGCGAGCAGCAGTTAGCAGCCATCGAAGGCGTGCATGTCTATGCCGCCGGTCAACCCAAAGCAGGGGTCATCAGTTTCAATGTGTTCACCAATCACCAATCACCCATCACCAATCACCCTTCCCTTCAGGGAGGGAACGGGGGGAGGCTTCTCCTTCATCCTTTCGACATCGGCACACTCCTGGACCAGCAGGGCGTGGCGGTGCGTACGGGACACCATTGTGCCGAACCGCTGATTGACGAACTCGGCGTGCCTGGAACCGTCCGCGTCTCATTCGGCCTCTACAACGACAAAAGCGATGTGGATGCCTTCATCGCGGCGCTGAAGAAAGCCATTATGATGCTTTCGTAATAAAGGGATAATCATTTCGGGAAAAGCCGGAGAAGACACTATCCAAACAATATGTTTTTTCCAAGAAACGTTTCTTGTACCGGAACGATATTCGCTTCATTCTTTATGCAGTCTATGCTAGACTATACCTAGACCATACCTAGACCTTATAAACTCTGTTACTGCACCGCCGGTACACTGTACTCACCCTGTCATTGCCTCTCTCCGCCTGTTCAAAGATACACAATTTTTTTGAGATGTGTAAATATTTTGTTATTATTCGATAATGATTTCAGGAATGTTATATAGCTTATCTTCTTGAAAATACAGTCCTTGGATAACTTGTTTCTCAGTTGAAGATATACACATTATGTACTCAGGAGCCTGCTCTTTGATGGCATTGATAACGCGATCCGTACCATACTTTGCACAATGAACGGCTAAGTTGTCAAGCTCTTTGTTGATTCTCAAAGCACAACGTATGTATATATAGTATTCATTTGCGTTGGCAGCAGTGATATAAAAATTATAGTCCGTGTTCGGATAATACAAGCCTTTCTTGAATTCTTCGATAACTTCAGTTGATATATAATGCAGTTGATTGTCATTTATTGCATAGCGGAAAGGGATATTTCCATTCGTCTTAGTCTGTGTTATGCCCTGTATTTCTATTTGGTTATCAGGGGCATAGACATAAAAAGCATTCGTCTCGCTATACAATCTTGGTTTGCAAGAAATCAACGCCATACAACAGATTATCAATGCAGGAATATATACGCGCATTTTTTTCATAATAAGAATAATGTTTTAAGTTAATTTAATACTTTCCATCCATAATGCAAGTTCCAGAAATTATATGCTTTCCAAAACGGATAATACCCATGATACAGAATCAAGGTATTATTATCCGTTATTAGAAAATACTGATTCTTAGTAGAAATCATGGAGTAGAGATAGTGTACCCTGTTGGAAAATCTACCAGAAGATCTATTTTGTGCGGAAGTTGGTCTGTTATCTCCAGGATAATACCTTCCTTTTTCATCATTTCGATTTTTTCTGCTACAGAATATTTCCCGTCATAATTCCAATATTCACTATCTGAATCATTAATCTTCAGTGTCGAATATGTGCTCAGGTATAAAGGTGCTTCGCCTTCTGCATGGAAAACAATAATATACGCGCAATCTTCATACATATTTTTGCCGGTTTTCTGCCGATCATAATATCCAAAGAGCCCATATTTATAAGCAGGAGACTCTTTGGTCAAGCGATGTACGAGTGTATCGTTGGCAATAGGGTCATATATTTTGATTACTGCATCTTGTGAATAGAAATAAGCACCACTACGAACTTCCACGTATGGAGGATTGCAACTTATGCACAGCATAGTAATACAGGCACATACCGTTAAAATTGAAAAGAATTTAGTCTTCATAATTGTAATAAATAGTTAATTTAACCTGTTGGCGGAATTTTAAAAAAGTGTTCTTTGATTAAATTTTTTAACAAAAAAATTGCGCAATTCGCTGATTTTTAGTAACTTTGTAGTGTCAAATCAACAAAGTTAAACAACTAAAACATCATCGTCATGCGCAACTTGGCTGCAAAGTTCAGAAAAATTTGGTAGATGAACGCGGAAATATGCCCCGTAGAGGTGTTGTTCCTCGCTTTTCTGACCTTGAAGTTATCGCACTTAGTCTCACTGCTGAGCAATTTGGAGTGGATAGTGAATCGTATCTGTTTGCTCTACTCAAAGAGTACAAATCCGATTTCCCCAACCTCATTTCTCGTCGCCAGTACAATGATCGTCGTAAGTTCACCGCCAACTTATGCGAACAAATACGAAAGAACATTGCTCAAGCGATTGATGCAGGAGAAGATGTGTTTTGTGTAGATTCAAAACCGGTGCCCGTTTGTCGCATTGCCCGTGCAAAGCGTTGCCGATTAGGCAAAGACGACTTCGCTAAAGCTCCAAGTCTCGGATATTGCGCTGCGCAAGATTGTTACTATTACGGTTACAAACTGCACGCACTATGTGGCTTACACGGAGTGATCCATTCATATGATTTGTCAAAGGCAAGTGTGCATGACATACATTACTTGCAAGACATCAAATATGACTACCACCGATGCACCATCCTCGGGGATAAAGGATATTTGAGCGCGTCCGTACAACTGGACTTGTTCGAGACATCCGAGATTCGATTGGAAGTGCCATACCGATTGAATCAAAAGGATGGGAAACCAACTTTTGCTCCCTTTGCCAAGGCAAGGAAACGTGTGGAAACGCTTTTCTCACAGATGGTTGACCAATTTATGCTTTGTCGCAATTATGCTAAACAACAAGTAGGATTATTTGCTCGTATTATCAGCAAAATCAGCGCATTAACTATCCTACAATATATAAACTTTATTAATAACAAACCGATTGGGCAAATAAAACATGCGCTACTTTAATTCCGCCAACGGGTTATATACAAATATTAATAAGAAAAGGGAAAGCCCATAAAGGAATCGTATATATCATATACGTTATATTTATATCTATTCCTTGCTTTTTAGCCCACAAACAATAACCTATGAAATAATACAATACGCATATGTTAGAAAAACATGCCGCAAGAACTGTCCATGAGCCGAAAAGGGTTTTTCCTAACATAGCCAAACAACAACCACAAATAGCCACTATTCCACCTGCCAATAATATATAAAAGGGCAATTTATGCTGAATAGTTTGTATGACTTTTTGCCACCAAATGAATACGTAACCTGCAAACAATACGACCCATAATGCAAAATCTATCCATTTCATTTGGTAGGCAGATAAAAGACGAATAGCAAAGTAGATTGATGTGGACTCTAACACCAGTATCAGTGTAGATTGCATTTTGCTCTGTAAATTCATAAAGTAATTCTTCATATTATTTTAATTTTGTGCGCAAAAGTACACACTATTTTTTTTGATATGTGCAAATAAAAAGTATTAAAATTACAAATTTGCTTGTGGTGAGCTATTATTCTTCGATAGTCAAATCAATGTCATAAAACCACTGGAAGAAACTCCCTTTAATGGTCTGTGTTTCTTTGCTCGTTATGCACGTAATATATTCCGGAGCTTGAGTTTTAAATGCCTGAATAATAACATCAGCCCCGTACTTTTCAAATGCTTTTTCGGCTGTGATATATGTCTTGTTTATCGGAAAACTATGTTGTAATATATAATACTCCGTAGTGTCTGTCGCTGTTAGATAGAAATTATAATCCATATCCGGATAGTAAAGCCCATAGCCGGCAGTCATAGCTATTTCGCTTACTACTTCATGAATCTTGCCATCTGAGATTATTTCTACAAGCGGTATATTGTTATTCTCTCTGGTTTGCGTGATTGTTTTGACTTCGACAGTGTTGTTCGGAGCATAAACAACAATTCCGTTAGCTGAAAATGTTATCGCTCTGCGGCACGACGCAAATAATAACACTGCAAATAAGAGTAATACTTCGATTTTCGTTTTCATAAGATTTTTCGTTTTCATAAGAATATGTATTTAATCGTTCATTAATGCTAATCATTCCTCACTTTCCATCCATAATGCAAGTTCCAGAAATTGTAGGATTTCCAATATGGATAGTACCCATGATACTGAATCTGGTAACCATTGTCAGTCACGAGAAAGAAACTATTTTTTAGGATACCTAGACATCCCCGATTAAATGTTACGGCAATGGCTGCCAAGTAATGCGGCACATATTCAGGAGCCGGGCTGCATTCGATTACAACAGGTTCATGGCGGTCATATATCCATAATCTTGGGGCTATAGTAAATTTAATTGTGTATCGATTCTCTTTGTCATCAGTCACGTACTCCAATCCATCCCTTAAACCACCCTCAAAGAGAGCTTGCCCGTCAAACATAGACCAACAATGTGCATACCATGCGCCGCATAAACCATTGTCATATTCCATACTCATCATTATCCAAGAATAACGCTCATTCGAATCGCCATACCTTTCGCAATTAGCTGATGATACATTGTAGTATGCATAATCACCATACCAGGAATAGTTAAAATTTATATTTTCAGAATAAGTAAATCCATCGCCATATATAGGTAAATACACACCTCTGAAAAAGTCCCATTTCCCTCGATACAACCATGCCATCGCTGCAGGTCCACAATATCCGCTCCAATGAGTGAATCGAAGCTGGTAATTGTCATATTCAGGTAAAAAGAAGGTGTTTGATTGCGTTTCTAACAATATAGAATCTACAAGATTTTTTTGATAGCTGCTTAGGTAAAATGTGTTGAGAATGGTATCGTTGGATAAATTGGTCAGCCTCCTGTTTAAAGTAGCCTGTACAGAATCATTCAAAACCAGACATTTTGTTTGATAAGCAGCCAATGTAGAGGCGGGTATTACAGTTTCGCCATCCTCCGTCTCGATTATATCGGTTTGTGACAGGTCTTCATTCATCAAGACAAGTTCCTCTTGAGGAATAGAATACAATTTTTCTTGTAAAATATCCATGGGATTAGTATATAATGGAGCAGGATTGCCGACTTCTTGCATTTCGAAACGTTCATTGTCTGCATTATACACAGGAATACTATATGACATGTCAAAATTTGCATAATATACAGACGGATACATCCCTACATAACGCTTATGTCGAAAATCGTTTTCTTCATAACAGGCAGCTCCGACGAAGGCTATCAATTGGTCAGACATCTTGTGAGCATAAACGGTAATCACAGTTAACAATTGCTCTCCCATTATTACGCCAAATTCATAATAATAAGGTGTATCGTCATAATTATAAACTATAGCGGGACGATTTGTTAAGGCAATAGGAATAGATTCTCCTGCACAAATGGATGTTAGCACTGATGTCCAAGCATATTCCGGCAAAAAAGTTCGCGCGTTTGCCATGAATTCGATAAATGCATATTGCCTTGCTAATCTGTAGGGAATAAAACCTTCGTTATTGTCAATTTCAGTACCATAGGAGTCTAACTCTGTAACCGAAGCAAGGGGCATATTATATAATTCCGACTGACCATCTTCATCTTCATGGTACAATTCATGAATATTTTCTAAATTTCTCACCCTACGCCGCTCGAATGTTTCATTTTCTTCACACGAAAATAGAAATAAAGAAATTATGAAAGTATAAATTATATATAGATTGGTATTGCTTGTCTTCATAAATTGTTTGAATTAAAATTTATAATTGCAAACCATTTGAAATAATGCTGCAAAGGTATATAAAATTTTTCTAACTGCCAAATAATGCTACCATTTTTTTTAACTATTGTACAACAAATTGACCGGTTAGGGCACCATTGGCAGTTTGGATATGCAAGATATACACACCCGATGTGGCGATTTGGTGCTGAATAGAGTTTGCGAACTGCTGATTAAGAACCACACTGCCGGTTGAAGCATTCACTACTGTTGCCTGCGCAGAGGGAATAGATGCACTGCGTTTGACAAGAGAAAAGGAATTTCCGTTAATAGTGGCTCGGAAATCGTTTGGACGGGTAGGAACCGTTCCCATGTGATCTCCGCCGTCATATGGGTCGTTTCCTGGAATAATTCCCATCTCGATTACTTCCATTAACTGAATCTCCATTTCCTCCGCGCACAACACGCATGGAATAATAAAGAGGATACTTAAAACTAAAGCAGTAATTTTGTGTTGCATAATGTAATAATTTTAAGTTAAACAAAAACATACCGCCAAACCATTTCGA
>JAGKVE010000084.1 GCA_021152555.1 Bacteroidia bacterium | reverse complement strand
AGAACACTTTTTTTTGATGACTTTTTGCTCAGAGCCAACGAACTGATAACATATAGTCCGATAGTACTTAACTATCACAAAATAAACTTATTAAAAAAATATTCACGAACTATTGGTATTATGTAGAAATAAATTATTATAATCATCGCAAATCAACTTTGTATGATGATGAGATTTAATCTTTAATAGTTTTCAATTACCAATTCACCCTCCCCTTGCGCAGAAAATGGCACAAGGGGAGCATTGTT
This sequence comes from Bacteroidia bacterium, assembly GCA_021152555.1. Classification (GTDB taxonomy): domain Bacteria; phylum Bacteroidota; class Bacteroidia; order Bacteroidales; family Paludibacteraceae; genus Colicola. Next base: position 4,576 of record JAGKVE010000084.1, on the reverse strand, counting down.
TTTATATAGCCACCGAAAGCATAGAGATATCGTATAAATGTGCTATGGTAGTCTTAAAACAAAAAGGTAACTTTCACCACAACTTTCGGCACTCGAAAACTTTTTTCTAAAAATACACTCACGCGGGAAGCTTAGTCAATACTACACTTCCCGCGTGTTATATCTATGATCTTTCTCCCTTCCCCCCGAATCTCATTCGGATACATTGTACCCTGCTACCAGTCTAGCCTTGCGGTTACGTCCGCAAGTAAATCCTTCGAGCGCGCAATAAGTTGTTGGTTTATGTTGTTTGTGTTGTTGATATCTCTCTCCGCCACCTGTTTTGCCTTTGCCAGTGATCTGGCAAATATTCTTGCCTCTAACCTCAGCGGGGTCCCCGAAAACGCTCGTGGCGTTATAGGGTGCTCTTAACCTGTAGCTCGCCACGCGCCGTCCTCTAAACTGAAAATGGCGAAAAAGTCGCCATTTTCTTGCATATATCAAAAAAAGCAGTACCATTGCACTCGCTTTTAGAAAAGAGCGTTTATGGTGGTCTTAGCTCAGTTGGCAGAGCATCGGATTGTGGTTCCGAGTGTCGTGGGTTCGAGCCCCACATTCCACCCAAATATTGAAAAATCAGCAAGTTACGCTGAAAACATAGAAAAATCGGTCAAAAAACGGTCAAATGAATTTCCGTACTTTGATACGATTTTTCTGCGTTATAATACGATTAGTTGCCCGAAAACTTGCAATTCAAATATTTTTCGTAATTTTGCAACGGATTTGGAAATCTAACTCAATACACAAAATATTACTGCATTGTCCATTTGGTTTTCGAAAGAAAATTAAATGAAATAAAAATGCAATCTGATCTACCGTTAGAAATGGGAACTGCCAGTTACGTTCCCGCACAACTCACCTCAGACAGTAGTCGAGGATGGTTCATCTACTATTACATCTTTAATCCTATTGTTGGCGCACTTGAAGCAAAGTACGTTAAACTGAATCGTGTCAAGAAACAGTTCCGCACTATTTCCGACGAAAAAGTGTCAACGATGTGTTGATATATGACATATAGTCGCTATTTCGGAACTGACTCGCTTCGTATTGCTATAGTAATAATCTTGAATTTAGCTATCCGGAAGACGCACCTTCATTTCGTAGGTTAACATCATTAGGTTGTATCAATCGTCATTCCATTCTTCCATATTTCATTTCCTCACCCTGACTATCATACTGCTTGCGCTTACCGGTAGGAGGTTCGGTAAGACGAATACAGCCAACGGCTGTTCGATCGAGGCTGCGCGCAATAGCAGCATCAAAAGCATCCATGTGATGAGGCAGGAAACGCTCGCTGATGGCACGCAGTCCAAGGATCTTCTCCTCGTCTGACTCCACTAATTCAGCTACACCGAAAGCGATAGCAGAATTAAACTCCAACGTAAAACTTCCGTCTTTAGGGCCAACGGTGGGTTTGCATTTGCTCACAGCCGTGAGGCAGACACGCGGATTGCGTGCCAGGATATCCAGTTTCTTTCCCTCCAGAGCACAATGGAAGTAAAAAACTTCTCCTACGGCAGCCAACGACAAGGGCACAGCATACGGTGTGCCGTCGGTGTCGCACATGCTAACCGTAACATAAGGTGCTTTCTTCAGCACCTCCCAAGCCCAGTCTGCGGGCATTTCTCTACTTTCTTTTCGCATATTTTTTGCTCCTTAATTTACGAACTACATGTTTGATGGCCATCACGGGATGGTAAAGTATCATCCTCGGTCCACTATAACGCATCACCTGTCGAATTTGTTCACGCATATCCGGCTTGTAGCAATGCACCGGACAGCTGTCGCAAGTTGGCTTTGCCTCTCCAAAACGGCAATGATCCAAACGAAGCATAGCATAATCGAGCAATGCTTGACAATCCGGACAAAGTCCGCTGCTGCCCTTATGCTGCTTGCGACAATACAAACGTATCATCGTTTCAACGGTATGTTTCTCGTCTGCTATACGATTCATCTTCTCAGTTCTAAGGTAATATCCATATACGACCGCTTGCCGGTAATGTACTCTGCGTAAGCGTCCTCTGCGTTCTGACCGTGAAGCATACAGAGCGTCCTTCCGTTGAAGCGGAAGGAGCGGCTTCTGCCTAGGATGGTCTCCTGTCCACATCATAGCGAGCTAAAGCTATTTTGGCCTTTTGGGCCAGTGTAGTGCCGCCTCTGCACAGGGAGATTGAAGTTGCTTTTCAGCGATGTTTCCTGCGCTCGGGATAGCATTAAAGCGAGCTTCATGCTCTCCTCTCGCTTTTGAAACATTCTCTGTGCGATAGACCTTTGAGGTGTCGATGCCATGTTTCCCATCAAGGAAATACATGTAGCAATGCTGACACCCTTCGCTGACCTTATGACAGCCGTGCCAGGGATTCCAGATAATCATTGCTTCTGTGGTATTATGCCTATGGTAAACTCTTAAAACCCCAGCAACTTCAGAACAAAAGGAGTGAGCAATGCTGTTAGGACACCGTTCAGGATAAGACCGAGCGAAGAGTACGCACCGTATATCTCACCCTTCTCCATGGCGCGTGATGTGCCTACGGCATGTGCTGCCGTGCCCATGCTGATACCTTGCGAGAAAGGGTTGCGTACGTGCCACACCTCCAGAATTTTGAATCCGAAGACAGCTCCGAAGAGACCTACGATCACCACGATAGCTGCCGTGAGTGATGGGATACCGCCAGACGTCTTGCACACCTCCATGGCGATAGGGGTGGTGACGGATTTGGGCGCCAGCGATACGATGACTTCGTGTGATGCTCCAAGGGCTGATGCTATCAGGGTGACACTGACTAATCCCACCAGGCAGCCGACAAGTTGCGACATGAGGATAGGCAGCAGCTGACGTCTGATCTGTCCCAGATTCTGATAGAGTGGCACACCCAGTGCCACGATGGCCGGTTTGAGCCAGAAATCAATGTACTGTCCGCCTTGCTCGTAGGTTTCGTAGCTGATGCCCGTCAGCTGCAGCAGGGCGATTAGGGCTACAATGGTGATGAGAATGGGGTTGAGCACAACCCATCCCGTCCGCTTCTGTATCTGGCGTCCCACGTAATAGATGCCGAAGGTGATGGCAAGCAGTATGATGGGGTTACTCATTATTTCCATGTCCGTCCTCTTTCTTATGGTTCAACTTACGCAGGTACTGATCCGTCCATCCTGTTGTAATCATCACCAGCACGGTACTGACGACCGTTGCCACCACGATGGGTAGCAGTTCTGCCTTTATGATGTCGAAATAGAGCATAAGTGCAACGCCTGGTGGTACGAAGAAGAAGCCCAGGTTGCTGATGAGGAAATCCGACATTCCCTTCACCCATTCCAGTTTGAAGACTTTCATTTGCAGCAAAGCTGTCAGAAGCAGCATGCCAATGATGCTGCTCGGTATGCTGATGCCCGTGAGCCACACAATCAGTTCGCCCACGGCCAGACAGCCAAAGATAATAGTACATTGTCTGATCATAGTACTTCAATTATTTAATGTTACTTGCTTATATTATAAATTCCATATATGGTTGAGCATCTCAAACGCTGATGCCGAACGGAAAACATTATTCCTGAAGGTGATGATTCCATCTTTTGAAACGTTGACCTCGAAAGAGTTTACAAGGAATTCAGTACCTCCCAAGCCCAGTCTACGGGCATTTCTCTACTTTCTTTTCGCATATTATCTTCTTAATTCTATGGTAATATCCATATACGACCGCTTGCCGGTAATGTATTCAGAGTAAGCGTCCTCTGCGTTCTGTCCGTGAAGCATGAGGCATTTCTAATTTCGAGAGGTAGTTTTTGGCTATCTTCACATCGTCACGAGTCACATAGTTGCCCTTGAAGTTTGTCATGCCCACAAAAGGCTTCTCATTATCCACACGTTCATAAATCAGCTCTGCTGCCGTATGTTCATGCACGGCATAGTGCATCTTATTCTGAACGGTAGCAAAGAACATCTTCGTCATCTTGGCCCTTGGGTCATAATCAGTCGATGTTGCATAGATGTCCGTCACCTGCTGATAGAAGTTACGCTCGCTGCTGCGGATGTCGCGGATGCGCTGCAAGAGTTCCTTAAAGTATCGATTGCCACCTTGTTTCAGTCGCTCATCGTCCATCGTAAAGCCCTTTTGGATATACTCATGCAACCGCTGAGTAGCCCAACGACGGAAGCGTACAGCAATGGGCGACTGAACACGATAGCCCAAAGCTATGATTACATCAAGATTGTAATGGTCGATGTTTCGACGCACATGCCTTTTACCCTCTTGGCGAACTAATAAGAATTTCTTATAAGTTCCCTCTTTGTCGAGTTCTTTATCTGTATAGATGTTGGTGATATGCATGGAAACATTCTCCTGAGTAGTCTGGTAAATCGTAGCAAGCTGCTCCTGTGTCAGCCACACATCCTCATCTGCAAAGCGAGTATTCACACTCACCCTGCCTTCATCATCCTTGTACAGTATCAGTTTGTTCTCTTTGTCCATATTTCGTTTAACGCATTTATCTGTTGCGATATTACATTAGCCATCTTACACTTTACATCTTCCTTCAACAA
>JAGKVE010000083.1 GCA_021152555.1 Bacteroidia bacterium | reverse complement strand
ACGAGCCCGGCTCCACCGTGCGCACCAACGCCGAGGCCGTGGGCTCGACCTACGACCAGGAGCTGCTGAGGGTGATCATCCATGGTGTGCTTCATCTCTGCGGCATCAACGACAAAGGTCCCGGAGAGCGTGAGATTATGGAAGCCAACGAAAATGCGGCCCTGGAATTGTTGAAATATGAAGTTTGAATACGACGTAATAGTAGTTGGCGCCGGCCATGCCGGCTGCGAGGCGGCCTCAGCGGCTGCCCGGCTTGGCGCATCGACTCTGCTTATCACTATCGACCTGAACAAGATAGCGCAGATGAGCTGCAACCCTGCCGTGGGCGGTATCGCCAAGGGGCAGATAGTGCGCGAAATCGACGCTATGGGCGGCTGGATGGGCATTGTGACCGACCGCACCGCTATACAGTTCCGCATGCTCAACCGTTCGAAAGGTCCGGCTATGTGGAGCCCGCGCTCGCAGAGCGACCGCATGAAGTTTTCACTTCTGTGGCGTGAAATCCTCGAGACGATGCCGAACCTCTCGCTTTGGCAGGATTCGGTGACGGAGTTGATTTTTGATACCGATACCTCAGCCGATAGGGTAGGGGAGACGTCGGCTAAGCCGCGCGTTTGCGGTGTGCGGACGGCCTTGGGTGTGGAGTTCCGCGCCAAGGCTGTGGTGCTCACCAACGGCACTTTCCTCAACGGCCTCATGCACATCGGTCGCACCATGATAGAGGGTGGTCGCTGCGCCGAACCGTCTTCGCATGGCATATCTGAGCAACTTAAATCGCTGGGATTCAGCGTGGAACGTATGAAAACCGGTACTCCTGTGCGTATCGATGGTCGTTCCGTGAAATGGGAACTCGCTGAGCCTCAGGAACTTGAAGAAGATTTCCACCATTTTTCGTTCCTTCCATCGGTGCATCGCGAGCTGACCCAGCGCCGCTGCCATACCGTTTGGACCAATCCCCGGACTCACGAAATACTTCGCGAAGGGCTTCCCGATTCGCCGCTCTACAACGGCCAGATTCAGAGTATCGGTCCGCGCTACTGCCCCTCGATCGAAACCAAAATCGTCACCTTCGCCGACAAGACCGAGCATCAGCTCTTCCTCGAGCCGGAGGGGGAATCGACTCAGGAATATTATCTCAACGGGTTCTCTTCCTCGCTCCCGATCAATATCCAGCTTCGGGCGTTGCAGACCATCCCGGCTTTGGCCGATGTGCAGATTTACCGGCCGGGATACGCGATAGAATATGACTTCTTCGACCCTACCCAACTGGTACATACGCTCGAAACTAAGCTCGTGGATTCGCTCTATTTTGCCGGTCAGATCAACGGTACGACAGGGTATGAAGAAGCTGCCGGGCAAGGACTCGTGGCCGGCGCCAATGCAGCTTTCCGTGCGCTCGGAAGCGATAAAAAGCTCGAACTTGGCCGCGACGAATCGTATATCGGAGTGCTTATCGACGACCTTGTGACTAAAGGCGTCGACGAGCCCTACCGCATGTTTACCTCGCGTGCGGAATACCGTATTCTGCTCCGCCAGGATAACGCCGATGTGCGCCTTACTCCAAAGGCTTTCGAATTGGGGTTAGCCTCTCAGGAACGCATGGATCTGGTCAACGAAAAGATTCAGCTTCGCGATTCGCTTATTCAGTTCGTCAGCGAACATTCGGTGAGGGCTGCTGAAATCAACTCGATGTTTGAAGCGGTTAACACCCGGCTTGGCATAGCCGGAACGCAGGCTGCGCTCCTTCCCGTTACGGACGGCTGCAAACTGAAAGCACTCATACTTCGTCCGCAACTTACGATCTGGCTTCTGGCTGCATATCTCCCTGCGCTCAACGAGGTGGTGGAGGCTCTCCCGGCAGAACGTCGCCATGAGATAGTGGAGGCTGCGGAAATACTGCTCAAATACGACGGATACATCCGCCGCGAACGCCAGATAGCCGACAAGATTCATCAGCTCGAAACAATCCGGTTGGGCAACCGGTTCGACTACTCCACGCTTCAGTCGATTTCTATCGAAGCCCGCCAGAAGCTGGCGCGAATACAACCCGCCACAGTGGCTCAGGCATCGCGCATCCCGGGTGTCTCTCCGGCCGATATCAACATCCTCCTGCTGCTCTGCGGAAAGTAGGAATGTTCCACGTGGAACATCGTTTTTTGGCAACATATTAATCATTTAGCAAAATCCCCGGTTCGGGATTTAATCAAAATAGAAAACAAATTCAAAACTATAAACAATGGAATACATCAAGTCAAAAGTACGCGACGTAATCGACTTCCCTCAGAAGGGGATCGTGTTCAAGGATCTTACCACAGTGTTCAAAGATCCGCGTGCCCTCCATATCATTGGATGGGATCTGTCGCAGACGTATCGTGATAAGGGCGTCACGAAGGTGGTAGGTATTGAATCGCGCGGTTTCATCGGCGGCTCAATCCTGGCATTCGAACTGGGCGCCGGTTTCGTGCCCGTGCGCAAGCCCGGCAAACTGCCCGCCGACACCCTGCAGGCCTCGTATCAGAAAGAGTACGGCGTTGACACCATCGAAATCCACCGCGACGCCATCACACCCGACGATGTGGTGGTGCTTCACGACGATGTGCTCGCTACCGGCGGTACCATGGCTGCCGCTATCGAACTGGTAAAGCGCATGAACCCCAAAAAGATCTACGTCAATTTCATCATTGAGCTTACGGCCCTCAACGGCCGTGCCAGCCTCCCCGCCGACGTAGAGGTCACCTCGCTGATTAAATACTGATCGGTAGCGTTTCACAGGCTGATATTTTAACGAAAATGTAAATACACAGGCTGTCCGGACTACCCCGGGCGGCCTGTGTTTTACTGTTACGCGCCGGATTCTTTGACGCAACCCAAAGCTTTTAACCCAAGAGATTTTATGGGTCAATGTAAAAATGTGGTTGTTAAAATAAGAAAGGGTATTCTAAAAAGCTTTTCATTCGATGACAACCTTGTAGAGGGTGTCGTCGTGGCCCTCGTAGAGGGCCAATAATGTAGCGCAGAGAGCGAGGCCACCGTAGGTGGTTCGCTCTCTGGGGTTTAAAGGCTCTCATCATCCCAGCACCTTCGTAGATGGTGAATAAAATGAAAAGCTTATAATATGTATTTGCGAATCAACAAACTAACATTATTCACCATCTACGAAGGTGATTAACTATGTGAGAACTTATGCACCCATGGCGCGAGCCTTTTAACGAAGGCGTTGCCCCATGCGCTACATTATTAACCCTCTCCGAGGGTTGCGGCATTGTGGCACCTACGGAGCCACCGCCGAATCACTTCCTGCATGAAATCATCGACAATCAGATCTTTAAATGCTTCTATAATTTAACCTTTCAACCGGTTTTTGCATCTGACCCGATTTTAGGGTTCGACATAAGATACCATTCCATGCTTTCCGCGACAACACCCTCTATGATGAGGTTGTCGAGCGAAAGACTGGACTTTTACATTGTTTCATACCCTCCTTTAGTAAACAGTATTGAGGCCCCCCAACAACCGGTTGATAATCAATTATTGCTGTCCGATAAAACTTTTTGAGCGAATGAAAAATTAGCGCTGGCTTCTATTGCAGGAGTCAGCGCTATTCGGTTATTTTGGTTTCGCCAAAAATCAAACACAACCGATGAGTAAAAGTAGTCATTTTTTCGGACAGCCGGTGTATTGTCAGGTGATAAAATTGCTTGACAAGGCAGAAATTCTTGAAATCAGCCGTAAAAACAGTGGAGAACGATACATCAAACGCTTTGATGCATGGACGCATCTTGTTACGATGCTATATGCCGTTATCATGCGTCACGATTCATTGCGCGAGATATCAGTGTCTTTGCTTGCCGAAGCGCGAAAACTCTCACATCTTGGCATTTCAACGATGCCGACACGCAGCACACTGTCCGATGCCAATGCCCGAAGACCAGAAAAGATATTTGAGAGCATCTATGGTCAGCTTTATGGCAGATACCGACAGGAACTTATCTCGGACAGCCGGGGCCGTCTGACTGAAAAATGGATGAAACGGCTGCAAATCATTGATTCTACAACCATTTCGCTGTTTTCTAACCTGCTTTTCAAGGGCGTGGGACGTAATCCGAAGACCGGCAAAAAGAAAGGAGGCATCAAAGTTCACACCGTTATCCATGCCAACGAAGGCGTTCCGTCAGATGTCCGCTTCACATCAGCGGCTACAAATGATTCATTTATGCTCAAGCCTGCCAATTTCAGTGATGGAGATGTCTTGGCAATGGATCGCGCCTACATTGACTACGCAAAACTTGAAATGCTGACTCAGAGAGGTGTGACTTACGTGACCAAGATGAAGAAAAGCCTTTCATTCGTGCTTTGGGAGGACTTCATGTGGCAGAATCCACAGGGGTTGATGGAATATCGTATCCGACACGTCACATTTCATAAGTCAATGAAAGATGGTGGTTTAATCGCACATCACGCACGTATTATCAGTTACGTTGATCCAAAGAAACACCGTGTTATCGACTTATTGACCAACGACATGGACTCCGCGCCTGATGAAATTGTGGATATATACCGCCAACGCTGGGAAATAGAACTCCTGTTCAAGCAAATAAAACAGAACTTTCCACTTCGTTACTTCTATGGCGAGAGTCGCAATGCCATCAAGATTCAAATATGGGTGACATTGATAGCCAACCTGTTGCTGATGGTCATGCAAAGTAGGCTAAATCGCCGTTGGAGCTTCTCCGGGCTTGCCACAATGGTACGTTTGACCCTCATGTACTACATCGACTTTTATAGCCTGATGAATCAACCGGACAAAGACTGGCAACAACTGTTGTCAGATGCCACTAATGCCCCACCATCATAATAAGCAAGCTCAACCGCATTAAATCTGCGATTGAGCTATGCGTTTATGCCTTTTCCAATTTTTATCGGACAGCAATAATAAACTTTGCTTAAAATTCCGAACTGAAGTGGAAACGGATGGAGGGGAAATCAGTGCGGGCCATCTGGAGCACATAGCCGGAATCGGCCAGGAATACGTCGCGTCCGGAAGTGTCGGTGGCCATAAACTGGTATTTACGTTTCTTGAACGCTTCCAGAGCTTCGGCATCGTCGCTGTCAATCCAGCATGCTTTGTAGAGCGAAATCGGTTCCCAGCGGCATTGTGCGCCGTATTCGTGGAGCAGACGGTATTGGATTACCTCAAACTGCAGTTGCCCGACTGTGCCTATAATCTTGCGGCCATTAAACTGATTGGTAAACATCTGGGCCACACCCTCGTCCATGAGCTGACGGATACCTTTGTCAAGCTGTTTGGCTTTCATGGGGTCGGTGTTTTCCAGATATTTGAACATCTCGGGCGAGAAGGATGGGAGACCCTTGAAATGGATTGTCTCGCCGGCAGTCAGTGTGTCGCCGATTTTGAAATTGCCTGTATCGGGG
>JAGKVE010000082.1 GCA_021152555.1 Bacteroidia bacterium | reverse complement strand
TAAGTATCCAAATCTTGTCAAAGAACTCGTTATTACGTATGTTAATCAACTCTGGGTGTGCGATATAACGTATATCTACACCACGGATGATAAGTTTTGTTATTTGCATCTTGTAACGGACGCTTTCTCGCGCATGGTCATTGGCTACGTTCTGGCGCCCACTCTGGAAGCCAAGTACACCATTGAGGCTTTTCAGCAAGCCATTAGCCATGCCGGTAGCGGCAATCTGTGCGGAACCATCCACCATTCGGATCGTGGTGTCCAGTACTGCTGTGACGAGTATATCACGCAGCTCAAGGCTCATCATATACGCATCAGCATGACCGAGGACAGCAATCCGACGGATAATGGTATGGCAGAGCGTGTGAATGGTATTATCAAGAACGAGTTTCTGGAGCCATTACAAACCCCTAAGAATCTACTTGAAGCGTTACCATTAGTCGACCACGCTGTCCGCACATATTAGGTATTAAATAAACTCTTTTAGGTATCGAGTCAAAAGTTTACGATTTTTAAGATTACATCTCAGTTATCGAGTCAACCTTTTTCAGTTTTAGTCAGACAAAAAGAAGCGATTTTCGGGGTGCTATCGTCGGGTAGGTGAGTCGTATGCGTCTCGTACGCGGCAGGTACGCCGGTAGTGTGGGGCAGAATCTTAATAATCGGCAATAGTTCACTTGTATTATGGTTACAAAGTGGACTTTAGAATTTCCATAAAATGGAGTATCTGTTCGCTTTTTCGAGGCTCAAAGAGAAGGTGCTCAAAATCACGCTGCTTGGTCTTTAGATCTGTATGAGTGACAGTTTCTTGCAGTTGTACCAATAGTTGTTCGTTGTTCTCTATCCCGTGGCGTTGTTTCAGGAATTCGTAGTCCGGTTTTGTGCGTTGCCATAAAAAAAGGACATCGTAAAGGTCACGCCCCTTTTGACGGGTCAAAAGAGCCGATAGTTTCATTGAAAGAAGAATGCTCACAGGAGGAACAGGAACGGGAAAATAGAAGCCTAAACGGCTGATTGTCGCCATCTCTCGCGGATAAACAATGCCTTGGTCTTGTGCCTCTATCTTCATCAAAAACCGCTCCTCCCGATGACCCGTTAATTGGAGCGAGAAGAGTAGTTCCGGGAAATAGACATTTCGACGGAAAGCTGTCAGATTCGGATCCTCTTTATCACGCGGCTCAACGGTTAGACCTTGAAGCGTCAAATAGCGCATAAGGCCGTCCGTCATGTGGATAAAATCCTCTTGGCTAAGGTTCTTGCAATCAAAATCCAAATCCTCAGAGAAACGGTCAATGCCGTGTATCAGCCGTAGGTTCGTGCCTTCGATGAAAGCCAGTTTGTCCGACCATGCCAATTGAGAAACCCATTCCATTGCCAGACACTCAATATACTCCTTGAGCAAATGCTTTTGGAAGTTGGCATTGTTGGCAATCTGTGGCGGATAGAAACCGCGTATATATGTTAAGTCAATCATATTCCGTATGTTTTGAGCATGAGTTTTACCCGCTTGGTTAGTACCGGGCTTCCGATGCGGTTGGCGTATTCTGTAAGCCGTTCCTTGTCTAACTCGTTTTGTATGAAATCTTCGTCCAGACGCAATTCGCGCATTTCTTCTTCCGTCGAATACTGCGGATAGAGATAAAGCAAGTCGATGAGCGCCTTCTCCGGCGTAGCTAATAGATAGGTCTTGCCATCGGATAACTGCTTTGGTTCATAGCCCCAGAAAAGACTTGGCTTGATAGTCTGATAACTATAGGAAGCAAAGACATTCTCAAACTGCGCTGTTTTACGCGTGGTAATACTTGTAATGGCTACCACTGCTTCGGGAATAATGCCATAGAACGACAAAGCGGTATGCAGGCTAATATAGGATGGGGTGTATATCTTTGATGCAATATAGCGTGCGTAATCCGGCTTGTTCACGTAATCCGCAAAGGCATACCATCCCTGTCGCAATGGAACAATATAGCCCGCTTTTTGCCACCGCAGATAATTTCCACGCGGAAAGTCCGGGTGTATTGCTCTCACTTGTGCTGTAGAAAAACAAGCCAAATGATGCCACTGATTATAAAACGAATTATAGGTCATAATGTGCTAATCATTTCTGTAATGCACTAAAATCAGTGCGTTATGGAAACAAATCCGCTGCAAAGGTACAATAAATATTTTGATTATGCAAGTAAAATTGTGCATAGAAAGTGCACTTTTTTCTGCACTTATTGTGTGTATGATGACAAAATAACAACGCACTCTCATTCGGGAGTGCGTTGTGGTTTTGATCCGCCAAACATGGCGGATGCTTACTCCCTTCCTTTTAGGGAAGGGTGGGGTTAGGCTTCTTATTTCTCGTCCTCGACGGCGGCTTGAGCTGCTGCCAGACGTGCGATAGGAACGCGGAACGGAGAGCAGGAAGCGTAGTTCATGCCGACGCGGGCGCAGAACTTGACGGACGAAGGCTCACCACCGTGCTCGCCGCAGATACCTGTACGGAGTCCCGGACGAACGGCACGACCTTTCTCTACCGCCATCTTGATCAACTGACCTACACCGTTCTGGTCGAGTACCTGGAACGGATCGACTTTCAGAATCTTCTTCTCAAGGTAAGCCGGCAGGAACGAAGCGATATCGTCGCGGCTGTAACCGAAGGTCATCTGGGTCAGGTCGTTGGTACCAAAGGAGAAGTACTGCGCCTCTGTAGCAATGCGGTCTGCAGTCAGGGCTGCACGCGGGATCTCGATCATCGTACCGATCTCGAACTCCACCTCTACGCCATACTCAGCGAATACCTCTTTCGCTACACGCTGGATAATCTCTTTCTGCTGCTTGAGCTCATAGAGAATACCGATCAGCGGCACCATGATCTCCGGCATCGGGTTCTTGCCCTCCTGCTTCAGTTCGCAAGCGGCGGAGAGGATAGCGCGGGTCTGCATAGCGGTGATCTCCGGGAAGGTGATTCCCAGACGGCAACCGCGGTGACCGAGCATCGGGTTATTCTCTGCCAACTGAGCCACACGTGCTTGGATCTCCTCTACGGAAACGCCCATCTCTTTCGCCATCTGCTCTTGTCCCTTCAGATCATGCGGAACGAACTCATGCAAAGGAGGATCGAGCAGACGGATATTCACCGGACAGCCGTCCATAGCTTCCAGGATACCCTTGAAGTCAGCCTTCTGATAGGGGAGGAGTTTAGCCAGCGCTTTCTCGCGACCCTCGCTGTCTTTTGCGAGGATCATCTCACGCATAGCGATGATCTTCTGGTCGTCGAAGAACATGTGCTCGGTACGCGTCAGACCGATACCCTTTGCGCCGAAAGCACGTGCCACAGCAGCGTCGTGCGGGGTGTCGGCGTTGGTACGAACCTGAAGGTGTGTATATTTATCGCATAGATCCATGAGTGCCTTGAAGTCACCGCTGAGCTCAGCAGCCTTGGTTGGGATCTCACCTGCGTACACCTGTCCGGTAGAACCGTTGAGGGAGATATAATCGCCCTCTTTGTAGGTCACGCCCTCAATCTTAACGGTCTTGGCTTTGTAGTCCACCTGGATAGCGCCTGCGCCGGAAACGCAGCACTTACCCATACCGCGGGCAACAACAGCTGCGTGGCTGGTCATACCGCCGCGTGCGGTGAGGATACCCTCTGCTGCAGACATACCTGCGAGATCCTCAGGGCTGGTCTCGATACGAACCATGATGACTTTGTGTCCGTTCTGGTGCCACTCCTGTGCGTCGTCAGCGTGGAAGACAATCTGTCCGCACGCAGCGCCCGGAGAAGCAGGCAGACCCTGGGTGATGACTTTCGCTTTCTTCAGCGCATCCTTGTCGAAGACAGGGTGGAGCAGCTCGTCCAGTTTCTGCGGCTCGCAGCGCATGATAGCCTCTTTCTCGCTGATGACACCCTCGCGTACGAGGTCCATAGCGATCTTTACCATGGCAGTACCGGTACGCTTGCCGTTACGGGTCTGGAGAAACCAGAGTTTGCCTTCCTGTACGGTGAACTCCATATCCTGCATGTCGCGGTAGTGGTCCTCGAGCTTCTGCTGGATGGTGTTGAGTTCGGCATAGAGCTCCGGCATAGCCTCTTCCATAGACGGATATTTGGATGCACGCTCTTCCTCGCTGATACCTTGAAGTGCTGCCCAACGGCGGCTTCCCTCCAGCGTAATCTGCTGCGGAGTACGGATACCTGCTACCACGTCTTCACCCTGTGCGTTTACGAGGTACTCACCGTTGAAGAGGTTCTCGCCCGTTGCGGCGTCACGGCTGAAGCAGACACCGGTAGCGGAGGTCTCGCCCATGTTACCGAAGACCATAGCCATAACGGAAACAGCGGTTCCCCACTCGTCAGGAATTCCTTCCATCTTACGGTACAAAATCGCACGCTCGTTCATCCAGCTGCGGAATACAGCGCAGATAGCGCCCCAGAGCTGCTCGATAGGATCGTCCGGGAAATCTTTGCCCGTCTGCTCTTTGATAGCGGTCTTGAAACGCGCTACGAGGAGCTTCAACTCATCTACATTGAGGTCCTTGTCCAGCTTGATACCGCGGATCTCTTTCACCTCGTCGATGATTTTCTCGAACGGGTCGATGTCGGTTTTGTTCACCGGCTTCATACCCAGTACCACGTCACCGTACATCTGTACGAAACGGCGGTAGGAGTCATAAACGAAGTGCGGGTTGTTGGTCTTAGCCACCATTCCCTCTGCTACGGTATCGTTCAGACCGAGGTTGAGGATAGTATCCATCATACCCGGCATGGATGCGCGCGCACCCGAGCGTACAGAAACAAGGAGTGGGTTCTTCGGATCGCCGAACTTGCAGTTCATCAACTCCTCTACGTGTTTTACGGCAGCCTCTACCTCAGCGGTCAGTTCTTCTACGATCTTCTCCTGACCTACCTGGTAGTACTCGTTGCAGACCTCGGTGGTGATGGTGAATCCGGGAGGAACAGGAACGCCCACAAGGTTCATCTCCGCGCAGTTCGCGCCCTTGCCGCCCAGCAGCTCACGCATTTGTGCGTTACCCTCGGCCTTACCATTACCGAAGGTATAAACTCTTTTCTTCTTTTCCATTTAGTGTTGTAAAATTAATATAAGTTATTATCTGTGTTCAATTGTTGTTCTATTTTCTGTGTATCTGCTTGAAATTCAGGTTCGTCTCCATAATATCTCTCAGGCGGAGGACCATAACAGGCAGAAAAAGTAAATGTCACGCCGGCAAGCATGAACAATCTAACTCCCGCACGTAGAATCTTATCTAATCCATTACGTGCATTCTTTATTAAAATACGCGTGTTTTTCAAAATCGGGTGCAAATGTACGAAAAAAATCGCACATATGCAAAAAATATATTACTTTTTTTTGTTTTTTGTCTGTTTATGGACAAATTGTACTATCCAACAGCATTGGGGATTTTCTCAACCGCTTTGTGAACCTTCTTTTGCACTAAAACGGTTACCCATATATTGACGTTCAACAGCGCTACAATAATGGCAACCACAAAGGAGCCTATTACCC
>JAGKVE010000081.1 GCA_021152555.1 Bacteroidia bacterium | reverse complement strand
GGTGTCGCCAGTTTGAATATTTTGTATAGCGGAACTAAGCTCAGATACATAATAAGTATTGGTTACGCCTAGCTTTGATCTAACAGCGTCAGCAATATTAACTAAATCAGATTTATCGCATAGAACTTTATCTACCATTATAATGCCACATCCTCTGCATATAAAATTGTTGTTCCGCAAATTTCATCTATTTTTGCATTGGTTATAGCGGTAGGAACATCAGCCCACTCAGTTCCAGTCTCTGTTTTTTTTAATACTTGACCGGCAGAGCCTGCGTTAGACGGATGGGGAGCGTTCGCGTCTTTAATGATATATCCGTTGATTTTTGTCACATCTGCCAATTATTCCACCTCCAATGCCCAACTTGGTACCGTTAACTCTTCGGTTGATGCATCGTATCGCCAACTTGCAGTCCCGGTAATAGCCGCACCGCTTTTATCGTGCGTCGTATATCCCGCTGCAAGATGCGCAGCGTCCACCATATCACTTGTCAGGTCGAGCAGCACCGTGCCGTCAGCAAGCTGAATCTTATTGTTCGCCATGCGGCATCACCTCGCTTAAGCAGCTCCGATCGTTACTGTCTTGCCTCCGGCTGAATTGTCAGAATAAGTAACGGTAATTGCATAGACTGTAACCTGCGACAGATGCGTGTATCCATCCTCAGGAGAAATGACCTGCTGAGTAAATTTAGGTGTTACCGATCGCGCCTGAGCTACAACGCCTTCGCTGCCACTCATCGTGCCTTCTACGCCGAGAATGGTAATTCCCTCGCGGATGTTGCTTGGGATGAGCTTAGCCTGTTCATCGGCCAAGATGCTGACCTTTCCGCTACCATCGTGGTATCCCTGAGCGATGATCACTTCCTGTGTTTTTGTGCTGATATTGTCCGTCTGTGCGCCGTTGTTCGGCATCGTGCCCGTAAGAAGTGCGCCTCTCGCGTGTGCGGTCTTGCCAGAAAGAATCTCCCCAACCGCCGCGGTGTCGTCACTGGTGTCACTGTCATATGTGCATGTACCTGTCACGGGTGCGCCGGATTTGTCGTGGAGGGTGTATCCGTTAAGAACGTGAGCCGCGTCTGCGGTGTCGCCGGTAAGATCGATTAACACTTCGCCGCTTGCGAGAACTACTTTGTTGTTGTAAGAATTTGCCATTATTCAGTACCTCCAATAAAAATTGTGTTTCCGCCTTGCGGATTCGATGTCCTGCTCACTTCAATGGCTCTGACGGTCAAATCGTCCGTCATTAACTTATCGTGTGTGTTCAGAGTTTGTCTTGAAAATGTCGGTATGACTTCGTATGTTCCATCATAAGTCTCGTGGTGGCACCGACCGACGATGGATAAATTGCCGAAGTCTGCCGTGATTTCGGGTGGCTTGTCAAGCTTGACTGTGATCGGTGCAAAAATGTAACAGTAGTTCATTTACTCCACCCAATCCTTTCGGATAATGGAACGCTCTAATATAATCTTCTGAACCGAAGAATAGACGATGTCTGTGCCGACTAGAATACCGACCTGCATATTGACTGAGCAGTTGAAAGTCCGCGTTTTTTCCTCTGTGATACGGAAAAGCCACTTTTTGTTTTCTGCATCGAATGTCAGACCGCCATCAGAATACTGCCGAAGTTCGTCACCGATCTGAATGCGGACATCATCGACGTCGTCCGGCGTGATGACTGTCGTTGCATTTTTGATCTCGACCGGGATGACATACTGGTCGCCCTGATGTAGTGTCATAGAATCGCCCCCTTTATTTTTTGCGTTCGAGCATCGTAATAACCTCTTCGCGAGTGATTAAATCTCCGGGACGAGAACCGTCACTAATACCGTCTTTTTTTGCATTTTCAATAGCCCCTTTAGCCCAGGAACTGGAGGGCTTTTTAGAAAGTTCGGATCGATATTTCTCCATATAGAGTTTCCAGTCTTCATAGGTCATTTCTTCATACACCTCCATCAAAGGGGGCATACGTCCGCAAACGACCATAGCCCCGGTATAATTTTTATGGTAATCCCACTGAAAATGAGGCCGGTCTGGAAAACTCTTCCAATCCCCGCCCCATGAAAATCCCATCTTCTTCCCGATTTCTCCGCACTTCTTGAAAAAGATCGGGTCGTCGTACTCATGTCCTTTTACGTTTTTGCAAATATCAAAAGCTAAGCCTGCCCCATGGAAGCTTGTCGTCTTCGAGTTTGTTACAATAGATCCCGGACGAGTTCGACCCTGTTCGTAAAGATAGGCTTGATATTCATTATCGCGCCTCGTCTGAGTGACTAAAATATTGAGCCCCTCTTTTTTGCAAAGTTCAATGAAGACACGGCAATTTGCTGCGACATCCGATCTCAACGTGGAAATATCACGACTGTTTAGCATCGTCGTTCTCCTTCTTATATGCCTTTGTGCTGATGCCGATCATAGAGCCAATAAAGGCTTCAATGGCGCTAATAATTGTTGTAACGGTCGCGGTATAGCCCCAACCAAAAACACCATCTATCGCAGAATATAAAACCGCTACAGCAGGAAGAAAAATGAGACAAATCCACTTGAGAACGTCATAAACTCTGTTTTCAAACCTCATTTTACTAAAATCCTCCTATTTTGAAGTTTGTGGCCAAAAGCCCACTTTTTTCCCTTAATTCTTTTTTAATCGTGAAAAAAAATCATTAAAATAAAAGAAATAGGGTGGGCAAAGTGGGCTTTTGGCCACGATTTATGGGTTTTTAGTCAAAAATTTTGACTTTGACCACCATTTTGAATTTTTGAGTCGGGCAAAATCACGCGAAAATCTCGGCAATTTCGTCGGGAAGAGGCATTCTCGGACCCGTTTCGTTAATCTCATACCAGCTATCAGCGCTGAATTCGCCGGCCACGATGTCGGTCTTTGCGATGTAGGTTTTGGTGGTCTGAGTGACCGCATCGCCCGCTTTGTACGTCTTGGAAGCATCGAAAGGAACAGCGTCAACACCGTAAAGAATCGCCTCAAGACGAGCGAGCTTACCCTTATCGACAGCAATAGAGTCGATGCTCAGGGAAGCGGTGGCGCGGTGGCCGGTGACATTGATCGGGGTGGTGGACAGATCCCAGCTCAGCGTAACAGCCTCGGGGCTCTCATTGACGGTGGAGTGGTTCTTCTCAGACGGGGATGCCTGAGCACCATAGATCATATGCAGCGTGTAGCCATAGCTGTCGCCAGCCTCGTCGTTGCCGATGAGAGAACGATAGCAGAGACCGAACGGAGTACGAGCCTGCTGACCGATACGAACGCCGGTAACGAGTTCGCCGTAACCATCGTGCTTGTAGAACTGATCGGGGCAGGTATAAGCCTCAATGGTAGCCTCATACTTCTCTGCCGCAATCAGGTTCAGATACTGCTTGTTGTTGGCATAGAGCGGGGACGCATCAGCGCCGCTGGGCTTCTCGTTGACAGCAGTCAGACCGTTCCAGGCAACACCGTCGACGTATTCGCCGTTTTTGATTTCGTAAAGAACACCCTGGTCAACACCAGTTTCGTAAAGATGCTCGCCCGGAGCATCCCAGATAAGCTTAGCAGCCATGTGGGTTTCCTCCTTAATAATAAATGACGTAAACAGTATGATAGAGACCCTCGGTTGCATAACTGCGGTCAAAGTTACAAGATTTAAGCTTGGCAACTTGATCGGGTAATGTACTGTCTGGATCTCTATCGATGACTGTTACGGTATAGCGATTATCATGTCGATAGGGTAGATTATCGGCATGAGTAATCTTTTGATAACTTTTATTGTAGATAATGCAGGGGTATTTCAGTTTGATGGACTCGGGAGGCTGAAAGTAACAATTAGGACAAATTGCTTTCAGAATCTTATGCAGATTCAGGCGTGATCCCATTGTAAACACCTCCTAAGGTTAAAATAATACGAGGACGCTGGACTTCGGCAGACCGAATACGCCAATTTGTCCCCATCCATCTAACATATCGCATGGCCGAAAAGTGTCCATAGGCGAATTCGTCTGCAATAACACTGATACGATGACCAACGTTTAAATTATCATTCAAAGTATCAGTTTGCTGCCAGTCATGACGGATTGTCTGAGCATCGCCGTAGTATGTACGCTCGATTGGCTTCTGAACGAATACGCCCGGAACACTCTCTTCGTCATATACGAATCCGACTATTCCACAAAATCTCGCCATTTTGAATTCTTACTCAGTGGTGGTGACGGGACGATAGGGAGCCAGACCGTCTTCCATCGTAGAGAGAGTGCTGGTGATCGTGCTGGCCTCGCTGGAGATCGTCTCTTCAATGGAGATGCAGGAGAACGGCTCGGTCAGAGCGCCAGAGCGACGAGTCTCAATCAGGTACTTCATGCGGTTGTAGTCAATGTCGAAGTCTTCGAACATGGACTTTGCGCCGCCCTTGTCAGCACCGACAGAGTAGTCAGCCATGTTAACAACAATGCCGATCAGGTTGTAGGTCTTACCGGAGACTTCGTGGGAGACGTTCTCCATAACGGGAACGGTGACAATCTCCTTGACGCGGAGCTTGGTGGCGAGCTTCTCAACGGAGTCATAGAGGTCGCGGCCGGTAGTATCGGTCAGAAGGAGCATATCGGTAAGAACATCCTCGGTGGTGTAGAAAGTCGGACGACCAGAGCCGCGATAGTTCTTGCGAGCACGAATAATGGCCTTGATGTAAGCCTTAGCCTTGGTGTCGGCATCAGCGGTGGAGGGAACGGTCAGACGCTGCTTGATAGTGAAGAGATCATCATCCTTCCAAACGGGACGGATGCAGGACTCATCGATCTTGTCGTCATCGGAAGCGAGACGCTGATCGCCGAGCAGGTAAGCACGGGCGAGTTCCTGATCGAGCTTCATATCCATCTCGCCGCGGACCCAGTTAACAACATCGAAATCGGTGATGTCAACAATATCATCGCGGTCGAAGGACTGCTTCTTATAAACGGTCGTGGGAGAGGTGGAACGCTTAAGCAGGGAGAAAACCTCTTCCTTCTTGCGGTTGCCCTTCAGGTAACCCTTGGCACGGGCCTCATCCTGGGTGATGTCGGCAAAGCGGGTCTTGATACGGGAAATGGGGCTGCGATGAACAGAGTTCATGACGGACTGGACC
>JAGKVE010000080.1 GCA_021152555.1 Bacteroidia bacterium | reverse complement strand
TTGAGCTGGTAGGTGAACTTCTACGAGCTGTTGAAATTTGTAATATAATGTAACATAATTATAAAAATTTAGTTAAAAAATAACGAAGTATTGGTTTTATCGTCAGCCCATTCTGACTATCGTCAATCCGGCTCCGCCATGATTGACGTCGCCGTCACCGAAGTCCAACGCCACTTGTCCGCGTTTCCGCCGGCGGTAATTGAGGTCGGTGAGATAATCGCGGGTCAGTTGCTTGAGTGCGCCGGTACCCGTGCCATGCAGAATAGTCACCTCTCCCGCACCAACCATTAGTGCGTCATCCATATAAGCAATTAGCTGCTCTGTCGCCTCATCGATACGTAACCCGCGGATGTCCAACGTGCGTTCGAAGGACATCGTCCGTTTATGTGCGATAGAGACACTCGTCGAGCGGCTTTTCGGAGAAGTGACCGGCTCTGCGGAAAAGTCGCCCTTCAACGCACGCAGCTCACTGAAATCGCGAAGCACTTTGGGTACTGCGGGCGTTTTGCTCCCCTGCTTCGACTTGTTTTCCGGCTTCGGTTTTTGTTGTTCTACTTTCTCCTTCAGCGCCTCTATTTTCTTCCGCGCTGTTTTCGTTTTCTCTTTGTCCGCCTTCGATTCTTTTATTTCACGGATAGTACGTTCAATGGTCGCATTAGAGCGGCGGAGCAGTTCTTCCGCTTGTTGGCGCGCTTCTTCAAGAAGTTCACGTTTCTTGGTTTTGATGCCGCTCATCTGCTCATCGTACTGCGCTATTCGTGCTTCAAGTGCTTTTTCTTTCTGGCGGATAGACTGGCGTTTATATTCCCAATAACGCTTGTCACGCGCTATGTTTTGCAGTTGGCGGTCATAATCTATATGCTCTTCTCCCACTAACTCTGTTGCATATTGAATGATTGTTTCTCCGAGACCTATCTGACGGGCTATCTCTATAGCGAACGAACTGCCCGCCTGCCCGATAGACAATTGGAAAAGCGGTCGCATGGCTCCCCTGTCGTATAGCATCGCACCATTGACTACTCCCGGGGTCTGCTCGGCAAAATGTTTGAGATTGGTATAATGAGTGGTGATGATGCCGAATACATGCCGGTTGACCAGCTCGCGCAAGATAGCCTCAGCGATAGCCCCGCCGATCATCGGTTCTGTTCCCGAACCCATTTCATCTGCCAGCACCAATGTACGCGCATCCGCCTGACGCAGGAACGCACGCATATTGCGCAGATGAGACGAATAAGTAGATAGTTCGTCCTGGATGGACTGCTCATCACCGATATCTATCATCAAGCGGTCAAACACACCTGCCCTACTCTGCTCGGCAACAGGAACCGGCAGGCCGCATTGCAGCATATATTGCAACAACGCAACAGTCTTGAGACAAACGGATTTACCGCCCGCATTGGGACCGCTGATAACCAACATGAAATTTTCTTCCGCCTGCAAGCGAATAGAAAGCGGTACTACTGTTTTGCCTTGCGGTATATAATGGAGCAACAATACTGGATGGCGTGCGTCACACCATTCGAGCATCGGCTTGTTGAGCAGTTCCGGACGGATAGCTTGAAGGGTACGGGCAAGTGAAACTTTGGCATTGAGAAAATCGACCTCGGCCAGCAGCACCTGGCTATTCAATATCAGTTCAGTCTCAGGACGCAGCCGTTCGGTTACCGCCTGTAATATTCGTATTCGTTCACGCCGTTCTGCGCTCTCCAGTTCACGTATGCGGTTATTAGCATCTACCACCTGTTGAGGTTCAATATACACCGTCTTGCCGGTCGCCGACTCGTCATGTACGATACCGCCTATTTTCTTTTTATATCCGGGAGGAACAGGGATGACCAGTCTGCCCTCTCGCAAAGTAGGTGCGGCATCCGCATCGACCATTCCGTCGCTTTTTGCCTGTCTCAGAATAGATGCCAAGATACGGCTGACGTTGCCTTGCTGGTTGGTCAGCTCCCGGCGGATATGTGACAACTCGGGTGAGGCGCTGTCTGCCAGTTTGCCATATCGGTCCAACACGCCGTCAATAGTGCGCACTATACCGGATAGGCGTTCCTTTCCTCCGCCAGACAATTCATGCAACAACGGGTATTTATGCGCATCCAGATTACACAGAAAACTCTCCACCTCTGCTGCGTAGGCAAGTGATTTGCGTAATGCATCTAACTCCGCCTCATCAAGGAACAAGCCTTCTATACGAACGCGCGACATCGCTTCGCGCACGTCGTGGAAATCACCTCGCGGAAACGTGAGCATAGGATCATCCTGCGCCGAACGCATTTGATCGGTGAGGGCTAACAGTCGATCCACCGTTTCATAGTCCGTCTCCATATGCATGGAAGCCACTCGCTCCTTGCCTAACGGCGATGCACAACGGCGAAGCAGTTCTTCGCGGATGGCGACGAAATCAATCTTTTGTTCTATATTATCCGGATATAACACTTAACCAAGTATTCTGCAGTCGCGCAGGACCTGTGCACCGACAAATTCATTCAGTTTGCCCACTAACTCAAAGCGGTTTTCAAATAGTTGTGCTTTAAGAGCGGCAGAGTTGACACGCACATAGAGCACTCCGTCCTTAACCTCTACACTGCGCGTCAGCCGTGTGACGGTGTCGCCCATCACACGCGGCCAGGCTTCTTCTATTTGCACCTCAAGCACGGATTTTTCCAACCCGCTTTCACGAAGGTATGCAATCAACGCCTCATCTAAGGATGTGATATTAGCGGCCGCCATTTTCTTTTGGAGGTTTGTTCAGATATATCTTCTGGCGGGTACGGAAAACACGGATCTCAGGGTCTAAACCGTTCAGTTTCTGAACTTGTTTCATTTGTATTCCTTCCCGTTGGCAGATAGCCCATAGTTCTTCTCCCGGGTGTACCCACATGATACCTTTTTCTTGCGGGACTTTCTTTTTCTTGGCGCTGATAAAGATGTGTTCGCCTTTCTGCAAATCACGCCCGAGTGCATCATTCCATTCCCGAAGTTGTCTCTCGCGCACGTTGATACGGAATGCGACGGACGCGTATGTATCACCCTCGCGGGCGGACACGTACGTCACACCATTACACTTCTTGCGGGGGTGTTGGAGAAAAAAAAGCTGCTTTTCCTCTTTTGCTGTCAGCGGTGCCTCATAAGGCGGCTCGGGGTCGTTGGTGATGATTTTAATCGGCTCCGTGGTATACACAACCGTCGCTTTGTTCTTTTGACCGTTGGATGCGGGAGTGGAAGGCTTGGTTGGAGCAGTGCGCCCTGACGGTTCTTGGTCGCGCAGAGACTGTCTGGCATTGGGATCATATACGCCGGAAGGGACTCCTGACGCTAACGTATCCAAGCGGTAGTCCTCTATTATCTTAATAAGTTTCGGGGCATAGTTCTTGTCGGTCGCATAACCGCATTCTTTAAGCCTGTACGCCCAGCCCTCATAATCCTCTACCGTTATCTCAAAACAAGTAGCATAGCGCGGACGTTGCAGAAACAGCGAGTGGTCCTTAAACGACTCGGCTGCATCATAATATTGGCGGAAACACTCGCCTTTACTGTCATCATCATGATAATAAACACCTCCGAACCAGTCGCTTGTACATTTGATTCCGAAATGATTATTGGCGTTCTGCGCCAATTCACTCTGTCCCGCTCCCGATTCGAGAAGTGCTTGCGCCATGATAATTGACGCGGGCACACCGTAATCAGTCTGATTTTGAATGGCGGTCTCCTTCCAGTTGTCAATGTAAGCCAGATAAGCGGCGTTTTGTTTTTGTGCCGGCAGACTCGCTGCGAATCCCAGCACGACTAATAACAGTATTGTCTTTTTCATATATGCAATGTTTAATGTTTAATGTGTAATGTCTTTCGACTTTCGACTTTCTTCTTTCGACTTTCGACATCATTCATCAATCCATCATTCATCAATCCATCATTCATCAATCCATCATTCCTCTGCCTTTCACCTTGCAAGCCGTTATAAACGGCTGCAAAGGTACAAAAAAAAAACTATATATACAAAGAAAATGCACTTTTTTTGAAAAAAAATGCAAAAATATTTGGTCATGTCAAAAAAAAGCAGTACCTTTGCACCCGCTTTTGAAAAGAAGTAACTATCCGGTGCGGTAGTTCAGTTGGTTAGAATACCGGCCTGTCACGCCGTAGGTCGCGAGTTCGAGTCTCGTCCGCACCGCACAAAAAAACATCCACGTGGATGTTTTTTTGTGCTTGTACGCAACATTCGTGAATACACACGCAACTTATTCTTCGGAATCCTCAGACGGATGATTATCACCCCTTAACTCGTCAAACTTCGCTTTCATGGTGGGATTGCCATAAGTCAGACGTTTGATAGTCAGCGCTTCGGCTTTATCGTTCGCCAAGCGCAGGTTATTTTCCGAACCAATCAGTGCTTCCTTGATTTTCTGGAGGTGTGCGATAGACTTGTCTATTTCAAGAATAGCTGATTGGAATTTCTCCGCCGCCAGACGATAGTTACGGCCGAACTTGTCCTTGAACTCCGCCAACTGGTCTTCAAAACGCGTCACATCAATCGACTGGGACTGCGCTATCGCTAATTGGCGTTGGTAATCAATTGTTTTCTTGCTGGTTTGGACCAAGAGGGTGATAAGAGGTATAAAGAACTGAGGACGAATAACATACATCTTCGGATAGCGGTGACTCATATCCACTATTCCTCCGTTATATAGTTCGCTATCGGATTCGAGAAGAGATACGAGCACCGCGTATTCGCAGTTTTTCTTTCGCCTGTCTTCATCCAGTTTCTTGAGAAAATCTTCGTTCTTGTGCTTGGTGGCGGTGGTGTCCATTTCATTTTTCATCTCGAACATGATAGATACATACTCTTGCCCTTCGTATGTGTCACGGAAGATGAAGTCGCCTTTAGAGCCCGCACTGTCGTCATTATCTTTCTCAAAATAAGCGGTGGGCAGGATTGGTCTGAGGAGCTGGTTGAACTGGGTTGAGCAATGTTGTTCCAGTGTTTCTCCCACCATCTTGGTAGATAAACGGGTTTTGAGGTCTTTGTAGTAGGCTACTTGTTCTTTAAGGGCATTGACCTGAGCTTCCATTTGGCTCCGGACAGCTGCTAACTCCTGGTCTTTTTTGGCGTATTCGGATATGGCTTTCTGACGAAGTTCCATAACCGCTATCTGTTTGAGTTGCTCGCCCTGTGCGACCTGGGATTGCAGACTTTGAATCTGGGTTTGAAGAGCTTGTAACTGTTGATTGTATTGTTGTTCGAGCCGTAGTTGGTCGGCCTGACGGCGAGCGGTCTCCGCTGCTCTTTCCGCCTGCTCGCGTGCATGACTGTTCTGCTCCAACTCGTGAACACGCCGGGATAACTCTGCTTCAAACTCCCTGTTCTTCACTTGGCTCAGCAAGGCAACATAATCAGACTCATCCACAGTAAACACATTCCCGCATTTCGGACACTTTAATTCTTTCATAGGAGTATTATTTTTTCTATAAACAGACTTGGTCGTTGCATGTATATAAATTCGGCGCAAAGGTACAACTTTTTTTGAATATAGCAAAATATATTTGTAATTTTGCACCGCAAAACAAGAAAAACGATGATACTTTATGTCTCAGGTACTGGCTACTGCCTTGCTATCGCACGGGCTATCGCTGACACAACCAACGACGATGTATTACCTCTCACGCAAGCCGCCTTGGGGCGCTCTGCTAATGCTCCTCTAAATCCCTTCTTTTTTTTGCATACAATGCGCAGCCGTACGCGCCCATTAACTCAGGTATCGGGCTGAACTGCACATCCTTGCCGGTCAGCAACTCCAACGCCCTCACCACCGAGTGGTTTCTAAACGTCCCGCCCTGTACCATGATGTGGTCGCCCATCTCGTCGAACGACTGCAACTTCATCACTTTGTACAGGCAGTTCTTAATGACCGAATAACTGAATCCGGCGGCAATATCATCTATCTTGGCACCCTCGCGCATCGCCTGCTTGACCTTGCTGTTCATGAACACCGTGCACCGCGTTCCGAGGTCATAAGGGTGCTGCGCCAAGGTGGCCATCTTCGCAAACTCACCTGCCTCATACCCCAACTGTCTGGCAAAAGTCATGATAAAACTGCCGCAGCCGGACGAGCACGCCTCGTTAATCTCAATGCGACGGATGGAGCCGTTCTCTACAAAAATAGCTTTCATGTCCTGTCCGCCGATGTCCAGCACAAACGACACCTCCGGCAGCATGGCTTTCGCCGCCGTGAAATGTGCCATCGTCTCCACAATGCCGTAGTCCAGGCGGAAAGCGGTCTTCAACAACTGCTCGCCGTAACCCGTCGAACAACTGCCGGCAATCTCCACATCGTCGCCTAACGCCTCATGCATCCGCTGCAAAGCACCTAAGAAAGCGTCATATGAGTTACCGTTGTTATAGCAGTAGTCCTTGTAAACAAGCTTCCCTTCTGCGTCCAACAGCACTATCTTCGTCGTTGTGCTACCGCTGTCCACGCCGAGGAAATAACGCCCCGCCTTTGTCCTTTCTGCCTCCTTCGTACATCCTTCGTACATCGTACCTCTGTCCTTCGTCCTTAGCCACTCCTGGTATTCCTCCTCGCTCTTGAACAACGGCGGCAGCGTATTCGCCATTTCGCCATTCGTCCATTCGCCTTTATCGTCAAACAACCTCATCGCCTCTTCAATAGTAAAAATGGGGCCCACGACGGACGCTAACGCAGCGCGTCCGGTGGGGAGAGCGGAGGCAGAATTCGACTGGCTATTTAGCGGAGCGGTATAGCCCTTTGCGACCCTCTTGCCGAACGCGAGGGCTGTTCCGATAGCCGGCACAAACTGGCTATGTTCCGGCACTATGATAAAGTCAGCAATATTTGGCTTTGAGTCCGAAGGACGGTCTTTCGACTTTTGACTTTCGTCTTTCATCAATCCATCATTTAGCTCGCTCTGCGAGCGGCTCAATCCATCATTCCTCTGGTCTTTCGACTTTTGACTTTCGACTTTCGACTTTTCTCCCTCCCTTGAGGGGAGGGTCTGGGTGGGGTTTGTAGGTTTTAGGTTTTTAGCTATCGCTTTTCGCAACTCCGGGATATACGCAAACGGCCCGCCGCAAAGCAGCACTTTCGGTAATATCTCTGTCCCTCTCGCCAACGCACTTACCACCTGCAGCGACACCGCATTGAGCATCGATGCCGCGATGTCTTCTTTGCTCACCGACCGCGAGATGAGGTTCTGTATGTCCGTCTTGCTGAACACACCGCAGCGGGACGCAATAGGATACACATGTTCCGCCTTGGCGGCCAGACCGTTTATCTCCGTCACATCGACACCTAACAACGTAGCCGTCTGGTCGATGAAAGCACCCGTACCGCCTGCACAGTTACCGTTCATGCGCATGTCCGGGACACGGCCCCGCTCGAAGAAAATCATCTTGCTGTCCTCGCCGCCTATATCTACCAACGTATGCACCTCGGGGTACATCTGCTTCACCACTTCCGCCGCCGCAATCACTTCCTGCACAAACGGCACGCCCAGTCTCGTTGCATAACCCATCCCCACCGAACCGGTTATCGCCACGCTGATTTTCTCCTCTCCTTTGAACTTTGAGTCCGAAGGACGGTCTTTCGACTTTTGACTTTCGACTACCGATGCAAGCATCTTCTTCAGCATCTTGCTTCCAACTACCGACGGAGACGCATTGTGACGCTCGTACGCCGTCGCTATCACTTGAGGTCCCTCATCGGGGTCCCCAACGGGTGCTAACGAAGTGCATCCGGTGGGGAGAGCGGAGGCATCGGTTGCTTGTCGATTTAGCGGAGCGGTATCGACCGTCGCACACCGATTGTCGAACGCGACGAGTGCCATCTTTATCGTTGTACTACCGATATCTATTCCTAATTGATACATATGCAGAATGAATATAGTGCAAAATTACAAACATTCTTCCGTCTGTACAAGCAAAGAAAGACCTTTCTTCATATTCGGCAACTAATTCTTAAAATCATTCACCGCAAATTAATAAATCATTCGCTTTTATAAAGAAATTAGGACAAAGGACAATGAACTTTATGAATTAAAAATCGCAAATAACTCTAAAAAATCTCTGATTTTTTTCTTGCATATTTCCCAAAAAAACAGTACCTTTGCACCCGATTTGACGAACTATATAAACGAACTAAGCTAATGAACCTCACACTTTTCATATTGTCTCTCGTGCTACATGTGCATGCCGGCGAAACTATCAACGACGCTTTGGATAGCGCTCGCGCCGTATATGCGTCCCGCGGTGAACAGACAACCATCCTCATTGAGCCCGGAACATACCGCGAAGAACTGACTATCGATATTCCCGGTCTCCGGCTCATCAATGCCGCCAAACGCCCCTCTATCGCGCTCCGGAACGGCGGCGTGGACTGCGACAAGAACGCCGTGCGGCTCACATGGTACTACGGTCACGGTTACCAATACCAATCCATGGGGAACACCGTCAATTACGGAGGAAGCAGGACTCGCCTGTGGAACGCATCCGTGCTCGTCACGGCACCGGATTTCTACGCGGAGAACATCATCTTCGAAAACTCCTTCAATCTCTATGTGTGCGACCGAGAAGCCGCCGACTCGCTCATCGACATCAGTCAATCAGACATGCCTTGGACGGACAAAGAACGGCCAAAGAAAATCATGCCCCTACGACCCAAACACATAGGCAGCACCGAGGTGCAGAAAAAAAAATACCGCGAACGCGCTGCAGCCATCTCTTTTGCCTCCTCGGCTAAGAACGCGCACCTCAAGAATTGCCGTGCCGTCGGACGGCAGGATGTGCTCTACGGAGACCAGGGAGCATCTATCTATTGGGAACGAGGAATACTCGCCGGAGGGGTGGATTTTATCTTCGGAGGAATGGCAATGAGCATCAACAAAGCCACCATTGTGGCGAACATCAACGGTGAGAAAGGCGATAAATGTTATATAAGTGCAGGACGAAAAAACCCCACCCCACCCCTCCGGCGAGTATTCCT
>JAGKVE010000079.1 GCA_021152555.1 Bacteroidia bacterium | reverse complement strand
GTTGCGCACAAAGCCTGTTTCCGGCTGGGCGGCGCAGATCTGGGCAGATTCGAAAAAATCCGGCATTACGGACGGCACCGCGCCGCAGGGTCTTATCACACGGCAGGAAGTCGTAACCATGATTAACCGCGCGAATACCGCGAAAGGATAACAGGTAAGATGATTGACAACGAAGATATCAAGCGCTTAGACAACATCTATGTACGCAAGGACGATTGCAACAATATCCAGTCAGATGTCGATAGAAAGCTTGCTAACGATTCTACTCGGTTTGCCGTGCTGGAATATCAGCAAAAGCTTAATAACTGGTTGACTGGTGCTATTTGCGGCGGCATTATTGCGTTGCTTATCAAAGTATATTTAGGGGGATAACATGGACTGCGAGACCTGTAAAGAGAAAAGAAAGGTCATTGCCCAAACGCCTAAAGATGTGCCGTATATTATCCATGAGGGGGCGCTGGCTCGTCTTGAGCGCGTCATCAAGCGTATGTGGGTATTGGTGCTTTCGCTGAAGAGCCGGAACCAGTCGAAACCACGGTAAACTATAACAGCGACACGGAATTTTTCCAGCTCGCAAACGGCATGGAATACAACAAAGTATGGAAAATCATAGCGGAGTTAATGGAGACCTTGCAAGTCATAAATCCACGGCTATATGCTGGCGTTATCAAAAAGCTAAAGGCATAACAAAAAGAGGGCAGCACCCGTTAAAAGGTGCTGTCCTTTTTTATTACATTTTTTCAAAAACCTTTTCCATATCAAAGACATTCCCGTATTCGCCATACTTTTTGTTGCAAAACTTTTTCATTGGTCTGTCAATCTTGCCTTGCAGTCCTTTCAGCCGTTCCCAATATTGCGGAAGATACCGATAAATGTTGTACAGTTCCTTTTTGTTTTTGTTGCAACAGCACCAACAAGATACACGGTCAAGAATAGAATATAGGTCAATTCCGCTTTCATCCCAATGCCAACCCATAGAATAGCAATAATCCAAACAATCTTTTTCTGTCATTTGCCAACCAACCAACGGATGCAGTTTGTACGCTTTTATTTCCTTTTCCAAACGGCTCGGTTCATCGTAAGCAATTCCAATATAAACCATTGCGTTTTTCTGCTCTGCATATTCGTCTAATGTCTTTTGCTTTGCAGTTGTTCCCCAACGGCAAACACCTCCACACCAACCATATCCGTTGTGCTTTCCCTTTTGCTTACTTTCTACTGGCTTTTCAAGCATATCATACATAAAAGGTCTATCGGGTTTTAACTCTGTGTATTTAATGCCCTTTTCAGCCAATAACGGCAACAGCCTATCACGGACATTATAAATGGCTTGAAACTCCATTCCCGTGTCATAGAAAACAACCTCGTCGAGTGGTCTGCTTTCCTCAATCAGCCGTAGCACCATTGCAAGGCTATCCTTGCCAAACGAACAACTCGCTATGTAATACATTTTATTGCCTCCTCAATAATCTATCCATCCTGGACACCATTATTCTACCACACCAACCCCAAAAAGTAAAGGAAAATATTTATAACTTTTTTAGAATTTTTGAAAAATAGTTGTTGACAAACAGGTGGGAGTATGTTATTGTATAATCACAGCAAGGGAATAACGGACAGGCAACAGGCCGGAAAATGAAAGGAGAAAACAACATGAAAAATCGTAAAAGGGTATATGTTCAGGTCAGAAATAAAACGAATGGACATTGGAGCAATTATAAGGCAAAGAATACTTACGATGAAGCCGTTGATGAAATGAAAAAACTTCAAGAAAAATATCCGAATGCAACGCTTAGAATCCTTGACAATAACCTTATTACACATACCAATTGACTGCCAACGCCCGCCCCGGAGGTTACGAGGGCAAACATATAAGTTAAAAGAGGAGGCAAATATGGACACCACAACATTGATTTTTGTTATCATCGGTGTATTTACCGTGTCAAGGACGAGTTGTATGACGGATGGTGCGAAAAGTGCCTGCGTGAAACCATCACCTATGACACATTCTTTGAGTATTGCGAGGCGAACAAAGACGAACAGTATCTTGACACATTTGTTATGTGTTATCTGTTGTATTGTGATGAAATTCCTAAATATCCGTCTGTTGAGTTCCATCAGTTGATGGTAGAAACATACAAGCGGCGAGTTGCAAATGCTAAACTGCTGGGAGAAAAGTTTGGATTTTTGGAAAAGTGCGTCTGCTTCATTATGGTGGATGATGGTTCTATCGGAATAGAAAACTATGCAGAGTGGCTGAACAATAGAAAGGTGGTGAAATAATGGCAGGAAGAAAGTATGAACCAGACAGAAAGCGAGTTAGAAAGGACACTCAGGTTGTTATCTCTGTTAGTCCGAACGAAAAAGAACAAATCGAACGTGAAGCAAAGGAACTGGGCTTGTCGAATAGCGCATACTTCCGTATGCTTTGGATGACCAATAGAAAAGAGCATTAAATGTTTATCAATGAAGGAGGCAAACAATGGGAGAACCGATTCTTTGCTACGGAAAATCCGGATCGGGCAAAAGCCGTAGTTTGAAAAACTTTGCAGAGGACGAAATCCTGCTTGTTAATGTCATTTCAAAGCGGATGCCGTTCCAAAAGCAATTCAAGTATGTGCTGAAAAGCAGAAACTACAATACCATCAAAAACCAGTTGATGAAAATGCCGTGCAAGGTTGCGGTAATTGACGACGCCGGTTATTTGCAGACAAGCACCTTCATGGAAGGACACAGCACACCAAAAAAAGGCGCTTCAACATTTGACTTGTTCAATCAGATTGGCGATGAATTTTGGGATTTGATTCTGTTCGTCAAAGAACAACTACCGGAAGATGTGTTTGTCTATTTCCTGATGCACGAAATCAGCAATGATTATGGAGAGGTCAAAGTTCGGACAATCGGAAAGTTGCTGGACGAGAAAGTTTGCATTGAGGGTATGTTTACAATCTGCCTGCATTGCATGACCGACGGGACAAAGCATTATTTCAAGACACAGGGAGGAACAAACGATATTGCAAAAAGTCCGGAAGAAATGTTCGACCTTGAAATTGAGAACGATTTGAAGTTTGTCGATACTGAAGCGCGGAAATTCTGGGGCATGGATGGCGGTGAAGAAAGTGCATGACTTTGAAAGCGGCGTTTCATCCTATATCCACGGTCAAGCAACTGTTGACGTGTTTTTCCCCGTTGATAAGAGAGGGGATGCAGATATTTGTTGCTATCAATGCTGGTACTTCCGGCGTAACTATCAAACATGCGGTTTGAACGGAGAAATCTGTCAGTACCCAAGTAAATATGTGGGCAGTAATTGCCCTCTAAAATTTATTGATAATATGGAGGAAACAAACAATGAAAGCATTTAACGGTCTGGAAATCAAGAAGAGCGTGAGCGCAAGTGAACCGTTGCCCGCTGGCGGCTATGTGGCTAAGATTCTCAACGCCAAAGTTGAGGAATATAGCTGGGGCGAAGTTCTGGTTATTTCTTTTGACATTGCCGATGGCGAATACAAGGACTTTTTCAGCAAGCAGTATAAGGAGAACACCAGAGAGGACAAGAAGTGGAAGGGCAATTTCCGGCTGACTGTACCTAACGAAGGAAACCAGTATTTTGACAGCCAGAAGCGGACTTTCGGCAATGCTATCTGGGCGATTGAGGAAAGCAATCCATCGTTCAGATGGGCATGGGATGAAAATGCACTCAAGGGCAAGATGGTTGGCGTTCTGTTCCGCGACCGTGAATGGGAAATGGAAGGCAAGACCGGCATGACCACCGAAGCATGTACTTTTGTTTCCGCAGAGGATGTTCGTACAAACAATTTCAAAATGCCAAAGCCCAAGATGATCAACAAGACAGCAAAAAATATCTCTGAATCCAATTTCTCCGCTTTGGACGACGTTGAATCTGACCTTCCTTTTTAATTTAACATTGAAAAACCGCCCTGCTCCATTGCGGGGTGGGGCGGTGATTTTTCGGAGACAATAATGAACAACTTCGACCTTGAAAAAACATTGTCCACGATGGTTTGCGTAATTGATAGCCGCGAACACCCAACAGCCGACGCCAAAAAGCGATGGGAATCCTTCGGGGTTCCCTATCGCATACAGGCTCTAAAAAGTGGGGATTATACGGCAGAGTTTGTCCTGCCAAACGGGGAGACATTCAGCCTTGAAAATATCTGTGTGATCGAACGCAAGATGTCGATTGGGGAGCTGTGCGGGAACTTCTGCCAAAACCGCGCCCGATTCATCCGGGAATTTGAGCGCATCAAAGAGGCCGGAGCAAAGGCGTATATCATCGTTGAGGGGGCAAGCTGGGAAGCAATATACAATCATAGGTATCAATCCAAAATGGCTCCACAGGCCCTTGTAGCGTCTATGACGGCATGGATGGCACGATATAACGCCCACATTATTTTCTGCAAGGCTGAGACGTTTCCCAAACTTTGCCGGGAGATTCTTTACAGGGAAGCCAAAGAGATTTTGACGAATATGGAGGTTGATGCTTGAAAAGCTGATTGAATTTATGGAAAAATAACCCCCATCCAAAATTATAGGTTGACTTTTTGTATATTGGCGTGTTATAATGTCCATGTTGATGAGATGTTTGGCGGCGTCTTATCTGCGTTAACTGAATATCTTGTCAACACGAAATCCCATGCTTTCTGACGGTGCCGCCATACCTGACGAAAGCGTGGGTTTTTGTTTAACAAAATGGAGGTGCAACGAATTGGAATACGCAGAATTTTTGAAAAGCAAAGAAATAAAAACAGAAAGCAGCGGATTTGAGCCGACAAGAACAAATCCAAAGCTGTTTGAATGGCAGAATGATATAGTCAGATGGGCGTTGATGAAAGGACGCGCTGCCATTTTTGCAGACTGCGGACTTGGTAAAACCGCCATGCAATTACAATGGGCGCATGAAGTATCTGAACATGAGGGAAAGCCGGTTTTAATTCTTGCGCCGTTGGCGGTTGCTACACAGACAAAGCGAGAGGGATTAAAGTTTGATGTTGATGTGACAGTATGCCGCA
Organism: Bacteroidia bacterium; assembly: GCA_021152555.1. Taxonomy (GTDB): domain Bacteria; phylum Bacteroidota; class Bacteroidia; order Bacteroidales; family Paludibacteraceae; genus Colicola. Next base: position 6,320 of record JAGKVE010000079.1, on the reverse strand, counting down.
AACAGGAAGATGTGAAAGACGGCGTAAATATTACAAACTATGAGATGGTAGAACACTTTGACGCAGATGCTTTTTGCGGCATTGTATTGGACGAAAGCTCTATCCTTAAAGATTCAACAAGCTCGACAAGAAAGCTGCTGACTGACAAGTTCAAGAACACTCCGTATAAGCTGTGCTGTACTGCTACTCCGTCGCCGAATGACTTTATGGAACTGGGGACGCACTCGCATTTTCTTGGCATCATGACACAGCCCGAAATGCTATCAACATTCTTTTGCCATGACGGCGGCAACACATCAAAGTGGCGGTTGAAAGGACACGCAGAAAGAAAGTTTTTTGAATGGGTAGCATCGTGGGCGTGTTGCTTGACTAATCCGTCAGATTTGGGATATGACGGCAGCTCTTTTATACTTCCTCCGCTCAATGTAAATGAAGTCATAGTTAAGTCTAACGATTTGATAGACGGAGATGGGCAGTTTATGTTGCTTGCAGAAACATCTCAAACGCTAAATGAGCGTAGAGCCGCAAGAAGAAACAGCTTAAATGACCGTGTAAAAGCTGCCGCAGAAATTGCAAACGGGACAGATGAGCAAGTGCTTGTTTGGTGCGACTTGAACGCAGAAAGCGAAGCCCTTACATCGGCTATAAATGGAGCCGTTGAGGTAAAAGGCTCAAATACTGCCGATCACAAAGAATCAGCAATGAACGGATTTACAGACGGGACTAACAGGGTTCTTGTCAGCAAGCCCAGCATTGCAGGGTGGGGCATGAACTGGCAGCAGTGTAACAAGATGATTTTTGTCGGGCTTTCAGATAGCTTTGAAGCGTATTATCAAGCTGTTCGTCGTTGCTGGAGATTCGGGCAGACAAAACCTGTTGATGTATATATTATTATCTCCGATGCAGAGGGGTGCGTAAAAGATAACATCGAGCGCAAACAGAGAGACGCGCAGCGCATGACATCGGAACTTGTTAAATTTACAAAGGATATTCTTTCCGCAGAAATCCACCACACAGTCAGAATGAGCGAAAGCTATATTGCTTGCGATAAAATGGAGGTGCCAGAATGGTTATTGACAACATCAATGTAATTTCTCAAATCGTTACAGACAGATACGCTTTGTATAATGGCGACAGTTGCGAAGTTCTGAAAGGAATCCCGGATAATAGCATTCACTATTCCATCTTTTCCCCGCCTTTTGCAAGCCTTTACACATACTCAAACAGCGAGAGAGACTTGGGGAACTGCCGAACAACATCGGAATTTTATGAGCAGTTTATGTTCATTGTTTCCGAACTGTACCGCGTAATTATGCCCGGCAGATTAATTAGCTTTCATTGTATGGATTTGCCACTTTCAAAAGAAAGAGACGGCATTATTGGCATACGCGATTTTCGTGGCGAGCTTATCAAGGTTTTTGAAAATGCCGGATTTGTTCTACACTCGCAGGTCTGCATCTGGAAAGACCCTGTTACAGCCATGCAAAGGACAAAGGCTATCGGACTGTTGCATAAGCAGATCAAAAAAGATAGCTGTATGTCTCGGCAAGGCATTCCAGATTATCTTGTAACTATGAGAAAGCCGGGAGAAAATCCCGAGCCTGTAACTCACACAAATGAAACATTCCCAGTTGCAGTTTGGCAGCGCTATGCAAGCCCCGTTTGGATGGACATCAACCCGTCTGACACTTTGCAAGCGTCGTCTGCGAGAGAAGAAAAAGACGAGCGCCACATTTGCCCGTTGCAGCTTGGCGTTATTCGCCGAGCGTTGAATCTTTGGACTAATCGCAATGATATTGTTTTAACTCCGTTTCTTGGCATGCATTCCTCGCACAGTCGTGTTATAATGCAATTACTGGGTCGGTGTGGAGTAGCAGTCCTCGCTGGCTGACAATTTCACATCGACCGACGATCCTCGCATGTTTTGGTGCTGCTACCACCAGAATGTGCGAGGATTTGTCATACAGAAAGGAGTGAAAATGGAACACATTCTATCGTTATCCTATGGCAAAGATAGTCTTGCTTGCTTGGGTGCTATTGAAGAATTAGGATTTCCACTTGACAGAATTGTACATGTAGAGGTGTGGGCAACAGACACAATTCATGCTGATTTTCCTGAAATGGTAGAGTTCAAGGAAAAAGCAGATGCAATTATAAAGGACAGGTATGGAATTGAAGTTGAACATATTAGTTCCGAAGTTAGTTATGAAGAACAGTTCTATAAACGCAGATTCAACAAGAAGAAAGAAATAGATTGCATTTACGGATTCCCATGTGTTAGGGGAAATTGGTGTAATGACAGGCTAAAGACTGGGCTTCTTAAGAAAATTAACAAAGGAAACATTTGCTATATTGGAATTGCTTCCGATGAGCCAAACAGATTTCACAATTTAACGGACGAGAAAATAAGCCCTTTGGTTGAGGCTGGATGGACAGAGGATATGTGCCGTAAATGGTGCGAAGAAAACGACCTTCTTTCGCCCATATATACTACGGCTACAAGGGGCGGTTGCTGGTTTTGCCACAATCAAGGCGTAGGCCAATTACGGCTCTTGCGTAAAATTTACCCCGAATATTGGGCTTTGATGCTCAAGTGGGATTTGGATAGCCCCGTAACATTTCACGCAGATGGCCATACAGTACACGACTTTGATAAGCGGTTTGCTCTGGAAGATGCGGAATTGATACCAATGGACAGACAATTTCGATGGGAATGGCTGAACAATCCACCCGGGACACAAATGAGGTTGTTTTGATTATGGACTACGCAAGCGAAATAAAAAGCAGATTGACAATGCCAGAAATGATGTTGCACTATGGATTTGAGCTGGACAGGGCTGGATTTTGTAAATGCCCTCTACATTCAGAAAAGAGTGGCAGTTTCAAAGCATATCCGGGAGATAGAGGTTTTTCGTGCTTTGGCTGTGGCGCGCACGGAAGTGTGATTGATTTTGTTATGCTGTATTTTGGGTTATCTTTCAAAGATGCACTTGTTAAAATAAATGATGATTTTTCTCTTGGCCTGCCAATAGGTGAAAAGCTGGATCGCAGGAAACAACTTGAAATGCAAAGACAGTCGTTTATGCGAAAGCGTGAAATGAACGCACGGAAAGCAGAGAAAGAAAGGTTGGAAAGCGATTACTGGGCGGCATTTGACGAGTGGAAAAGGCTGGACGATAACAAGCGCAATTATGCACCTAAAACGCCGGAAGAGCCGCTACATCCGCTTTTTGTTGAGGCATTAAAGAATATAGTCGGTGCAGAATATAACCTGTCCTGCGCCGAGATAGCGAGGTATGAGTATGAAAAACGAGATAGTCGTAATCCCTGAATATACTGCTGAGCAATTCATTGATACGGAAGAACCGTATGCTTTCCTGTATCAGTACAGGGACAACAAATTTCTGCTCAAGCAGATGGTTCAGAAAATGAAAGCAAAAGCCGGAGCGGTAGGAGTAAAATGCTTCATCGCATTATGGGATGCATATCAAGAAATGCAGGCACAGAAAAACGGCGTAATGCTTGCCAACTCGACTCAGTTTGACGGGCAGGACATGGAACTGTTTTCCGGGGAGTACATTTGCGATGAAACAGGCGTATTTGTTCATGACAAGTTCGGCTATGAGCAGACGATTTGCCGTCATCCGATCATGCCAATTCAGCGCCTTTGCAATGTCGATTCCGGAGAGGAGCGATTGAAACTTGCATACAAAAAGGGTCGGTTTTGGCGTTCGATCGTTGTCGAGAAGTCTGTGCTTGCATCGTCCAGCGGCATCTTACAGCTTGCGGCAAACGGCATCATGGTGAACAGCGAAAACGCAAAACAACTGTCAACCTATCTTCTCGAAATGGAGCAACTCAACTATGACTTGATACCGGAACAGAAGTCTGTTGGGCGGCTTGGGTGGATTAGCGACCACGGATTCAGCCCTTATGTTGATGACCTTGTTTTTGACGGTGAAACAAACTTCAAGCACATTTTTGGCGCTGTGAAGTCAAGCGGCAGTCGTGAAGCGTGGGTAAATGTCATGCGGAATTTGCGAAGCGAAAAGTCTCCCGGAAGACTGTTCCTTGCTGCATCATTTGCAAGCGTGATTCTTGAGCCGTGCGGTTTACTTCCGTTTTTTCTTCATGCATGGGGTGGAACAGAGACCGGCAAAACAGTCGGCTTGATGATTGCCGCGTCCGTTTGGGCGTGTCCTAAACTCGGTGAATATTGCACCACGTTCAACAGTACGCTTGTCGGCCAAGAAATGACTGCCGCTTTCCTAAACAGCCTGCCGATGTGCATTGATGAGCTGCAAATCCAGTCAAGCTCCGGTATTCGTGATTTTGACCGCATTATTTATCAGCTTACTGAGGGTGTAGGTAGGACGCGAGGAGCAAAAACAGGCGGCTTGCAGCGCATGAACACATGGAGGAACTGCATTATAACGAACGGTGAACACCCGATCAGCAATTCAAGTAGCGGTGGCGGCGCAGTAAACCGCGTTATTGAATTTGAGTGCGATGAAAAGGTATATTCTGATCTTGTTGGAATCTGCGCTGTTATATCGTCAAATTACGGATTTGCAGGCAGAGAGTTTGTTGAGTTTTTACAGCAAGACGGTATGTTTGATGCTGTAAACGCAATTCAGAAAGAATACTATCGTGAACTGCTCAAATCGGACAGCACAGACAAGCAAGCTGCATCTGCGTCCGCTATTCTTGCCGCTGACGCTATCGCAACGGAATTGATTTTCAAGGACGGAAACAACCTAACAGTTGCCGATTTGGAGAAAATCATGACGAAGAAAGCAGAAGTCAATGTAAATCAGCGGGCATTAGAGTTTGTATACGAACTCGCAGAGCGTAACCCAAACCGATTCAAGGCGAACGAATTTGGAGACTATCAAGGCGAAGTATGGGGCAAGAAAGAGGACGATTGCATCTACTTTATCAAGTCCGTATTTGACCGTGAGATGGCAAACGCCGGGTTTAACTCGACGGCGTTCCTCGCTTGGGCGAAACGAATGGGGTATATCGACACAGACAAAAACAAGAGGACTAAAAAAGCGTGGATTCTTGGCGGCTCAGTCAACACTGTTTGTGTAAAGAAAGAGAAACAGCCTGCTGAAGTAACTACAATTTACGACGATGAACTCCCGCTTTGACGTCTTTTCCTTCCCCCATTCCCCCTCATTCCCCCTTTTTTAGATACCCCTTATATACAGAACACACACGCGTGAGAGATAAAAGCATATATTTTTATCGCGTGTGAGAAATATTTTTTATAGGGAATAGGGGGAATAGGGGGAATGAATCTAAAAAACCCTTATATTTCACCTTATATTTCAACTGTTTGCGGCATTCCCTGTTTTTAATGCTTAGAGGGAATGATGGGGAACAAATTAAAGAAATGGAGGTGCATCATGGAACGCAAATTATATCTTGAACTATGCCAGCGTCAGGCAATGAAAGGCGGCGTGCTTGTTGAATATGAATACATTGCCTATCAGCCGTATGCGTATGAGTTGAAATTCCAGCCGGACGGGAAAATAAAACACACGGCGATTTTGAAAGAGCCTAAAGCAAACAGTCTTGTGTATTGCCGATTGGAAGATGTAAAAGAAAAATGAAATGGAGGCAAAGGAAGAATGAATGTTTTTGACATGACAAAGGAAGATTTCAAGAAAGTGCCAGAAAGAGGCGGATGGTCAAGAGATATTGGAGAATTTAGCTCGTTGGTTATTATCCCGCTGGATTATGCACATGACAGTGGATGGATGTGTATGGACTTTGTGGCGGTTAGCAAAGATGGCGAGCCGATTTGTAGACTTTCCGGCTGCTCCGATGTATTGAACCTTGACGGAATTGGTGGATATGGAAATTGGCGACTCGGAGAATTGCCAAACCGTATCGAGCCGAAAGGATGGAGCATTGACTGTTTGCCTTGTGGCTATTTGCGGTTGTTTAGCCGTAGTACAATGACCGCAGGTGCAGCATTAAGCAGTTTTGAAATTTACGCAAAGTAAAGGAGGCATAACAATGGATGTTAGGGAAAAGCTGATTGAGATTCTGAGAAAACCAATATTTCCGCATGAATTAGTAGACCCGATAGAAGCTGTTGCGGATTATCTGCTTGACAGTGGTGTAACGGTGCAGGAGTGGATTTCGGTTGATGACAGGTTGCCGGATAATGGAGGATATGTGGTCTGCATAGCGAAAAGGAATCCATTTTCCAGATTTATTCCAATGGTAGCAAGAATAGAGAAAAATGGATGGGTAAATCCGATAACCGAGCAATATATCTCAGAGGTCACCCACTGGATGCCAATTCC